>JBBDIO010000097.1:0-6098 GCA_040880365.1 Litorilinea sp.
CATTGGCTTGCACCTGTTCCAAGCGGGTTGCGCCCGAAATGACCGAGCTAACCTGCGGTTGGGCCAACAGCCAGACGTGCGCCAGTTCGGCCATGCTATGCCCGCGCGCCTCGGCAAACGCGGTCATTTTTTCCACCTTATCGTAATTGGCATCTGCCATATAGCGTTTCACATAGTCGGCAGTCTCGCCGCGTGAACCGGCCGGCGCCGGCTCCCCCCGCTTATACTTGCCGGTGAGAAATCCACCTGCCAGCGGGAAATAGGGGAGAATGCCTACATTGTGGGCATTGCAAAACGGAATGACTTCCCGTTCCTGCTCACGCTCCAGCATGTGATAGTGGTTCTGCACGCTGACAAAGGGCGTCCAGTTGCGGAATTCGGCAATCACATTGGCCCGGGCCAATTGCCACGCCGCATAATTCGAGGCACCCACATAGCGCACCAACCCGCGCGTCACCAGGTCATCCAACGCGCGCAGCGTCTCTTCGATGGGCGTCTCGGTATCCCAGCGGTGGAGCTGATAAAGGTCGATATGGTCGGCGCCCATGCGGCGCAGGCTGGCTTCCACACCATTGGCGATGTGATAGCGCGACGAACCATAGTCATTGGGACCGTCCCCGGTCTTGCCATGCACCTTGGTCGCCAGCACGAAGCGATCCCAGCGTCCCTTCAAAGCCTTGCCCAGCGTCTCTTCCGAGCGGCCCTGAGTATAGACATCGGCAGTATCCAGCAAGTTAATCCCCAGATCCAACGCACCATCGATGATGGTATTGACACCTTTTTGGTCAACTTTGCCGCCAAATTGATTCGTGCCCAAACCAATCTCCGACACGCGTAAACCGGAATTTCCCAAACGGCGATAATTCATAATCGTGATTCCTTTGTCTTTGCAGGGCGCAACCCGAGACGGATGCGCGCAGAAGATGATGTAGAGCTGATACCGCTTCCCGCTGTGGGAGGGTATGGAGTTTTGCGAAGGGTGTGCTGGTTACTGCACTCTATTATGACAGTTGCACCAACGTTTCGGCCAATTGCCATACGCGTGGGGGCAATTTTCTAACAATTCGCATACGTTTTCATAATCTGACGTTAATCTTGGTGTGGCAAACTCTTGATCAGTTGAAAATGATCAACTTTGCTCTTATGTAGAGCAATCTGGATAGCTCGTCACAACCACGCGCCGTGGGCACTCATATATTGTGTATATAGAGTCAGGTGGCTACGCGGTAACGTCAACGTCGCGTATTTTGGACTGTAGCACACGGCGCGGTGACACAGAAATCCAGTTGATATAATAAATGAAAGCGCAGAAAGGCCATCGGGAAAAATCGATGGCCTTTCTGCATTTTTGCGTGCGTGCCCAGGTCATACAACCCCACACAAGCCCCTCCAAAATCGCCTATGCCACTGCGCGATGCTTGACAGCTCTAGCATCTGCAATTTAGGATGAATTCCAATCAAACGCGCGGGCCGCATTGAGCGGGCAGCATATAGCCCCTGCCAGTCAAACATCCTCACCGCCCGCAAACACGCCGGCGCAGAAACGAACGTCTACCCAAACACAGAACCCGCGGCCGCACCGCACTGTTTTTTTTTATAACCGCACCATTTTTACAACCACACCACTGTGCACCAAACGCACGACCGGGAGAACCCGCATGGCAAAAGTGTTGGATGCAATCGACAACGACCTGGCAGACTGGATTCAACGTCAGCATCTCTATTTTGTAGCAAGCGCGCCGCTGACCGGCGACGGCATGGTGAACTGTTCGCCCAAAGGGCTGGACACCTTCACCATTCTGGGGCCACACCAGGTCGCCTATCTGGACCTCACCGGCAGCGGGGCCGAAACCATTGCCCATGTGCGCGAAAATGGGCGCATCCTGATCATGTTCTGTGCGTTGACAGGCCCGCCGCGCATTGTGCGCCTCCACGGTACGGGCCGAATCGTCACCCAGGCCGATGCCGAGTTTGACGCATTGCGTGCCCGCTTTCCCCAGATTCCCGGACAGCGCGCGATTGTGATCATCGATGTGAGTCGGGTTTCGACCTCGTGTGGCTTTGGCGTGCCCGAATTCAGCTATGTGGGCGAACGCACACAGATGCTCGATTTTGCCCAGGTCAAAGGCCCCAACGGGTTGGCCGACTATCAGAAGAAGAACAACGGCGTCAGTCTCGATGGACTGCCCGCGTTGGCCGACCACGAAATCGCGCCCGGTTAGCCCCAATCACGCGCATATCCCCATCCGCGTTACTGCACACCAACCCGATCAAAAACAAATTCCTACCAGAAGGGAACTGGCACACATGGCAGTACACAAATTCAGCCCCACCCGCTATTACACATCGTTGGGTTCCCATGAACCTGCCCTCCAAATTGCCGATGGTGACACGGTTATCACCACCACCGTAGACGCGGCCGGCAGCGACGCCACCGGCAAAAACGTTACCGAACGCGGCAACCCCATGACAGGCCCGTTCTACATCGAAGGCGCAGAACCCGGCGACACCATCCAGGTTGTGCTGGACAAAGTGCGCCCCAACCGCCCCCACGGCTGGGCGCGCAAAATGGTTGCGCCCAATGTGGTGGACCCCAATTATGTGCCCCAAATGCCCTGGCCCGGCCCCGGCGACAGCGGGCTTGGCACCTGGGAAGTTGATCACGACGCCAATACGGTTACGCTGATCGACCCTGCCGATACCAAGCTGGGCAAACTCGCGCTGCCACTTCGGCCTATGATTGGGTGTTTCGGCGTCGCGCCGGGGCGCGGACAGGCCATCTCTACAGCAACCTCTGCCGAACATGGCGGCAACATGGACTATCGCGGCTTTGGCGAGGGCGTCACCTGCTATTTCCCCGTCTTTGTGCCCGGCGCGCTCTTCCACCTGGGCGACGGCCATGCTGTGCAGGGTGATGGCGAAATTGTAGGCACGGGCGTGGAAATTTCTCTGGATGTACAGTTCACCGTGCATCTGCTCAAGGGCAAAAAGACCCAGTGGCCGCGCGGCGAGAACGAACAATACATCTTCACCGTGGGCAATGCGCGCCCGCTGGATCAGGCTGTGCAACACGCCACCACCGAGATGATCCGCTGGCTCGAATCCGACTATGGTCTGGACCCCGTCGGCGCGCATACGCTGCTGGGGCAGGTCGTGGAATATGACCTGGGCAATATCTACGATCCGGCCTATACCATGATCTGCAAAGTATCCAAGTCGATTCTCGCCAAAATCGCGTAGGCTCGCCAAATAACCTAACCAGACAATACGCTATCCAGCGGCGACCGCGCCGGGCGCAATCCGTCTTGCCGAGGTCGCCGTCACATGTCCCCCAGAGGAGGAACGCATGAAAATTACCGAGGTGCGCGCAGTCGAGATCGATCTCCAGCCGCGCCCCACTACCCAGCCGCGCACCCCCAGCCGCAGCCTCACCACCGACATGGGGCGACCCATCGACCGCTATCCCGGTATGCACAAAGTCGGCTTTCCCCGGTTCTGGAAGCGCGCCGCCGTGGTCATTACCACTGAAGACGGCACCTGGGGCTTTGGCATCACCGTCCACGGGGGGCCGGTCGTGCGCATCATCAACGATCACCTTGCCCCCTTGCTCATCGGGCAAAACTGCATGGCAACCGAAATGCTGTGGGATGTGATGACCCGCGCCGTCGCGGCCTATGGCAGCACCGGCATTACCAGCTACGCCATCAGCGCCGTCGATGTCGCGCTGTGGGATCTCAAGGGCAAAGTGCTCCAGCGTCCGGTCTATGAACTGCTGGGCGGGCCGCAGAAAGACAAGATTTTCTGTTACGCCACGGGGTTCGACACCGAATGGTACATGGAGCTGGGGTTCAAGGCGACCAAGCTGTTCACACCCTATGGACCGCAAGACGGGCTGGACGGACTCCACAAGAATGTGGAAATGGTGGCACAAGCTCGCGAAGTAGTGGGCGACCGGGTGGAGCTGATGCTCGACTGCTGGCTTTCTATGGATGTGGAGCACACGGTGCGTTTGGCCGAAATGCTGCGCCCCTATGGTCTCAAGTGGCTGGAAGATTATGTGCATCCCGAACAATATGACGCCTACGAAGCCGTGCGCACGCGCATTCCGTGGCAGACACTGGCGTCGGGCGAACACTGGTACATGCCCCACAATTTCGCCACCGCCGCCGCGCGCCGCCTGGTGGACATATTTCAGCCCGACATTCTCTGGGGTGGCGGCATTACCGCAGCCGTCAAAATCTGTCACATTGCCGAGGCTCACGGCATTTCAGTAATCTCCCACGCGGGGATGAATTACCCCTTTGGGCAACATCTGGCCTATGCTATGCCCGCGATTCCCTGGGGCGAACGCTCTGAAAGCGTCTCCGCGCCGGGTGTGCCCCTGGAAGAAATGACCCTGTTGCCCGGCACGCCTGTCATCAAAGATGGTTACGTCAAACCCAGCGACGCTCCGGGCTTTGGCCTGGAAGTCACTTTCGACTGGCTCGAACAACACACAATCTAGAAAGCGTCACCATGTCCAAACCCAAGATCGCCGCCATCCTCACCGAGTATTTCACAAATTCCCATGCCGACGTCATCGTCACCAAATATCTGCGCGGGTTTCCCACCGACGACGGGCTAATCCCGCCCCGCACCGAAATCGTCTCCATCTATCTCGACCAGACCTTCGACCGCGATGTGGGCCGGGGCTATGCCGCGGAATATGGCGTGCCCATCTACGAGAGTATCCCCAAAGCGCTCTGCCTGGGCGGTGACAAGCTGGCAGTGGATGGGGTGTTGCTCATCGGCGAGCATGGCGATTATGCCTGGAACGAAAAAGAACAGCATCTCTATCCCCGTAAATTCTTCATGGAACAGATTTGCGGCGTCTTTGCCACCAGCGGGCGGTCGGTGCCCATCTTCAATGACAAGCACCTTTCGTATAACTGGGCCGATGCCAAATGGATGTATGACCGGGCCAATGCATTGAATGTACCTTTCATGGCCGGTTCTTCCGTGCCCACCGCCTGGCGCAGCCCCTGGGTCGAGCACGATCTGGGCACGCCTATCGACGAAGCCCTAGCCATTGGCTATTCGGGTCTCGACGTCTATGGCTTCCACACCCTGGAAGCGCTGCAATGCATGGTGGAACGCCGCGCGGCCCAGACTGGACAGGGCGAAACCGGATATGGCGAAACCGGCGTCGCCGCAGTGACCTGTCTCGAAGGCGATGCGGTCTGGCAGGCGGCGGAGGACGGTCTCTGGTCGCGCGAACTGGCCGACCGCGCCATCGAGATCATCGAGAAGAAAAAAGAGGGTTCCGTACATGAACACTGCCCCAATCCCGCGCTCTTCCTGGTGGAATATCGCGATGGATTCCGCGGGGCAGTCCTCCTGCTCACCGGCTTCGTCACCACCTTTGCCTATGCCGCGCGCGTGGGCGATGAGATTGTGGCAACTGAAATGTATCTGCAAACCGGCTTGCACCACGCCCACTTCAGCTATCTAAGCCTGAACGTCGAAGAAATGTTCGTCACCGGCAAACCGTCCTATCCCGTGGAGCGCACACTCCTGACCACGGGTATTCTGGAAGCGGCGCTGGATTCCCGCTATCAGGGGCATGTGCGCATCGAAACGCCGCATCTGGATGTCGCCTATACGCCCGCGGAAAGCTTCCCCCATCGCCCCAGCGGCGAACGGCCCGCCGGCGCGACGCTCACGCCCCTGGAATAAGCTCGCAGGTCTCGCACGCGGGCGGTGCGCAGGTGAATTTCCCATCTCCGCACCGCCCGCGTGTTCAGTTACACCATTGCGTCCTACTGTTACCTGTTCATTTCTGCGCGAAGCCCATGACCCAAAATCTATGACCGCCATGTTAAAAACCACCGCCAGACGCACTACCCTTGCCTACTATTTCGCCTTTGTGGCATTGGGTCTGGCGACCGCGGCGGTAGGCCCCACCCTACCCGGTCTCAGCGCCCAGACCGCTACCCCCCTGGCCGTGGTGAGCATCATATTCACCACCCAATCCGCCGGGTATATTGTGGGATCACTCATCGGCGGGCAGGTCTATGATCGCGTGCCCGGCCATCCTGTGCTGGCGCTGGCGCTGCTTG
>JBBDIO010000098.1:0-8942 GCA_040880365.1 Litorilinea sp.
GTAGCACGCACGCGCCTCCACAATTGGGCTATAGCACATGGCTATTCCCCCCATACACCCCCATCCCCGGCTGTCATCCAAACAACCGCCCAAACCCACTCACTCCAAACCTACAGCAACCCCCACGGCCACACACTAGCCATCCATCTCCTCGCCGCCGATGCCTATACCGTAGCGCAACTGCTCGCGTCCACCGCACCGCCGGTCCATGCCCTCATTGCCCACGCATTCCTGGATCTGGTCGAGTGTCGCCCCTTGCTCAGCAGTCTCCATCCAATCCTCGATCCTGCCGCCCGCCTCTACTGCACCATCAATTTTGATGGCCTGACCGTGTTCGAACCGCCGATTGACCCGGAGCTGGATCGCACCATCGAGCAGCTCTACCATGCTACGATGGACACGCGCACAGTCGGCGGGCGCCCGGCAGGACACAGTCAGACCGGACGCCGCCTCTTTCACGATTTGCGCGCTACCGGCTACACCGTGCTGGATATGGGCAGCTCAGACTGGACCGTATTTCCTCAACCAGATGGCTACGCGAATGAAGACGCGGCATTCCTGCACCACATTCTCGACTTTGTGGCAGGCGCGCTCACAGGGCACACGGCGCTTGCGCCCCTTGCCCTGCAATCGTGGATTACTGCCCGTAGAAATCAGATTAAAACCGGAGAACTCTTTTACATGGCGCACCAGCTCGACTATCTGGCGCGCCCAGTACAGTCTATCTAGCCCAGCGCGTTTGGGGATCCGTCATCACCACCGTCTCAGTCGTCTGCCGCGACGGCTGGCGGCTTGACAGTGGAAGTCCCCAGGGGCACAGCCGGCTTATCGTCGGGATCCTCGTCCTCCTCATCGACTCTGGCATCGTGCAATGCCCCAAAATTGCGCAGCGTGGACGAACGCAGAAGCATAACCACAACCACCACAATCGTACCGATGCCGCCGCTGACGACCGAAAACACGGGGCCGAACCAATGTGCAACCAGCCCCGACTCCAGCCCACCCAACTCGTTGGACGCGCCCACAAACACGCTGCTGACTGCCGATACCCGCCCGCGCATGTGATCGGGCGTCAACATCTGCAAGAGGGTCTGGCGAATCACCATGCTCACATTGTCGAATGCGCCCGTGAGGAAAAGCATCATCAGCGACAGCCACATATTGGTGGACAGGCCAAAGATGATGGTCGCCACCCCAAAGCCGGCCACAACCGCCAACAACGTGCGCCCGGCCCGCTTCATGGGCGGCAAATAGACCAGCGACAGTGCCATAGTCAGCGCGCCCACCGCGGGAGCCGCCCGCAAAATGCCAAAGCCCGTCGGCCCCACATCCAGAATATCGGTGGCATAGATGGGCAACAGGTAGACCGCCCCACCCAACAATACGGCAAACAGATCCAGCGTGATCATGTTGAGGATAATACGCTTGCGCCACACATATTCAATCCCCAGCAACAAGGTGCGCGCATTCATCGCGCCGGCCCGCCGCGGCCCCGATTGCAGACCCAGCCTGGCTAGCAGCAGCAAGAATACCGTGGAAGTGCCGGCAGCCACAAAATACGCAGCCGGGGCGTAGAACGCCACAATAATCCCGCCCAACGCAGGCCCCACCACATTCCCGATTTGCGAAAGCGACGTATTCCACATAACCGCATTCGGAAACACATTATTCGGCACCAACTGGGGCACCAATGCCACGCGCGCCGGACGTCCGGCAATCACAGCGGCGGCGTCAAAAAACAGCAAGCCATATATCCACGTCGTCGAACCTTCGGTCAGGGATAGCCACGCCAGCGCCAGCGATGTGATCGTCATGCCGCCCAAACTCAGCACACAGAGCGTGACCCGGTTGTACCGATCCGCCAGATAGCCCGCAGGAATCGCCAGCGCCATTGTGGGCACCGCCTGCGACAGCCCCACCAAACCCAGCGCCAGCGGCTCGCCCGTGCGTTGATACAACTCCCAGCCTACTGCCACACTTTGAATACTCGTGCCCAGCAACTGGGCAAACCACCCAAGAATATACAACCGATAGCTACGGCTTTGAAAAGCTGCGTAGGGGCCCATAGCCGGCCTTTCCAGACAAGTCGATTAGAATTCAGGAATATGATATGGATTTTGTGCAGAAAAGGGAGTGTATCATGAAATGCCACGAACACGGCAAGCATAGAGGCATTTATACCGAAATAACGCTGCGCCCGCGACGGTTCCCAGCCGCCATGCGTCTGTCCCTCACAATAACAGGGCCGCACGCCAAAACGGCACACGGCCCTGCACAATCTTCTTAATTTCGCCCGTACAAATACATAAAGGCCTGCAAACGGGCAAACGTTCGTCATGCACCCGTCACCTACACACATGTCACCCACAGACCAGGTTCACTATTTATTCCGTGGGTTCCCCAGTGGGTTCCGGTGAAACTTCCGGCGCGGCTTCTGCCAGATCCACGCCGGCCGGGATTTCTACACCTAGCAGTTCCAGTGCAGTCAGCAGTTGGCGGTCGCCGCTACTCCATAACTCCTCGACACCCATTTGCGCCAATTCCGCAGGAATCAGCAGCGGCGTTTCCAGCGGCACATCCACCACGTTATCCGGCTCGATACCCTGCTTGCGAATCAAGCGGCCCTCTGGTGTCAGCCACTGTTTGGTGCCCAGCAAAAGTGCCGAACCATCGGCCAGCATATACGGCTGCAACACCGTGCCTGTGCCGAACGTGGTTTCACCCACCAGCGTGCCCCGGTCGTAATCCTGAATCGCGCCCGCCAGAATCTCTGCCGAGCTTGCCGATCCACCATTGATCAAAACCACCAGCGGCAAATCGGTTGCCACGCCACCCGGTTCCACCGCATAGCTAATCCGATTACCCTGGGCATCTTCTTCCAGCAGCACATTGCCTTCCACCAGAAACTGACTGGTCACCGCCACAGCCTGGGTAAGTAGCCCCCCAGGGTTATTGCGCACATCCACAATCAGGCTTTCGGCACCGGCCGTTTTTGCTTCTTCTACCGCCGCTACAATGCTCGGCCCCGCATTCGCGCTGAATTGACTCAAACGCACCAAAGCAACCGAGGATTCTGGAATCATGGCCCAGGTCGCGGCAGGCACGTTGATCTCGCTGCGTACAATCGAAATTTCCAGCGTGCGATTTTCCTCAGGCCGCATGAGCGACAACACGACTTCCGTACCTTCGGGGCCACGAATTTTTGCCACAACATCGTTCAGCGGCAGAGTCGTCACATCCTCGCCATCCACGCGCATGATGATGTCGCCAGGCCGCACGCCCGCGGCCTCTGCCGGATAGCCGTCAATCGGCGCCACAATCACCGGCAGGTTATCGCGCACGCCCACCGTCGCCCCAATCCCCGTAAACCGCCCCGAAAGATTGGTCTGCTGCTGCTCACGCTCCTCAGGTGTCAGAAACGCCGTGTGTCCACTATCGCCCAGCGCACCGACCATCCCCCGAATCGCGCCATAGGTCAGCGTTTCGGGATCCAGCGCGTCCTGGTCGATGAAGTTCTGCTGTACCAGATTCCAGGCTTGCCAGAAGACACGGAATTCCGTCGGTTCTCCCGTCGTACCCGATCCCCAGAACGGCGCGACCAGCCCCGAGCTGCCAATCACGACGCCGGTCAGCACAGATGTGCCCATGAGCACCACCGCCACAATGATCCCAGCCAGGATCATGACAAACCGTTTCATACTACTCGCTTTCGTTCCTATAAACCGACACCAGACCGACTAAACAAACAGTTGGACTATGGTAACGGCACAGGCGTCCCATCTTCCGTCAGAATGCTCCAGTCTGCCAGATGCAGGCGCATTTCGTGCTTCACATCCGCTAGATTGGCATCGCCGCTCAGATTCTGCAATTCCCAGGGGTCGGCCTGCAAATCATACAACTCGTCCATATCGCCCATGGGATCGTGCACATACTTCCAGCGTTGGGTGCGCGCCATCTTGCGCCGACCTTCGGCCTCGCGCCATTGCAGAGACTGGATTAGCGTCCGTCGCCCGTGGGGTCCAGGCACCGCCTCCAGATCCGCCATCGTAAACGGCGGTCCGCCCGCGCCGTATTCACTGAACGTCACATTCTGCCCCGGACCATCGGTCGCCACCGGCAGCGGCGAGCCTTGCATACTGCGTGGCTGTTCCACTCCCTGCAGGCGCAGAAGCGTCGGCACCACGTCCACCAGATTGACCATGCTGTCCGACACTGCGCCCTGTGGCACCATCCCCGGCCAGGAGACAATCAAGGGCACGCGCGTCAGACAGTCGTAAAACGCGCCGCCCTTGCACTGCATCATGTGTTCGCCCATAAAATCCCCATGATCCGAGCAAAACACCACAATCGTATCCTCGCGCAACCCCAAATTTTCCAGCGCGTCCAGAATCTCGATAATCCCATCGTCAATCGCCTGCACCATGCCATAATAAACCGACATCAATCCCCGCACATCCGCGTCGGGGAGATGATCAATGCCCAGAATACGGTGCAAAATTCGGTTGCGCTCCGGCGCATTGCCTGGCGCAAACTCATCCGGTCGCCACGGAGGCAGGTCGATGGATTCCGGTGGAACCCGGTCGACATATTGGCGCGGCGCCACCCACGGCTCGTGGGGATCGGGAATACTCACCCACAGCGCAAACGGCTCGTTGCGATGCTGTTCCAGAAAGCGCACCGTCTGCCCTACCACAAGGCCCGTGGAATAGTCCTCTGCGGGAAAGTCCGTCACCGCATAGGCAAATTTCTCGTTCTGCGGCTTCATTTCACGCCGCATGGCATGTGCGCGATCCACACCGGCACGCGGGCGAAACCAGGGCATGCCCCGCGGCTCCTCATTGGCGGGCAGCCCTCCGTGTGAAATGTCGCACCAGGTATCAAACTGTGCCAGGTCTTCAGCGTGCGTAAAACAGTGGTTTTTGCCAATCAGCCCCACATGATAGCCGGCCTGGTTCCAGATGCCCGGCGCATGGACTGCGCCGCGCGGCATCAGCGTTTCGTTGCGCCGTCCACCATGCGCATGGGGATAGCGTCCGGTCCAGAACGAAATCCGCGCCGGCACACAGAGGGGATGCGGCGTAAACGCATTCTCATAAAGCACCCCCGAATCTGCCAGGCGCGCCATGCCCGGCGTCTGGCAAAACGTATTGCCATAGAGATGGCTTGCGGTCGCCTTCTGCTGGTCGGTCATAATAATGAGTATATTCGGTTGATCACCGCGTCGCGTGCCCGTCACCTGGACCTCCTTGTCTCACTGAATGTCATTGGACCCGAAACTATCGAGATATCTGGCTGAATTCTGATGCGCGGGTCTAAAACTTGATGCGCTTAAAACCCTCGGCATGTGCAAAACCCTGGGCCTCGCCCGCCTTGCGGCTGCGTTCCCGTATTCGCGTGTCCAGCTTCTTCAGGTCTTTACCCACCTGGCTCGCATGACAGGTCAGTCCCTCGATCAATGTATCCACCGATTCGCTGATGTCTTCCCAATGATCCGCGTGATCGGTCCAGAACAGATAGGCCAGACTCACGCGCCAGGGCGTCTCGTCCCCATTCAATTGCTCGGCAAAGATGTGCCACTCGCGCGCCGCCCAAATCGCGTCCAGCGCGGCAAAGCCTGCCGCGCGATGGTCGGGATGCAGTTGATAATGGCGCCAGGGATCAATGGCATAGACCACTTCGGGCTTATGCTCACGGATAATCTGCGCCACACGCGCGCGCAAGGCCAGCGTATTTTCCAGCACGCCATCGGGATAGCGCAGAAAGATCACATCCTTGACGCCAAACGCGGCAGCCGCGGCGCGCTGCTCCGTTTCCCGCAGCGTCGCCAACTGCCCCGGTCGCACGGCCGGATCATGACTCCCCTTGTCGCCGCTGGTCAGCAACACATAGGTAATCTCTTTGCCTTGCGCGGCCAGTTTTGCCAGCGTACCGCCTGCCCCAAATTCAGGATCATCAGGATGCGCCGCAATCACCATCACCCGCGTATACTCAAATTCTTCGTTCTCTTGCTTGTCCGTGTTCTCCTGCTTGCCCGTGTTCTCTTGCTTGCCTGAGGGTTTTTGCTTGTCCGAGGGTTTTTGCTTGTCCGACATGAAGAAGTAGCCTTTCCGTTGGATAGACCTGACCAATCGCCCCGCACGCCGCAACCACGCAAAGCGGCGCAGACGACTGATAACAGGATAGTTTGCACTGGAGAAGTGAAAAATCACACCTACCAGTATAACGGGCGCCGGAAGCGCGGCCAAAGTCGCAGACAAATTGCACACCGGTTGCAGCAATCTCCATCACTTGCGGTACACTACGCCTACACATGTAAATTAACCCACACGCCAATTACCCCTAAAGAAGGAGCCGTCATGGCAATCAACCAGGATGTAGCCGGCAGACTCAAAATCACCGACGTGCGCCTCCACCAGCTGCGCACCGGCGAAACCATTGGCGGGCTGGAACCTGCCTGGGACAAAGGTCGCCAGATGCAGTTCACCGTCGGCGGCGGATCGGTGGTCGAGGTCTTTACCGATCAGGGCATCGCAGGCATTGGCCCCGGCTTCGATCCCAGTCTGTTGCCCGTCATCCGTAACCACATGCTCGGACAAGATCCGTTCGACACCGAGCGCCATCTGGCCGTTCTGCGCTACTACGCGGCGGGCTTACCCTATCGTGGGGTCGCCGGTTTCGATATCGCGCTGTGGGATATCATCGGCAAAGCGTGCGGACAGCCCCTCTACAAGCTCTGGGGGGGCGGCAAAGACCGTGTGCCCGCCTACGCCAGCATGGTCGCCCTGGGCACGCCCGAAGAACGCGCCGAACTGGCAGCCAGCCTGGCAGCGGAAGGCTGGCAAGCCATGAAACTGCGCCTGCACCACCCAACCCTGCACGAAGACCTGCGGACAGTGACCGCCGTGCGCGACGCGGCCGGCCCCGATTTCACCATTATGGTCGATGCCAATCAGGCCCAATCCACCGGCAACTGGCAACCCGGCCTGCTCTGGGATTTTAACCGCGCCCTCACCACAGCCAAGGAGCTGGATCTGCTCGGCTGCTACTGGCTGGAAGAGCCGCTTCCCCGCTATGCCTATGCCGATTTGGCGCGCATTAACAATGCCGTCGCCATGCCCATCGCCGGGGGCGAAAACAACCGGGGCGTCCACGAATTTGTCCAGATGTTGCAGCAGAATGTCTACGATATTCTGCAACCCGAAGGCATGGTCAGCGGCGGATTGAGCGAAATGCGCAAGATCGGGGTATTGGCCGAAGCCTATGGCAAGAAATGCGTCCCCCACCACGGTGGCCGCGGCCTGGGCACCGTGGCCCACCTTCACCTGGTGGCGTCGTGGGCACATTCACCCTATCTCGAAGTTCTCCACGATCCGCCCGTCGGTCACTATCGCTATGGCTTCTCGATCCTGGAAAATCCGCTGGTCATCGAAGCCGATGGCTGCGTAGCCGTGCCCCAGGGACCTGGCTTGGGCGTAGACCTCGACCGCAGTTTCATCGATCAGACGCTCACGGCATGAACAGGGGCGTAGTCCTGGCGCTGGGTGCCTACATACTCTGGGGCTTCTCGCCCCTCTTTTGGAAACTCCTGACCCACATCCCCGCAATCCAGACGACGGCACATCGCGTCGTCTGGGCTTTCGTCTTGGCCGCAGTTGTGATCTCGTTCCAGGGTGGCTGGCAAAGGATACGCCATGCGCTACGCCATCCCGTCACGGTTCTCACATTCATCGCGACCGGCGTGCTACTCATCATCAACTGGGTGGTCTATGTCTATGCGGTAAATTCTCAACAGGTACTTGCTACCAGCCTGGGATATTTTATCTATCCCCTGTTCAATGTCATGTTGGGCGTGGTCGTGCTGCACGAACGGCTACGCCCCGGACAATGGCTCTCCGTGGGCATTGCCGCCATCGGCGTCGCCTACATCACATTGAGCTATGGCGGCGTGCCCTGGATTGCCCTGGCGCTACCGCTTTCGTTCGGCTTCTACGGCCTCCTGCGCAAAGTGGCGCGCCTGGATTCGATTCAGGGGCTTACGGTGGAGATGGCCTTTATGACGCCCATTGTCTTGATATTTCTGCTGGTCACCGCGCGCAACCCAGCATTGGCCCAGCCCGTGGGTATCTGGGAAATCGGGCTGTTCATTTTAGGTGGTGCAGTGACGGCAGTGCCCCTGCTTCTGTTCAGTGCCGGCGCGCGCATGGTCCCTCTCACCGCCGTGGGTCTGTTTCAATATCTTGCGCCCACCATTCAATTCGTAATGAGCATCTACCTCTTCAACGAACCCTTTGATATCACCCAATTTGTGGGCTTTTGCATCGTGTGGTTCGCCCTCGCCATCTTCATTGGCGAAGGCATTGTCACCAAACGCCGAATCGCGCTCACCTACCCCACCTGATAGGGAGTCGCGGACCGCCTGCACGCACGCAATATCAGTCGGCCTTGCGCCAAAACCGTACAAAAAAGAACCACAGGCATATATTACAGGAAGGAACTCTCTACCGTGAGCTTCGGTATTACCAAGACAATTCCCGCGGGCGAAGGCCAGGAGCGGGTAAACGCGCTCTATGATGGTTCGGTGCTCGAGGTCGAATTCCACATGGCAGGCACTCCTACCCGCCTGGAACCTGGTCACTATGTGTATACTATCTTTAACCACGAAATCGTAGGCCGTCTGCGCATTACCCGTTTGGAAGGGGGCGCCGTTAATCCAAAATCGGGAAAACCGCGCACGCTTGTCTATGTCGAAGCCCCCGGCGAACGCCTCGCCCACCCAATCCCGCGCCGCGGGCATCAGGGCACGCGCTACTACGATGGCGCCGATTGGCCCACACAATAATACGCAGTGGGAATACACAGTGGGTCGTGCCAGCACCTGCGCCTACTCAATTCACACAGGGCACTTAAACGCGAAACGCCCGAACCCAGAAAGCGGGTTACGG
>JBBDIO010000098.1:8952-38055 GCA_040880365.1 Litorilinea sp.
GCCGTTTCGCTAAAGTCTCGATTAGTCAGCTCAAATTGCTAGCTGGATTGTCTGGGCTATTGTTCATTCCGTTTGATCGGAACGCATTCAGATAACATTCAGATGCCGTTCAGGTCACGCTTGGGTTGGCGCATAGGCCGCCCCATTCGCCCGCACCGCGCTCAAACCTGCCGCCTGCTGGATCTGGCATAGCCGCCAATAGGGTCCTTGCTTCTCGAACAATTCAGCATGGTTGCCCCGCTCGGCAATCTGCCCGTTTTCCAGCACCACAATCTGATCGGCATTGCGAATCGTAGACAGACGATGCGCAATAATTATCGTCGTGCGGCCCACCATCAGCCGCTCCAGCGCCTGTTGAATCAACGTTTCCGTTTCAGCATCTACCGCCGACGTAGCTTCATCCAAAATCAGAATAGGCGCATCTTTCAAAACGGCACGCGCAATCGAAAGTCGCTGCTTCTGTCCACCCGACAGCTTAACGCCCCGCTCGCCGATTAGTGTGTCATACCCTTCAGGCAATTCCATGATAAAATCATGCGCGTTGGCAGTTTTGGCGGCGGCAATCATCTCTTCCTCGGTCGCATCTTCCCGTCCAAACAGAATGTTTGTGCGCACCGTGCCGTGAAAGAGGAAGACATCTTGCAGAACCATACTGATCTGACGGCGCAAACTGTCTAGCGGAATATCCGCCAGGTCTTTGCCGTCCAGATAGACTGCGCCCGAAGTCACATCATAGAACCGGGGCACCAGGCTTGCCAATGTCGTCTTGCCCACGCCGGTCGGCCCTACCAACGCTACGGTAGATTTCGCAGGAATGTGCAGGTTGATATCACGCAACACCGGATGACTAGAGAGATAGGCGAAACCTGCCCCCTCAAACGACAATTCACCCTTGGCAACAGACGGAACCTCCATCGGCGAAACGGGCGTTTGTATTTCCGGTTCTTCGTCCAGAATTTCCGCGACTCTTTCGGCGCTCGCGAGCGCCTCTTGTATACTTTCCCAGGCAGTGCTCAAATGGTGCAAAGGCTGGTAAAATAGTTCCAGATAGAGGAAAAAGGCGACCAGGTCGGCAATCCCCAGCGTGCCGTTAAGAATCATCATGCCACCGAAGTAGATGACCACAATGGTTCCCAGCGCCGAGGAAAACTGGATGAAGGGATCGAAAATCGCCATCAACTTGAGCGCGCGTAACAACGAATCTCGATAATGATCGATGCGGTACCAAATACGTTCCAGCTCGGTGCCTTCACGCGTAAAAGCCTTGATCTCGCGTATGCCCGACAGATTGTCATTGAGGATGGCGTTTAGCTCGCCCAGCTCATGTTGCCGCTTGCGAAATGCCGGTCGCACATAGATGGCAAACAGGCGCAAGGCAATCAGCACCAGCGGAATCGGCGCCATACTCAACAGCGCCAGGGGCACGCTCATCGACATAAGCACCGCGGTCACACCGATCAGGGTCAGCACATTGACAATCACATCGGGCACGGCATGTGCAATCAACAGCTCAAACTTGTCCGAGTCGTTGACCACCCGCGACATAAGCTGACCCGTCTGCTTGTCTTCATAGTAGCGCAAGGAGAGCTTTTGCAGGTGTTCATAAATTTTCTTGCGAGCTTCGGCAACGACGCCCCAGCCTGCAATATGCGCCATATAGCTGCGCAAAAATTGCAACAGGCCGCGGGCGATGTACACGCCCAATGCCAGCAGTGCCAGGCGGGTCACCAGTGCATACGACATGCCATCGGCGCTGGTTGTCACCGAATCGATCATCGTGCGAATAATCCACGGAATCGTCAATTGCGCGCCGACCAGCAACAGCATACTTAACACGGTGATCGTCAGCGTCAGGCGATATTTCCGTGCATAGCGTAAGACAAAGTACAGGGGTTTCATGAGTCATTTTCCAGGTTGTCGGCCCATACACCACAAAAGCGCGCCGACAGCATAATGGATACAGGTTTACGGTGAAAATTTATTTCCAGCACCGTGCCGACGCCACCGCACATGGGCATGGTGTACTCGTCCCGCTTTCGTTCGTATCTCGATGTCTTCGTATCTCTATGTTAAGGCCTACCTACGCGACCATGCAAAGAATCATCCCAATTTGGCGCAGTTTACCCTCCATCGCGCACCGACTCACCGCCATGCTGTCCAATAGCTTGTCACCCAACACCCTGTTCTGGACCTATTTTGTGTTTCTAAACACCGTGCTGTTTTTGCCTGCGTTTTTACTCAATGCCGATGCTACCAGCTTCTGGCCTGCAACCCAGGCCGAATCCGTGCACTCTTTCCTGTTCCGACTTTTCATCTGGCGCGAAAATCTCGACGTCTTTCGCCTCAATCTGGAACTTACCTGGATGATTGCCGCCACACTCTTGCTGGCGCAGGTGCGGCGTCGGTTTTTGCACCACGTCTTTCTCGGCCTCTATCTGTTTATCTTTATTTATTACGCCTACGAAAGCGCGATGCTCTACCTCTACCGTGCCGATCCCCAGTTTTTCAGCGACTACTACCTGATGCGCGATGGCCTGGGTTTTCTGCTGGAAAATGTGGACATCGCCACGGATACTTTGGTCAGTGCAGTCGCTGTGATAATCGGGCTGCTGGCCCTGCTCATCACTGGCTTTCGCCGCACGCTGCACCACATCACCGCCAACCAGCTCAATCGCATTTCCAAAATTCTGATTACTGCCGCCGCTGCCGCATCGCTGTTCTTTGCCATCACCTACCAAACCACGCTCGCGCAGCCCACAATGGTGCCCAGCAGTGCATTCTTCAAACTGGCCGAGAACATTACCGCTTCCATTGCCACCTATCAGAATCTGGCCCAGTTTGAAGATGTACAGATCGACGATGCCTACGCCTATGACCAATTCACCCTGGCAGAAACCCCCAACCTCTACCTGATTTTCATCGAATCCTATGGCAGCGTACTCTACAAGCGCCCCGACTTTCGCACGCAATATGCTGAACTGGCAGGAATCACACGCCGCGATCTGCGCGAAAATGGCTGGCACATGGCGAGCGCGCTGAGCGAAGCGCCTACGTGGGGCGGCGGCTCGTGGCTGGCCTATACCAGCATGTTATTCGGTCTGCGCGTGGAAAATCATCCTCAATATCTCACCCTTCTGGACAAATACGCCCTGGGCGACGAACGCTATCCTCACCTGGGCACGTATCTCCAAAGCCAAGGCTACCAGTTCGTCTGGCTATCGGCGCTGGCCGAACAGCTCAGCGACCGCCAGTGGGTACGCTATAACAACTTCTATGAATATGACCGGCTGGTACGCTATCCCGATCTGGACTATACCGGCCCCCACTATGGCTGGGGACCCTCTCCGCCCGATCAGTATTCACTCGGATATACCCAGGCCAACGCCATCGAAACCCACGAGGGACCTTCGGTGCTATTCTTCATCACCCAAAATTCGCACTTTCCCTGGGCGCCCATCCCGCCCGTGCTCGAAGATTGGCGCGCTTTCCTGGAGATGGAAGAAGAAGATGAACCCGAACCCGTCGATCTCATCGAGCACAGTGCATTACGCGCCCGCTACATGGATTCGATTGTCTACTCGTGGGAAATGCTCTCCGAGTTCATCATCAACCAGGGCGACGAAAATGGCATCTATGTGATTGTAGGCGACCATCAACCGCCCCGTGTCAGCCGCCGCAGCGACGGCTTCGACACCCCGGTGCATGTCATCAGCCGCAATCCGGAATTCACGGCCTCATTGGCGCACTACGGATTTCACCGCGACACGCTGTTCGTGCGCGATGAAATCCCAACCCTCCGCCACGAAGGGCTGTATACCCTCCTGGTCCGTCACCTGATTGAGCACTTCGGTACTGACAAGACCAAATTACCCGAGTATTATGCCGATGGGTTCTCGCTCTATGACTACATCGAATATGTCGAAGAGCCTGAAAACGCTGCAAGTTCAACAGACACGACAGACACAGACTCGACAGGCACAGACATGACAGACGCAGATACGTCTGTGCCAGATCTACCGGCCACAGGTACGCCCGCTGCCGGGCAATTGGCGCCTGTATCCAGCGCACCCACCGCGCCTCTGGTGGGCACAGAACCGCCTCCGGCAAAAAACTCCGGCAATACGCCGCCAGCATCCCAGGATTAAGGGATACGGTATCGAGCGCGACTCTCACGGCTGCGGTCTCGCTGCGGTGCAGTCCACGCCGGATAGGTTTTCCGCAATTCAAGCGGCGCATCGGGCGCGGTCGAACAAGTCCGCAAATCTGCACGTCTGGGAAACTGCACGTTTACTAACCTGCACGTCTATGTAATGACATGTCTACCAAGAGGAAGGAGCACCACCTATGCAGATGCGAAGCATCGCAACCCTGATGTCCATACTTGCCCTGTTACTATTTGCCGCTTGTTCGGCGCCCACCGCAGACCCGAGTACCGCACCCGCCGCTGTCTCCGCCGCCCCCGAAGCAGAATCAGACGGAGATGAAGACGCGCCGGATGAAGCGGAAGCAGACGACGCGACAGCAGCCGACGACACAGCAGCCGATGACACAGCAGCCGATGACACAGAAGAAGCGCCCGCAGACGCGAGCGATGATACAGAAGATACCAGTGTCGGTCTCGCAGGCACCCGCACCTTCGTCATCAGTCCCGAAGAATCTGAAGCTGCGTACATCGTCACCGAAGAACTGTTCGCCGATGCCCTGACCAAATATGGTATGGATCCAGGTTTCAACGAAGTGCGCGGCACCACCCAGACGCTCGAAGGCCAGTTTACCCTGAACTTTGACGACCTGAGTTCGGCCCTGGGCGAAAATCGCTTCAGCGTCGATATGACCACACTCAGCACCGACCAGCGCCTGCGCGACGGCTGGATTCGCAGCGATGGGCCTAGCTTCGACGACTATCCCGTTGCCGAATTTGTAGGCAGCGAGATCCAGGGCGCGCCCGAATCTTATACTGAGGGCGAAGAAGTCACCTTCGAAATCGTGGGCGAACTCACGATGCGGGAAATCACCCAGCCCAAGACCTTTACCGTGACAGCCACCCTGGAAGGTAACACCATCACCGGCGTCGCCACCACCGAAGGCTTGCTCTCCGAATTTGGCATCGAACCGATCTCGTTTGCCGGCACACTCACCGTCGCCGATCCGCTCACCATCGAGATCAACTTCGTCGCCCACGCGGCAGAATAGAACCAGACACTGGCACTATCGAATAGCAACAAAGAGTAGCTGCACAGTCAGCGACATGTACATCAGTGTGAATGAGTCTTGTGACACCTCCCACAAGACTCATTCACACGGCATCACGCTTACCCTCTCCCGTGCGTCTATGTTACAATCAAATCCTCACAACAGCTTTCCCAAACCAATACCCAGAAATGCGCGCAGCTTTGCGCACCAACCACTGGCGGTCGCCGGGCCGTAAACTTGCTGCTTCGGTAGCCGCTTTACACAAAGAGGAGCCATCCCTTGCCCACAGTAGCCCAGGCTACCATGACCGCGTTTGGTAGCGCCATGTTTCAGGCCAGTGGCATGCCGGCTGACCAGGCCGAAATTGCCACCCACCATCTTGTCGAATCCAACCTTGTCGGTCACGACTCCCACGGCGTAATCCGCATTCCCGCCTATATAAACGGCATCAAGGCAGGCAATCTGCGCCCGGTAGGTCAGCAGAAAATTGTGCGCGAATCCCCCGCCTCCATGGTGCTCGACGCCAACCGCAGCTTTGGCATCGTGCTGGCCTACGAAGCCATGCGCGAGGCCGTTACCCGCGCCAAACAACACACCTTTGGTGCGGTCGCTGTCCACCAATCCGGCCATATCGGACGTTTGGGCGCATATCCCCCCATCGCCGCCGAAGAAGGCTGCATCGGTGTCATATTGCTCAATGGCGGCGCGCGTTTCATGGCGCCCTTCGGCGGTGTCGGGCGACGTCTGCCCCCCAATCCCATTTCCATCAGCGTGCCCGTAGAAAACGGCCCCCACATGATGCTGGATATCACCACCAGCATTGCCGCGGGCGGCAAGGTCGATCTCTATCGCGCGCGCGGTGTACAGGTCCCCGATGGCTGGCTGGTTGATTCCAAAGGCGAAGCTGTCACCGATCCCGCCGCATTCTGGCAGGATGATGTCGCCATGTTGCCCGTGGGTGGGCCAGTGGGCTATAAGGGCTATGGCCTTGCCATGATGATCGACGCTATTGCCGGGGGCCTTTCCTGGGCAGGCTGTAGCGCCGCCCAGCCCACGCGCGGCGGCAGCGGCTATATGGCGCTGGCAATCAATATCGAAGCCTTCATCGATCTGGCCGAATTCAAGCGCGAAACCCGTACGCTGGTCGATTGGGTCAAATCGTCGCCCACCATGCCCGGCGTGCCCAAGATCATGGTTCCCGGCGAAATCGAAGACGATGTGCGCGCCGAGCGCACGGCCAACGGGATTCCCATCGAAGATGCCACCTGGGACGCCATTTGCGAATCTGCCACCGAGCTTGGCGTGGAAATTCCCGCCGTATAGGCGGTTAACCTTGCATGACACAAGCCATCGCTCGCGCTGCGTGTGAGCGTATACTTTTCGAGGAAACCAAATCATGGCGACGATTGAAAAAATGTTTCGCGCACCCTATTCTGTCCCCAACGGCCTCCAGGTCACCGACGAAGGACTCTGGATCGTAGACCAGATTACCGACCGCGTTGCGCAGATCACTATCGATAAGCCCAATGAATATGGGGTCAGCAAATGGCTGCGCGACTTCCCCACCGAATCATCCAATACCAGCGGCCTCACCTACGGAGACGGCTCGCTGTGGTTAGCGGCCAACGGCAATGGCGCGCTTTGGCGCGATGCGCGCCCCACCGATGCCAATAGCGGTGAAATCCTGCGCGTCAATCCTGCCGATGGCAGCATCGTTGACCGCTGGGATCTGCCCGGCAGCGGCGGCACGCACGGCATCGAGTTCGACCGCTACGAAGACGACACCATCTGGCTCACCACGCTCAAGAACCAGACGCTCTCCAAAGTGCGCATTTCCGACTGGTCCGTGCAACAGGTCATCGACCTGCCCTACAAGCGCGCTCACGGCGTGGTGCGCGTGCCCGACGGTATCTGGGTAGTCTTCACCGCCGACCGGCTAATCGTCAAGCTCGATCTCGCCAGTGGTGCCGAACTGGATCGCATCGAAGTCTCAACCGACTATCCCGAACCGCACGGGCTGTCCATCTATCCCGACGGCTCCGCCAACACCTGTTTCCTCTACTGCGACGCCACGTCCGGGTGGGTCAGTAAGATTACAGTCTAGCCAGTTCTGGCGACGCGGCATTGCTCGTCGCCAGAACGTGGATGGGGGATGCGCACGCGTGCGCATCCCCCATCCACCATGCGTCTACAATTAACAACCTCCAAGTTTCGGGCTAAACCAGCGACCTTACGCGGTTTGCGCCTTCTCCAATCCCCAGATTTCCGCCGCCGTGCCGCCCAATATTCGATCCTTCTCAGCTTCAGTCAACCACGGCAGCCCCTCGCGGATCAAACGCAATTCCTCGGCCAACGGCAGCCATTTGTGCTTCAACCGATGATGCGCCGGAAAGCCCGTACCCCACATTGTGCGCGCCGCGCCGAACGCGTTGTGCAGCCGCTGCAAAAACGGATGCACATCAATAAATGGGAAGTCCGCTTGGGATCGCCCCTTCACATCCGACAGCTTGTAGTAAATGTTCGGATATTGCGCCAACTCGACGATGGGATCAAAATCCTGGGGCGAACCATCCAACTGCGGATAGCCCAGATGATCGATGATCAGACGCAATGCCGGGTAGCGTGTGGCAATCTCTGCCACCTGGCGCGCGTCCCTCGCCCGCATGTGAAACTGGATCACCGCATCCACGCGCGCGATCTCCTCCCACAGCGCCCGGTTGGCGTCCAGCGTCAACACCTCCTGATCCATGTAATACATGGGATGGAAGCGAAAACCCACCAACCCCCGTTCTTCGATCCAATAGCCCACCTGCTGCGCGTTATTGGCGTCCAGCGGATCGATCAGGCCGTGCCCCACGAAACGCTGGGGATAGGCCGCCACCGAATCGGCAATGTAGCCGTTGTCCCACGTAGACCAACTGGTCTGCACCAACACCGACCAGTCTACGCCATTGGCATCCATGTCGGCGATCAACTCTGCCGCCGTGCCCGGCTCATCGGGCAGGCTGGTCCAGTTTGGCGCAGTCGGTCCTACGGGATAGCGCGGCGGATCAATTTCCCACACATGCACATGTGTATCGACTATCATAGCGGCCTTTCCTAGCGGATTTTCCCGCGCGCATAAATGGGCCAGACTGCCTCCACGCGCCCCTTACGCACGGCGACGATCTCGTCATGTTCGTTCACACACGGACACGGATGCACCGGTAAGACCTGCACCCGTTCGCCAATTTCGGGCTTGCTTGCGCACGCCGAAATATCCACATGCCCATGTTCTTCCGACGCGCCATAAAAGTGGGCATCGGGATACTCCACAATATAGCCCATGCTTGTGCCCCGGTCGGTCTGAATCGTCGATGCGCTCATGGTCTTGCTGCCGCCATCCAGAATCGCCCGCCCATCGGTAGGCCGGCTCACCACGGTTGCCAGCACCCGCAACGCACACTCTTCAACCGTATGCCGCCCGGCCCGCAAATGGCCCTCGCCACCCACGGGATACTCGCCAATCCGATATTCGGTCAATTCGGGAATCAGATGCGCTTCCAATGCATAGCGCGTACTGCCCCCGCTCACAATCGGATGCGGCAAACCCGCCCGGTCAAATTTTTCCAGAATCTCCTGAATCATAGGGCGCACCGCAGGCGGTGTGGGGAAGCCCATAATCCCGCGCAGCTCCAGCCCCGGCGCGCGATCCACCAACTGCCCCAGTTCCAGCGCTTTGTCCGCGCTGGTCACACCCGTGCGATCCTGTCCACATTCCACTTCGATCACCACACCCAGGTTGGTGCCCGACCGCTGGGCCGCATCTGCCAGCCCTTCAATCGTATAGGCCGAATCTGCCGCCACGGTAATCGTCGTCTGCCGAGCCAGCGCAGTCAGGCGATCCAGCTTTTGTTTCCCGATAATGTTGAACGGGATCATAATGTCCACAAACAGACCGCCGCCCACCATCACTTCGGCCTCGCCGATCTTCTGGCAGGTCAGCCCAATCGCGCCGCGTTCAATCTGCATCCGCGCCAGCGCCAGGGTTTTGTGAGTCTTAATATGCGGGCGCAGGCCAATCCCGTGTTCAGTGTAATAGCTTTGATACCGATCCAGATTGTGTTCCAGCGCATCCAGATCCAACGTTAGAACCGGCGTATCCAGTTCGTGAATGTCCATTTTCTTCTCCTGTACAGGCTGGTACACAGCCCGCGATTTGATGACGAAACGTGAAACCGACTGCCGCGTGCGCGGGCGGGTAATCATAGACATCACCGGGCAGGATTGCAGCATCCCGCCCGGTCTGCGTGCAAGGACCTTAGTCCCAGGGGAAAAGCATAGTTGGCGCGCTGCTCCACCGTTCCATGCGAATTTTCAGCGTACTGCCACACCCCGCAGCCAGATAGACCGGAAAATGCGTAGCGTTCACAGTGTGCGTCGTGTCGCCCATCTCTACATCCTGAATCATGTGCTCACCATAGCCGCCGCCCTGCACCTCAATGCGCCGACCGTGGGTCTGGTTCAGGTTCACCAGCGTCACCGTCACCGAATCGGCATCCATCGCCTCCACCAAAACCGCCACATCGTCGGGCAGGCCGGCGCGCTGCCTCGCCGGATCGAAGTAGCGCAGCCGCGATTGCAACGGGAAACCGGCAATCCCTGTGGGCAAGCCCCCCCAGATAAGCTTGATCAGGGTGCCAATCGAGGCCGGATTAAACGGATTCGGATTGTCCGAAAGCCGAGTGTCCAGCGTCAGCGTTTCCCGTGTAATGCCATTTTCCACGCGCGAACGGATGCGCTCAAAGTCCGCCGCCATCGCTTCTTCGGGAAAATCGGGATTCTCGCCATTCAGGAACTTCACCCACGGGTCGTCTGCCACCCGTTCCCGGTCGGCTTCGTCCTGTGTCCAATAATACAAGTCCAGCGCACCGTGGTTATAGGGCTGTTCCGAAAAAGCATACCAGCCGTCATCGCCGTGCATATGCGGATAGAGCGTCACGCCGTCTTCGGTCTTGGCATTGCCGTTGACCGTATCCAGCACCGTGCGCCATGTGTCCACATACTTCATGTCGCCAGTCGCCATCAGCGCATTGCCCCAGCCGCGATAGGCCCACTGCGACAGATTGCGATGCACCAGCCGCCCGTTGGCCGGGTCGATCGTGGAAAAGCCCCAGCCATAGACACCGCCATACCACTTGCCGTCACATTCGCCGCCGATGCTGCCATCCAGCCCAATGTTCGAAGGCACAACCCCGCCATTGGCCTGCGTGCGCTCTACCCAAACATCGGCATAGCCCACCAGCCAATCCAGATATTTCTGTTCTCCGGTCAGCAAATAGGCATTGAGCACCAGACTGGTCGCACCCATGTTCAGGGGATGATCACCGGCGACGTCGTTGTAGTCCTTGAAATGGTCCAGCATTTCCTGATAATTGCGCTCACCGTGCAACAGGATGAAACGATCTTCGATTTCAATCGGATCGCCCGCCCAATCCAGCGCGGTCGCCTTGCGCAACATGGGACCGCGGCTGCCCGTATACATGCTGCGAATCACGCGATGCTCCGGGTCATAGTTGGGCGCCTGGGGATCCTCGTCCATATAAAAGCCGGCAAAACGCCGCACGCGCTTCTCAAAATTTGAAGCATAGGGACCCGAAAGCCCCAGCATGTTGAAAACCGACATAGACTCGCCGTTGTGCAGCCAATCGCAGATCGTCGGAAACTCTTTGTAATACATGCCATCGCGGGCGAACGGCACCTCTGTGGTCTTGGCTGCGGTATATTGCTCCACATGCCCTTCCCACGCCAACTGGCACATCTCCAGAATCTCGTCCGACGCGCCCAGCGCATGCAACACAGGCCAATCGGCCAGATTTTCAATCGCGTCATCCGGGCCATCATCCCCACCCCAGCGGGGAATACAGCGCAGATGGCCGCGGGCATCAAAGAAGTAGTCGAAGAATGCCCGACACGCCTCGTCGTTGGCCCGCAACAGCTCCCGCTCCAAAATCGCCCAGGTCGGCGGTGAAAGCGGCTGGTCGATCACCAAAGTCGATCGTCGAAAACCCGGCGCAGCCTCACCCAAAGCTGCTCTATGACGTTGAACGCCCATTCCATTCCTTCTTTCTATCAATTGCTGGAAACTGCCAGAAACTTCGTTGGCAAGCTTGCCGATTGGTCAGACACGGGGGGTGCCCTACCCCAGCCGCCAAGCTGCTCGTCAAAGGATATCGTGCGTGGAAACTACAAGAGTCGAACCGCGTTGTTAGCCAGGTTGTTAGCCAAAGCGCCGCGGGATGGACAACAGTCGGCTACCCGCTTCATGTAGCGTCGCGATGCGCTTGGGAAATGCAAAACGCACACTGCGCCCGCCATACTGTGCACCCGTATAGAAGCTTGTCATGGGCACCACCGCCACGCCCACTTCGCGCGTCAGCCACAGCGCAAAGTCCATAGAGTCCAGCTCGGCCTGGGGCGTACCAATACAGCATACTCGGCAATGGTGTAATAGGCGCCTTCGGGCGTGCTGGCGGCAAATCCGGCCTCGGCCAGGTAGCCCATGAGCGTATCCCGCCGTTCTGCATAATCGACCGCCAACTGCGCGAAATAATCTGTGGGCAAGGCATAGGCCGCGAGCGCAGCCGCCTGCAGCGGAGTCGCCGCGCAGATGGTCAGATAGTCGTGGCAACGACGCACCGCCGAAGCCAATGCGTCGGGGGCAATCACCACCCCCAGTCGCCAGCCGGTCATGGCAAAGGTCTTGCTCATGCCCGTCACGGTAATCGTGCGATCGCGCAGGGCCGGCAGACTCCCCGGCGCGACATGCACACGCCCATCATAGAGAATATGCTCGTAAATCTCATCGGTAATCAACACCAGGTCGTGTTCGATCACCAGGCGCGCGATTGCGGCAATTTCATCTGCATCGAATACTCGCCCCGTGGGATTATGGGGTGTATTCAGCAGAATTGCCCGCGTCTTGCTCGACACATAGCGCGCCAGCAAGTCATAGTCCAGCCGATAATCGGGACCAGTCAACGGCACGGCCCGCGGCACCGCATTGATCATGATTGCCGCGGGCGCAAAGTTCTCATGCGCCGGCTCGATAATCAGAATTTCCTCGCCCGGATTCAACACGGCCATCTGGGCCACCACGATGCCTTCCGTCACCCCACAGGTCACGGTCACATGCACATCCGGGTCCACATCCCACCCCAGGCGCGGCCCATACCGCTCGGCCAGAATCCGGCGCAATGGCGGATAGCCCCACGTCACGGTATATTGATTCTCGCCGCCGCGCATGGCCTCCACCGCGGCTTCCACCACTGTAGAAGGCGGGTCAAAATCAGGATACCCCTGGCTCAGGTTAATCGCGTTCGCCTCGTGCGCGTGGCGCGTCATTTCGCGAATAAGCGACTCCTGAAACTGATTCAGACGGTCGGCTGCACGTAGCATAAAAGACTCCGCATGAGATTTTAGGGACGATACATAGGCGCAGGGGCCGAAACTGCATCCAGCCGAGCGCGGTGTTCCGCATCCAACGACCAGCCCAGAGCGCCGAAATTGTCCTCCAGATGCGCAATCGTATCGCCGCCTGTAATTGCACAGGTGATCTCCGGATGCGCGAGCACCCAGGCCAGGGCGACCTGGGCCGGCGTCTTGCCGACCTCATCGGCAATCGCACACACCGCCTCGATCACCGCACCTGCCGGCCCGTCGATATACCCCTCAAAGCGGTCGCGCCCGCGTGTTGCCCAATACGTACCATCCGGTGCAGGCTTGCCCCGTCGATAGAGTCCACTCAGCAAGCCGACGGCCAGCGGGCTATAGGCCATAATTCCCAGGCCCTGGTCGCGCGCCACCCCAAACAGCTCCTCTTCTGGGGTGCGCTGCAACAGGCTATACTCATTCTGGATGCACATAAAGGGCGTCAGGTGCCGGCTATCGGCAATCCATTGCCCCTTGGTCACTTGCCATCCCTTATAGTTGCAACATCCCACATAGCGCGCCTTGCCAGACTGCACCACAGTATCCAGCGCGGCCATAGTCTCTTCCAGCGGCGTAGATTCGTCGAAAATATGCACCAGATACACATCCACATAATCGGTTTGCAGCCGCCGCAGAGAGTTATCAATCTCTCGCAAAATATGTACGCGCGCCAGCCCCCGGTCATTGGGACCCCGCCCCACCGGGCTGGCTACCTTCGACGTGATGACCACGTCGTCGCGCTTGCCCAGAATGGCGCGCCCCAGAATTTGCTCCGACCGACCCGGGCGACTGTGATCGTCAGTCGGCGAATAGATATTGGCACAGTCGATCAGATTAATCCCCAGATCGATTGCCCGTTCAATCACCCGTTGCGCCTCTTGTTCATCGGCCTGCCCACGCAACCCCAATCCATACGCCAAACGGCTGACCTTCAAACCGGCCTTACCAAAATTGATATACTCCATTTGCTGCCTTCCTTCATAGAAACCACAATAGAAATTAAATTGACTGCTTTCCACTCTTTGGCCGATTTCTGAACAGGCACAAACTCAATTGCCGCCCGGCTGCGATGGTGTATGCGTAGATTGGGGTACGCCCGTCGGCGTCTGCGCGGCAGGCCCAATCGGCGGCACCAGAGGCGGCACTTGCTGCGTCGCCGGCGCGGGCATGGCGCGCAACCCCGGCAATGCAATGCCAATGCCCACCAATGCCAGAGCTGCCGCCCCGGTCATCACGCTCAGTGCAGTCGCTGCGCCCAACACCTGCGCCAATGCGCCTGTCTGCAATTTGCCCAATGGGTCCGAGCCAATCGCCAGTACCAGCACACCCATGGTCCGGCTGCGCATTTCGTCACTAGCCGTCAACAGAATGATCGAAGTCTGCATAATCCCGAAACAGGCTTGTCCCATTCCGGCCATAAAGAGCAGGCCCCACGAAAGCGGATACCACGTAGACTGTGACAGCCCAAACAAGACAATACTCATGCCAATCGTGCCCACCAGCATAATCCAGCCATTGGAAAAGTGGCGACGAATCTGCGCAATCAGCAGCAGCCCAAAGAAACTCCCCACACCGGATGCTGCTCCCAGATAGCCCAGTCCCGCCGGTCCCACCCGCAGCACATCGCGCGCAATCACAGGCAGCAGTGTCATATAGGGCACAACCCAC
This sequence comes from Litorilinea sp., assembly GCA_040880365.1. Lineage (GTDB taxonomy): Bacteria > Chloroflexota > Anaerolineae > Caldilineales > Caldilineaceae > JBBDIO01. The sequence goes on from JBBDIO010000098.1 coordinate 23,284, forward strand.
ATATTAAACGCCGCCGTGATTAGAATCACGCCCAGAATTGGCTGATTCTTCCCCACATAGCGCAGACTTTCACCCAACACCGACCACGGTGACGCCGCCGCACGGCGATTTGTTTTGGGAATGGGCTGACCCGATAGATAGCTGAGCGTCGTCAACGTCGCGCCCGAAAGCAGCATCATCACCAGATACGCGCCGATGGCCCCATAGGCCGCTACCAAAACACCGGCAATGGCAGGCCCGCCAATCCGCGAAAACCCTTGCGACAGATTTTCCAAAAGCATAGCGTCCACGGTGCGCTCCTTGCCCACCAAATCGGGCAACAGCGACCGGCGCGCCGGCCAGTCCATGGCCCAACAGGCGCCCAGGATCACCCCCGTCGCGTAGAGGTGCCAGAGCTGCAAAGAATCAGTCAGCAGCAAGATCACCAACGTGACCTGCACCGTAAAGTTTGTGCTCTGCGCCGCCAATATAACGCGCCGCCGCCCAAAACGGTCGGCAACCTGGCCCGCCACAAACCCCAAAATCAGCAGGGGCAGCGACCGGCAAAAGCCTGCCACCGCCACCAGCCAGGGCGAATTGGTCATCTCTAATACCAACCACCCCACCACAATCGCTTCCATGAAGTGGGCTTGCCACCAGAGCACATTACTGCTCAACAGCCACCGAAAATCTGCTATGGACAACAGTGCCCTTGCACCGCGCAGTCCTTGCGCGTGCGCCAGCGGATTCGCCATCGGTCACTCTTTTCTAAACGCCGTCAAGCCCGAAAAAGCGGAGCATCCACACGGGTAATCACGATCTGACCCGTAGGACGCCCCGCTTTAGGCCGCTTAACCCAGAAACTTCACACAGACAGGATAGGGGATCACCGCACTCTGATCCGTCGCCGTCAACTTGCCGGTCTTCGTATCCACCTGGTAGACAAACACGTTGTGCGTGTTCTGATTGGCGGCAATCAGCCACTCGCCCGATGGATCCAGGTTGAAGTTGCGCGGAAATTCACCCTGGCTCGACGTATATTCCACAGTCTTGAGGCTACCATCATCCTGCACTTTGAAGACGGCAATCGAATCATGCCCCCGATTCGAGCCGTAGACAAACTTGCCATTAGGATGTACTCGCACCTCGGCGCAATAGCTGGTGCCGTCAAAGTCATCGGGCAGGGTGGAAAGTGTCTGGATTTCGTCCAGTGTGCCCTTGTCCCCGTCAAAGGCAAACACGGTCATGGTAGAATCCAGTTCGTTAATCACATAGGCATACTGATTATTGGGGTGGAAGGCAAAATGGCGTGGCCCCGCCCCCGCTTTCACCTTGGCCCACGGCTGGGCGCGGTTTGCCGTAATCGTCCCGGCATCCGCATCGAAGGCATAGATGAGAATCTTGTCCAGCCCCAGATCCGCCACATACGCAAAGCGGTTATTGCTGTCCAGATTCACAGAATGGGCGTGCGGCCCCTGCTGTCGCTGGGGATTGATACTCGATCCTTCATGCTGCACCGAATCGGACGCCGGCAACAGCGAACCATCGTCCGCCAGCGGCAAGACCGCCACACTGCCGCTGCCATAATTGGAGACCAGAACCTTGGTACCGCTGGCGTCCACGCTTAGATGACACGGGCCGTCGCCCTTGCTTGCTTCGCTATTCAAAAGCTCCAAAAATCCCGTCTTGCTATCGACTGCAAATGCGCTCACCCCGCCCATTGGCTTGCCGTCACCGTCGCCTAGCTCTGCCACGGCATAGAGATGAGTCTTGGCAGGATTCAACGCCAGGAACGAAGGATTTTCCACACCACTCATTGTGCCAACCGGAGTCAGCGCGCCGCTTTCCCGGTTCAGATTGTAAATATAGATGCCTTCACTGCGGCCTGCGCCGGTCGCCTCGCGGCGCGTATAGGTTCCAAAATAGACAAAAATGTCGCTCATCATACTTCCTTCCTCTGAATAAAATTACATTTGTCCCATGAATGATGCCGGGGCCGGCGGCCAATGCAATCCACGCTGCCCGCTCAGCCCTCGGTTCGCGCCGGACGTACGCTCTGGCTCCGACACACCCACCAACTCGCCATCGTGCAGCCAATCTTCATCGTTGCCATACAGTTCGCCCAGCAAACTCTCGGTCAGACGCTGCAAGACATCCGCATGTTCGGCCCGGTTTGCCAGGTCATGCAGCTCATTGGGATCGGCCTCCAGGTCGAAAAGCTGACGACGATTGCCCGCAGCATAGTAAATCAGCTTATAGCGTGCCTCGCGTATCATGCGTGTCGCCAATGCGCCTTCGCCAAATTCGCCAAAGATTTGCTCGCGCCGCGTATCCCCCACCATCGACAGCCCTTCCACGGTAGACGGGGCATCAATGCCTGCCAGATCTAGCAGCGTCGGCATGATATCCTGCCAGCCGACCAGCCGGTCGTCTACCGCGCCCGGCTGGATCCGCGCATCATCGGCTGTGCCTAGCAGAATCACGGGCACGTTCGCCGAATCTTCATAGAATAGCCGCTTGGCCCATTGGCGATGGTTGCCCAGCATATCGCCGTGATCCGACGTAAAACAGATCACCGTATTGTTGAGCAAGCCTTCCTCACGCAGCGTGCCGATAATGATCCGCAACTGATGATCGATGTGCGTACACAGCGCATAGAAGGCCTGGCGGCCCAAATCCGCCTGCGTAGACGAGATTTGCGCATCGCGGCCTGCCCCTTGGCGCAGTACCCAGGGCAAGCTCGCATCGTCCTCTGCCCACTCGCCAATGTATGCCGGGGCCACACCCAACTGCTGATAGAGGTCAAGGTAATATTGCAGTGGCGTCAACGGGGGATGGGGATGGCGGAATGACAAAAACCAGAAGCCCGGCCGCGTCGGATCGCGCCGCTTGATCAACCGTGCCATCTCAGCCGTCGCCCAGTTGGTCGGATGACACGCTTCGGGCAAGTGCCACGGGCGCATAATATACTCGTTATTACTCATGCCATGCCCAAAATGCGCACCGCTGTGTCCTGCATGACCCAGAAACTGCTCATAGTCATCCACCACGCCATACATCTGGCGACCTTCCTCATCCAGAATCACATCATCAAACCCAATGCGATTGCGCTGGGGATAGCAGTGAAGTTTGCCTACGGCATATGCCTGATAGCCCGCATCGCGAAACACCTGTGCCAATGTGGGCAGTTGCGGCATGGGCAACTGTTCCTGAAAGGTACGGTCACCGTGGGTACGCGGCGGCGTCCCCGTCATCAGCGTGCGGCGCGCCGGAATACAGACTGGACATTCGGAATAGGCATTTGTATAGCGCACCCCGCTGCGCGCCAATGTATCCAATGTGGGTGTCTGAACTGTGGGATGCCCGGCGCAGCCCAACAGCGAGGCGGGCCAATGGTCTGTGGTAATCAACAAGACATGCGGTCGTTCTGCCATACAAAATCCTCCTCTGTAAACGGTGCATAACGCGCGATCAGGCTGGGTTCGGTCTATTCGACCCGTGCGTTAACAGCCCGCCAGATGTTGCGCGCCCAAAACGATACCCTGTTGTTCGGCCTCGGCGCTGCCGTGATAGTTGGCGTCTTCCAGTTCCACGCAAATCGCGCCGTTGTACCCGTGCGCCGTCAGCCGTTCCAGCACATCTACCCAGCGCGTCACACCGTGCCCCGGAATGGCATAGCGCCACGCCATGCCCGCATACGGGCGCGGTTTTGCAAAAGTTGGCGGCTGTTCATGCCCAAACTCATAGAGATTTTCGTCCAGGTGCGCGGTATCCTTGCCATGTACGTGAAAAATGCGCGCCGCAAATTCCTCTAAAAAGCGCATGTAGTCAATGCCCATGCGGATTAGATGCGACGGATCATAATTGATCCCCAGGCTGGGAGAAGCAACCTGATCAAAGAAGGCGCGATACCCTTCGGGTGTGCAACAGAGCGCACCCGGCCCCGGCCAACCTTCAATCACCAGGCGTCCGTTGTGCGCCTCCAGCGTCTCGGCCAGCGCACCGAATGAATCAACCATATAGCCAAAATTTTCGGCGCGCGGCAGGCTGGCATCTTCAGGCAGCATCACCAAAAAATAGTTACGTACCCCCGCTTCGCTGCACCGCTCGATATAGGCGCGATTGCGGGCCAGGGCCTCCTCTCGCCGACCCCGGTCTGCGCCAATCATGGGCTGCCATTCGGGCAAATCTACCGAGCCTACCTGCAACCCCGCCGCCACGACCTGGGCCGCAGCAGTATCACCGTCCTTCCCCAGGTCGATCACCGACAAATCATTCGCCTGCGTCCACGCGATGAGCGCGCTCAAATCCTGTTGCCAATCTCCGCCACCCCGCCGAAAGCCTACCGGAAAACCACCTGTACGCGTTTGCATCTGCAAATTCTCATTTCTATTTACGCCACACACACCATAGAAGCTGCGTGGCAATCCAATTCTCAAGTGTCCAATTAGCCTGCTGTGTCTGCGCGATCCATTAACGCCTCGGCAATTACCTGACCTTGCCAATGGTCGGGAATCTCGAGGCCCAGCAAGTGCAGCAAGGTAGGCGCGACATCCACAATGCTTACCGGACCCCCAATGTCATAGTTTTGGCGAATTCCCGGACCGGCCACAATGAATGGAATCGTCATGTCCTCCGGGGCATCGGTACCGTGTCCAAACGCGTGTCCGCCATGATCCGCCATCACCACATAGATCGTCTCATCGTCGTCGCCGCCTGCGGCCAAAGCATCCATCACCGCCTGCACCAGACCGTCCGAATAGCTGACCGCCTCCAAATACTCCGGCGACATCCAGCCATAACTATGGCCCAGCGCATCCGTCGCTTCGAGATAAACAAAGCTGAAAGTCGGTTTGAATTCCGCGATTTTGGCGGCCGCAGCTTTGCCCACTTCAGCCAGGCCCTCCTGGCTCAAACGATGCTGGCTTGCCAGTTTCACAGTGCCCGGCACCGAAAGGTCGCGCAATTCTTCCCACGTATAGAACATAGCAACTTCATGTCTGGCCGCGGCAATCACCTCTGCCAGCGACTGCGCGGGCGAAGGAGGACGCTGCCAAACGTTTTCTACTACCCCATGCGCTTGCGGATCCAGCGAGTAGAAAAGCGCAGTGTGGCACGGCAGAGAAATAGATGGCATGACCGTGCGCGCCTGCCAGGTGTGCGCGCCCCGTGCCGCCAGGCTGTCGATTGCCGGAGTATCGGCCTGTTGCAGCGCATCGGGTCGGCAACCGTCGAGCAGAAACAAGACCACGCGGCGTACCGGCGGACCAGCCACAGGAATGGCAATGTCTGCGTGGCTACTTGAGATCGCCCCGTCCTTGCGCGCCGCGTCGGCTTCCGCGCGTTCGGCAACTGCCGCCTGCCATAGATTCATGTGATCCAGGTTAATCATATCAATCGGCCAGCGCGCCAGTTCAGAAAAAACCGCAGGCTCCGCGCCCATGTAGTTGATGATGAGCTTCACGCCCAACTCTCGACAGACCTCCACCACACCCCGTGACAGATGACGCGGCGGCACTTCTACCAAAGCCGCACCATAGTCTGCGTGCGCGCGCCGCACATCATCTGCCGTGCGGATATTGATCTTCAGGGGCAAATCACGGTTCAGTTCGCGGAAGGCCCGGGCATCGGCATCGCGGCCAAACCAAAAGAAACAGTCATCGGCAAAGCCGGTCCGCTCTACCATCGCCAATAGCGCCGGCAAATCTGCTCGTTTCACGTCAAAAAAGACCTTGGTCTTGCCGCGCAACTCCTCCAACATCGTCTCCAGCCGCGGAATGGGTTCCCCCACAAAGTCGGGACCGAACCAGCTCCCCGCATCCAGACTATCCAACGTCGCGGCGCGCTGCTCATGAAGCAGTCCCACCCCGTTGGTCGTGCCCTCCAGCTTGGGACCGTGGAATACGTAGTGCACCCCGTCGGCGCTCAGGTTCACATCCAACTCCACATAGTCGCCCCCCTGCGCCACCGCCTGCCGCGCCGCCGCCAACGTATTGTCCGGTGCGCGGTTCGACGCGCCCCGATGGCACACGACTTCAACACGACCGGAAGACGGGCCAATGCTCTGCTGCCTACTCATATCTTCACAATTGTCCTTAAAATTTGTCTATTATCCCGCCAGGTTGCGCTCAATTTGCGCGAGGAGCGGCAGCAACTCCACGGGAGAAGCAATTTCATAGTCGGGAATCTCCAAAGCATTGGCGGGAACTTTGGGGCGACGCGGCGCCCAGTTGAGCCATACCGTAATCAATCCCAGAGCATTCGCGCCTGCAATATCGCGGGTCAAATAGTTGCCCACCATCACCACACGCCCAAATTGGGAGGTGTCGATGGACAATCCCTGCAATGCCGTCTCGAACATGGCGGCGTGGGGCTTTTCCACACCCACGCGCTCAGAAATCGCGTGCGCTCTAAACAGATCCATCAGGCCATAGTGACCCAGCACATTGTCGAACGTAGCCTGCGGACCATCGGCTACCAACCCCAATGGATACCCCGCCGCAACCAGCGCGCGCACCATCTCGGCCGCGCCGGGAATCAGATCGGCCACCAGCGTTGCGCCCCGATCATTCTTCACCTCCGTCCCTTCGTCTACCAGCGTATCGCCGCAATCCAGCAATACGGCCACAAGACGGTTATCCGCGCCTTCGTTATTCGCATCACGGCTAGCTGCGCTGCTGCGCCCCTCGGTTTCTGGTAGTGTCATGCGCTTGCCTCCCGCCCAATGCGTGACGGCAACGTCAGCAGATCGTCTACATTGACAGGGGCTGCGTTGGCGATCGAAGTGTTGGCTGCAATCCCCAACAGAATCGAGGCTGCGCCATCCACGTGCGAGGCACTGCGTCCATACGGGTCTATGGGGGGATCGGGCGCAAAAATCTGTTCCAGCATCACTGCGTCGCCGCCGCCATGCCCGCCCTCACCTTCGGGCACATCCACAGTATAGGGCGTGCCAAACATGGGGAAGACGCGGATCGATTTACCGCCAAATTGGGCCAGCGTCTCGGCGCTAGGATTCACAGTTTCCTCTGCCCCTGCAATGAACTGCTTGCCCACCTGCTCTGTCAAGTCCACTTCCAGCCGACCTCGATCCCCCGTGATGGCTATACGAAAACCCTCCCACGGGCTATACGCGATCAGCGAATAGGTCAGGATCACCCCACTCCGATAGCGTGCCGTCACGCTCATGGTGTCTTCGACCGAAATATCCGCGCCAAATACGTTCCGATCGCGCAGATAGCCCGTTTCCTCCTCGGCTGCATGATACAAATCGCGCAGCACCTCATTTTCATCCAGGCGCAGCGCAAACGGATCCCCGGCTGCGGCCTGTTCCCCCGTGTAACGCGCATAGCCATACGTCTCACCGCGCCGCGCCGCATTATCCGCACCATAGAACAGCAAATCGCCCAGCGCAAACACTTGTTGCGGATACGATTGCAGCCACCAATTCACCAGATCAAAGTGATGCGTGGCTTTGTGGACCAACAGCCCGCCCGACTTATCCTTCTCCCGATGCCAGCGCCGAAAGTAATCTGCCCCATGAAAGGTATCGAGTACCCACTGAAAATTAACATGCAACGGGCGTCCCACAACGCCACTCTGTAGCAGCTCAAACACCCGGGTAGGCAGCGGGGCATAGCGGTAATTGAACGTGACTCGCAGGTTTTTGCCAGTGGTCTCTATCGCAGAAAAAATAGCCCGCGCCTTCTGGGCGTCGATGGTCATGGGCTTCTCGCAGATTACATCGCAACCAAGCTCCATCGCACGAATAATGTATTCATGGTGGGTCGAATCCATAGTTGTCACAATCACCGTATCCGGCTTTGTTTCGGCAACCATCGTTTCAAAGTGGTCCGCGGAATACGTTGCAACGGGCGCCTGCTGAAACAGTTCGCCCAGCCGTCGGTTGTGCCAATCCATGCGCGTCTGGCTCAGATCACAGAGCGCCACCAGCTCCGCACTCTCCGCATATGTGCCGGCGATGGCGTCTACAAACATTTTTGCGCGTCCGCCTGCGCCTACTAATGCATATCGCTTTCGCAAAACAACCTCGCTAACGTTTCGACTCAGATTCGGTGTTGAATAGAGGAAATTGACGTACCAGGTCCATCGCCCACTGGCGATTGGCATCGCGCGTCCGCCCAGCCAAATGCGGCATACGCACTACATTATGCCGCCCCAAAAGCGGGTCATCCGCCGGCAAGGGTTCAACATCAAAAACATCGGCCTCCAAAGCCAGTTCACCGAGATTCTCGCCAAAATCGGCCTGCAATGTGCCCAACGGCGTGCTTTGCCCTGCCGCGCTGCGCAGCACATGCACAACGGGCGCGTCTGGTGCGTGCTTCTCCAGAGCATGGGCCAGATCATCTACCACGAAAGGCCAGTGTGCTTCAAAGCCGGGGCTTGCCACGATCAGATTGGTTTGCATAGTCATGCGCCTGCCGCGAATCTGGTTGTGTGAGGAACTGCATTGCAGACACTTTGCGCCACCGTATACAAACGTATGCCACAGTATGCCAACGTGGGGACATTGGGGCGCACACGGTAGCGTACAGTGGCATACGGTAATGCTAGGTGGTGCAGAGCTACAGGCTACCTGCTACGCCTGCCCTGCGACGGGCGCGCGTGTCGGTTCGCGATCTGGCACTTGCGCGCGCAATTCGGCCAGCCAGACTGCGGCTTCCGAATCGCTGGGCGCGCGCCAGTCGCCCCGGGGCGATAATGAACCGCCCGACCCCACCTTTGGCCCATTGGGAATTGCCGACCGTTTGAACTGGCTAATCTGGAAAAAGCGGAACAGAAATACATCCAGCCACCGCTTGATCGACGCCAGTGTATACTCGTTGCGCTGATCCGCGGGCAACAAGTCGGGCCATGCGCCCTGCCGGCGATCCCGCCATGCGGAATAGCTCAAAAAGGCGACTTTGCTGGGGCGAAAGCCAAAGCGTGTAATGTAATAGAGATTGAAATCCTGCAACTCATAAGGGCCAATTTTGGCCTGGGTGCTCTGCACGGGGGTATCGCTGTCACCGTTCACACTCGGCACCAGTTCCGGCGAAATCTCTGTGGCAAGAATCGCCTGCATCACCGCACCGGCATCCGGCCCAAACATGTCACTACGCGCCACCCAGCGAATCAAATGCTGGATCAGCGTCTTGGGCACCGAAGCGTTCACGTTATAGTGTGACATCTGATCGCCCACCCCATACGTCGCCCAGCCCAAAGCCAACTCGCTGAGGTCACCCGTGCCTAACACCAGCGCATCGTTGAAATTTGCCAGACGGAACAGGTGTGAAGTTCGTTCACCCGCCTGCACGTTTTCAAATGTCACATCATAGACCGGCTCGCCATCGGCATAGGGATGCCCAATGTCATGCAACATCTGTCGCGCCGAAGGCCGAATGTCAATCTCCTCCGCGGTTACGCCCAACGCCGCCATGAGCTTGTGGGCATTGGTTTTTGTCGATGCGCTGGTCGCAAAACCCGGCATGGTATAGGCCAACACATTCGTGCGCGGCAAGCCCAGCCGATCCATGGTTTTTGCGGCCACAATCAAAGCCTGGGTCGAATCCAGCCCCCCCGAGACGCCAATCACGATCTTGTGAATGCCGGTAGCTTCCAGGCGCTTCATCAGCCCATGCACCTGGATGTTATAGACCTCATAGCACCGCTCATCCAGCTTGGCGGAGTCGGGCGGCACATAGGGGAACCGATACACCGGATGCTCCAACGCGAGCGCGTCATCGCCCGACGTCGCGACCGGCACATCAAATGTAAAGGGAATCCGGCGCACCGCGCGCAATTGATCCCGATGGTCCGCCACAGTATCCGCAAAACTGGTCATGCGCATCCGGTCCTGTTGCAGTCGCTCCAGGTCCAAATCTGCCGTGATCACATGTTCCTCTGCACTAAACCGCGCCGATTCTGCCAGCAAATTGCCATTCTCATAGATTAGCGCGTGACCATCCCACGCCAGATCGGTCGTCGATTCACCCGGCCCCGATGCCGAATAGAGATAGCCCGCGATACACTTTGCCGACTGGGACGAACATAGCTCGCGCCGATAGTCGGCCTTGCCTACGGTGATATTGCTCGCAGAAAGATTCGCTAAAACCGTAGCCCCTGCCAGCGCGGCATAAGTACTCGGTGGAATTGGCGTCCACACATCTTCGCAAATCTCCACGTGCAGCTTAAAGCCTTCCACGTTTGCGGCGTCGAAAATCAAATCGGCGCCAAACGGCACATTCTGTCCACAGACGCGAATTTCCGTCACCACAGCATCACGCGCCGCCGCAAAGTGACGTTTTTCATAGAACTCGCGATAATTGGGAAGATAGCTCTTGGGGACAACGCCCAGAATCCGTCCTCGGTAAATGACGACGCCACAGTTATAGAGCTGTCCTTCGGCCCGCAGCGGTGCGCCCACAATTAATACTGGCGAAAGCTCTGTGCTGGCCGCCACCAACTCGCCCAAATGCCGCTCGACTGCGCCCAGTAGCGCTTCCTGATGCAACAGATCGTCGATCGCATAGGCCGAAAGTCCCAGTTCGGGGAAGAGCGCTATTGCCGCGTGACGCGCCGCGGCCTGTTGCGCCAATGCCAGCGTGCGTTCGGTGTTATACGCGACATCAGCCACCCGTACTTTGGGCACGCACACCGCCGCACGAATAAAACCGTGGGAATAAATCGAGAAGAAGTCCATCCGCGCAGATTACCAATTCATGCTGGAAACGGGTTAGAAAAACAGTGAGTTGGGGAGACCATCATATCGGCTGCACATTTACACCGGCTGCACGCCTGATCCATAGCGTGGACCAGATTGATGCAGCCGGCTCTGCACGCGCCAAACGCCTAATTGAAACCAGCGAACATTGCCACACCGGCAATCGCCACACACAGCGACAGGAACAGGATAAGCAAAAACGGGATGATAACCACGGCGATGGCTTTGCCATCAGAGAGCGCATAGTGCGCCTTGACTGCGAAATAAGTCAGCACCAGGCCGTAAATCGACAACAGGAAACTAATGCAACCACCCAGAAACGGTATCAGGGACAGCACCGCCGACGCAATTCCCAGGGGCGCCTGAAAAGCTGCGACCAGATAGGCAAAGACGCCAAACGGACCATCGCCGCCGAAGACCTTGGCTAGCAAATGGGTGATGCCCACACCGATCAGAAACGAAATCGGCACAATCAGCAGCGCGCCCAACCCGGCGCCACCCGCCATCATGCCCATCATCTGGCCTGCAACCTCTGGCGGCAAGCCCATATCGGCAAACATGTCATCCATGCCTGCCATCCCCGCGCCCATCATGCTACCCTGCAAAAAGCCAAAGATGGCCGTTATCACGGCGGCAATGACAATCCAAATCAATGCCGTGACAATATTGGCATTGGGGCTGCGCGCTTCTTCCTGAAACACTTCGACGCCAGGACGTGTTAATACCTGTCGCCAGGTTTGTATCATACCGGCAAAATCCATAAGACCCTCCCTCGAAAACTGTGAACTGCGGTGAATAACGTTGAGGCACCTTGCGCTGACAAACGCCAGGCACGCACGTCATTATACTACATGCCCATTGCGCCTGCCTGTCACTCCCGCGACACCGGGCTGACACCCAAGCCTCAAGTTCGTGCCCATCCGCGTTGGGTCAGCGCAGCTTACCGCGCCCGGCAACCTCCCACACGGCTTCCACCACGCCGTCGCGCACGCCATAGATGGTATCGTGCAGACACACCGTAGCGTCGCCATAGCCAACAATCATATCGAAGCTTTCGCCGATGGCGGGCGTGGCCGAGGGTCCAGCCAGATGGACAATGCCATGTTCTGCCGAAAGCACAACTTTTTCCACTTCAAAGCCAACGGGCAGGGGTTCAGCAAACCCCCGCGGGGCCGTCTTGAAACCGGCATCGCAAATCAGCCGCGTAGGCGTCGGGCGACTGGTGGCCGTGGCGCGAATAAAAAGCGCCGGCTCCAGCTCCACGCCCCAACTCTGATACGTCTGATCGCAGAAAATCGCCCCACCCGCTTCGATCTCCGTGACTTTAGGCAGATGCGACGTGATCTGATAGGTGCCGCTGCCGCCAGCGCTCACAATCGGCGTCTCCAGCCCCGCCGCGTTGACCAGATCGACCATTTCGCCCAACTGGGCAATACTCTGCTCAATGCCCTTGCGCTTCTCTGCCGGATCGGAAAAGGACAGATTGTGCCCTTCCCATGTCATCAACCCCATAAAGCGCACGCCCGGCGTATCGGCAATGGTCTGGGCCAATTGCACAACGGCGGGGCCTGGTACCACGCCAGCCCGCGCCATCCCCGTATCCACTTCGATCAGCAGACCAATTTCAACGCCGCACTGAGTGGCGATTGCGCCGGTCTTTGCCACCACACCGGCATCATCCGCGACAGCCTTCACATCGGCCTGCCGCTGCAAGTGGGCAAGCCGCGTAATCTTCGCATCGGTGACGATCTGGTTGGCGATCAGAATATCGCCCACGCCCGCCGCCGCCATCACTTCGGCCTCGCCCAGTTTGGCGCACGTAATGCCAATCGCCCCGGCACGCAACAACACATGGGCCAGCGCCGGCGTTTTGATGCCCTTCGTATGCGGACGCCAATTAACACCGCCCTGCGCAAATTCGGCAACCAGCGCCGCGATGTTGCGTTCCATGCGGGACAGGTCAATCCACAGCGCCGGTGTATCCAGTGCCGTCACCGGCAAGCCTACTTCAGTCATGCTGTTCATCTTTCTATTCGGCTTCGAACCAAATGGGATTTGTCCAGGCTCGTCCGCCCAGGTGATCACGCACCGTGACCCGGCAATAGGCGCTGTTAAAGGCAGAAAGGTCAAACTCGGCTTCTACCAGCCCAGAGCCGCCCACAAAGCTGGCAGTCGGCCCGCGTCCTGTCACAAAAACGCGGGAAGCCGGCGAACAGCGCACAGTCAGCTGGCGCTCCGCGGTCAACGCCACATCATGAATCTGTGGGCCGGTCGAAGAATAAAAATGTCCCTGCTTCAACGCGGCCAACAGCGCATCGGGCGTCAGATTTTCGGCTCGCACCTGCACCCAGCCACGCTGAAAGTCATTGCGATCCTTCACCCCGTGAAAGTCATCCGCGGCATAGGTAAAGAAACGATTGCCCCGCCCCAGCATAATGTCCGCCAGATACCAGCCATCGGGGCGGTCGTTGGAATCAATGGCGACACCGTTGTAAATCTCAATGGCATCCACCTGGCCCAGCGTCGCGATATCGCGTTCGGTCTGCGTATACCATTGGGGATGCGCAGCGGCCACAAATGCGCCGGTCTGCAACGCCCGCTGCGCCAACTCTGCCACGGGTTCATCCGCAGATCCCGCCGCAAAATCCAACGGCAGTCCCACCGCCAGCAGATGCCACATGCCGCCCAATTCCGTCATATCACTGTGCAGCTCTGCCCCTATCAAGGTGGTGAACTCGTCATTGCGAAAGTCACGCGTATCGACAATCGGATGCCCGTAGCGTTCCAGAAAGTGATCGGTCAGGGCAATAAAGTCATAGCCCGATTCCTGGTAGCGCCGGCAAACCGCCTCCGGCGGCAGCAAGCCATCGGAGCGATCGGAGTGTGTGTGCAAATTTCCCCGCCAAAAACGGCCAGGTTTATCAAACGGTAATGAATTCATTCCCAATTCCTCCAGAGTATAGTTCTCAATTATCTTATTTTGACCAGGCTGATGTTAGAAAACGTCGCCAATTGCCATACATAATGGCTTCAATGTCTTCCTGAGCATACCCGCGTACATTGAGCAAGGTTGCCACCTCTTGCAGGTCGGCAATCGTATCCAGATCGTGGGGCGATTGCTCGCGCCCATAGCCGCCATCCAGGTCGGTACCCAATCCTACATGCTGGGCATTCCCCGCCAACTGACAGATATAGTCAATATGATCCACCACGGTGGCAATGGTCACCGTCTGATTCGTATTTTCGCCTGCCACCCAATCGGGGTTCAGCATCCACGCATCGAACGCAGCCCCGATGACACCGTTGCGCTCAAAAATTGCCTGGAACTGTTCATCGCTAAACTGGCGTTGATGCGGCACAAGGGCACGACAATTGTTATGGCTTGCCAGCACCGCGCCGCTGTAATGATCCAGCGCCTGCCAAAACGCCTGATCGCTCATATGCGTCAGATCCAGCAACATGCCAATCCGATCCATCTCCTGCACCAACCGCACGCCGATGTCGCTCAATCCCAGCTCGGTGCCTGTCCCGCCCGCATAGCGGCCCGGCCCATAATGCGTCGGCCCCAGCAGACGCAGCCCCACATCCCACCACTCGTTCAACTGTTCGGGGTGCAAAATCGGGTCTGCGCCTTCCATGCTAATCACAAAGCCCAGCGGCGGGGTATCTTCGGTCACTTCCGCCGTGGCAGCATCCCACGCCAACCACTCGTCCATATGCGCATCCAGCCCGGCCTTCTCGGTCAGAATCCGCACGTGGCCTTCGCTCTCCAGCGCACGATAATAGGCCAGTTGTCCACGGGCCATGCCATAGGCCTGGGTAGGTGAGGGATAGTCAATATGCGGCGCCGCCAGTCCCGTAGACCGCGCAATCAGGGTGGCGACGGTCAATGCCACCCGCCCCCGCCGCATTTCAGGATAGGCAACCGTGCCCATGCCGCGCCCTTTGCCCGGTGTCCGTTGTTCCAGCGTGCGAATGGTATAGACCGACTGGAGCAGATCCCGATTCCACTGTAGCGCGTTCATGGACAGATCCAAATGCGCATCAACAATGATCATAGTGCAATTTCC
>JBBDIO010000099.1:0-6057 GCA_040880365.1 Litorilinea sp.
GCGCTGGGGGGCGTGGTGTGGGCGTTGGTGGTTGCCGTGCTGGCCTTTGCGCTGACCAGCCCCTATGCCATTCTGGATTGGTCCAGTTTTATCCAGGCGACATTGGTAGAGCAGGGGCGCATGGTGCGCGGGGTGGCGGATTTCCCCTTTACGCGCCAATATCGGGGTACGATGCCCTATTTGTACTTCCTCGAACAGCAACTTGCCTGGGGCATGTGGTGGCCCCTGGGGTTGACCGCGCTGGCAGGTGGGCTGGCGGCATTTGCCTATATGCTGATCACGCTGGGGCGGGGTGGGCGGGCACTGGTGGGACGTCGCGTTATGGCGCTCAGTGACCTGGCGCTGGGCAATCTCATCATCTGGGCGTGGGTGTTGCCCTACTTCGGCATCACCGGCGCGTTTCTCGCCAAATTCAATCGCTATATGAGTCCGCTACTGCCCTTTGCGGCCATCTTCGCGGCGGGTCTGCTCTGGGCACTATGGCAAGTGGGACGCGGCCCGCACACGGTCTCTGCACCGCGATCCGCGGCACCTTGGGCCGAGTTTGACGTGCGACCCTTGAAGCGACGGGCCTGGTGGCGGGGTGTATTCTCTGTGGTGGCGGGTGGGTTGGCTGTGCTGACGCTGCTGGCGAGTGTCTATTGGTCGGTGGCCTATGTCAACGGTGTGTATGGACGTGAACACACCTGGATTACGGCCAGCCGGTGGATTTACGCCAATGTGCCGTCGGGATCGGCGATTCTGTGGGAACTGTGGGATGATCCGCTGCCCGTGCGCGCCTTGCCCGACGACCCGCAGACGAATCTTGGCAGCGCGGGGCTACGCAATATTGATTGGGGTCCTTATGAGGAGGACACTGCCGAGAAATATGCGATTCTGCGCGAGCGGCTGCGCGAGGCCGACTATGTCGCCTATAGCTCCAAGCGGATCTACGGCAGCGTGGATAATCTGCCCCAACGCTATCCCATGACGCTGCGCTATTATGCGGGCATGTGGGATGGTAGCCTGGGCTTCGAGGTTGTCGCGGATGTCACTGCGCCGCCGCGCCTGTTTGGCCGCGAATTCGACGACCGGGATGCCGATGAGAGCTGGAGCCTCTATGACCATCCGCGCGTCACCATTTTCCGCAAGGTGCGCAGCCTGAGCGATGCTGAATTCGATGCCTATTTTGCGCGCGCGTGGGAAGATGCTGTGCCCTATTATCGGGGGGAAGATTCGTTTTTGAGTCCCTTCCTGGAACTCATGGGGCTGGGTCAGTCGCCACAGGCCGAAGGCGCGGGCCTGATAGGGCGGGTCATTGGGCTGCTGAGCGGTGAAGGGTCACGCTTAACCGCGCCGACGCCTGTGCCCGATTTACTGCTCGACAGGCCACTCGCGGCGCTGCCTGTGGTAGACAATTATCGGTGGAACGACTGGGCTTCGGGCACGCCCTGGGCGGCTGCGCTGGTCTGGTGGAGCGTGTTGTGGCTGATGGGGCTGATTGCGTGGCCGCTGACGTTTCGCATCTTTTCCCGACTGCGCGACCGCGGCTATCTGCTGGCCCGGAGCCTGGGCTGGTTGCTGACCGGCTGGCTGCTGTGGCTGGGCGCGAGCGTGCAGCTTTGGCACAACAGTGTGCGCAATGCATGGTTGATTGTCGGTGCCTGTGCGGTAATCGGTCTGGCACTTGCGTGGCGACAGCGGGTAGCTATGTTGGCGTTTCTGCGTCACCGCTGGCAAGTGCTGGTCGTGGGCGAAGTCGTATTTGCCGTGGCGTTTGTGCTCTTTGTGCAGATACGCATCTTCAATCCCGACCTTTGGCAGCCGTGGAGAGGCGGCGAGAAGTTTATGGAATTTGCCTTTCTGAATGGCATTTTACGCAGCCCGACTTTTCCACCCGTCAATCCACATTTTGCAGGCGGGTATATCAACTATTACTACTATGGCCTCTATCTGGTGGCCCATCTTACCAAGCTGACGGGCATTTATGCCGAAGTGGCGTTCAATCTGGCGGTGGCTTCGCTCTTTGCCCTGACTGCGCTCAATGCGTTCACTGTGGCATATAGCACAGTGGCATATAGCACAGTGGCTATCGCAAAGGCCGCAGGACAACGCGCACTCGATTTCCCCGTGTGGCGAGCCGGGCTGCGACGGGCCGGACTGGCTGCACTTTTTGTGGTGGGAATTGGTAACCTGGATGGCTTTGCCGAGTTGTTGCGCAACGCGGATCGGGTTGCGCCGATTGCCGCGACGCAAGGTATTCTGGGGATACCGGCGCTGGTGGTCGGTGGCCTCGCGCGCTGGGTGCAGTTGGTGTTGCAGGGCGGACCCATCCCAGCCTATGATTTTTGGCCGCCCAGCCGTGTGATCCCAAACACGATTAACGAGTTTCCCTATTGGACCTTCTTGTTCGCGGATTTGCATCCGCACATGATTGCGATTCCGTTTTCGTTGCTGGTGGTGGCGGGCGTTCTGAATCTGCTGCGCGGGGGGGCTGGTGCCCTCGCGCGTCCCACACTGGCGTTGAGTGCGGTCACATTTGCGTTTGTGATTGGCGCGTTGGCCGCGATTAACCTGTGGGAATATCCCACCTATCTGGGATTGGTGCTGTTGGTCTGTCTGATTCTGACGCTGGCCGGCAGGCTGGGGCTGGGCTGGGCATTGCTTGTGTGGATAAGTACGGCGGGCCTCTCCTATCTGTTTTATCTGCCATTCTTTGCAAATTATGCCGGAGTGGGCGCCGCGGGCATTGGGCGCGTGCGCGCGCCGGATGATCTGGGGCCGTGGCTGCTGATTTGGGGCTTCTTTGTCTTTGTGTTGTTGAGTTGGCTGGTGTGGCAAGTGCGGCAGCCCGTGCCGCGGGCACTAGGTATCAGCCGGGCGGTGAGCCTGATCTTGCGCCATTTCGACCGGCTGCCGCGCGTTCTGCGTCTGATGCAGCAGTTACTACGCGCGCCAACATTTGGTTTTCTGGCGGGTGCAACGACCCTTTTTGTGGTGGTCATGCTGATTGTACTGGCCGCGGGCCTGGGCCATTGGATCCTGGCGCTCTCATTGGTGGGCGTGGGTTTGGCAATGCCGCTGCTTTTGCGTGCAAATCTGCCCCATGCCATGCCGACGGTGATGGTCGCATCCCTGGCGTTTACGGGTTTCCTGATCCTGGCGGGAACACAGATCGTGTTTGTGCGCGATTTTTTGCAAGGAGGCGATTGGTATCGCATGAACACGTTGTTCAAGTTCTATGTGCAGGTGTGGGTGCTGCTGGGGCTGGCTGCGGCCATTGCCTTTGCCCAGCTGTGGCGGGCTACGGCACAGCAACCGCACGATAGCCTGTTGCCGCTAGAGTCGCCGCATGGAGAGTCGCCGCATATAGAGCAGACACAGAGCGCGTTTGCGGCGCTGGCTGTGCCGGTGGGGGGCGCACGACTGTGGCGCACGGTTGCGCTGGGGCTTCTGCTGTGTAGCCTGGCATTCCCCCTGTTTGGCACGCCCGACCGGCTCGATTATCGCATGGTGGGCTGGCGTCCGCCGGTGGGCACGCTGGATGGCATGGCCTATATGGAACAGGGCAGCTACACATGGCCGGATGACAGTCATCGTATTGAGCTACGCCATGATCATGCGGTGATCCAATGGCTGCTGGAGCATGTACGCGGCAATCTGGTGATCGCCGAATCGGCAGAGGTGGACTATTACCAGGCAGGCGGTACACGCATTGCCAGCTTTACGGGCCTGAGCGGGCTGATGGGCAAACATGAAAACGAACAGCGCGGCGGCGCACAGGTCGCGGAACGCCATGCATTCATGCGCGAATTCTGGAATACATCGGATGTGGAGCGCACGCTCGCCATTGCGCGCGAGTTGGATGTGGCGCTGGTCTATGTGGGGCAATTGGAACGGCATCAACATCCCGCGGGCGTCGAGAAGTTTCACGCAATGGCCGAAATGGGACTGCTTGAAGAATTGTATGCCACTGACGTGATTGACGGTGAAGGCAGTATCCTCTATGCCTTTCCCAATCGGATACGCGCGACGGAGGACGGATATTTTGTGCCTGTCCCCGCGCAGGACACGCAGGAAAACGATGGCAGGCCGACCGATGGTAGTCCGGCGGATGGCAATCCCAATAATGTCAATCCTGCTGATGGCGAACCGACAGAGGGTGATGAAGATGTGGGTTAGCGCGCAATGGAAGCAGGCATAATGGGCATGGAGACGACTGCGAACGCGGGCCTGCTGGGGCCAGTGTGGGGACCCGTCGTGGCCTGGTATTTTGCCGTGCAACTGTGCGCACTGGCAGCCCTGCCCCTGAGCTTCGGGTTCTTGGGCGCGCTGCCCGACCGTGGCTATTCGTTGGCGAAAATTCTGGGCGTGCTGTTGGTGGGCTATCTGCTGTGGCTGGGGACGGCGCTGGGACTGGCGCGCAACGAAACGGGTGGCGCCTGGTTGGCGCTGGGTGTGCTTGCCGTTTTGGGCGTGTTATTTGCGTGGAAGCGGGCTGCGCGCGGCGATTGGGCCGGGCAGTGGCGCAAAGTCGATATGCGACATGTGTTGCTTGTCGAAAGCCTGTTCCTGGCTGGACTGGTACTGTGGGCCTGGGTGCGGGCGCATGATTCACCGGCGAACCACACCGAGCAGCCTATGGATCTCATGCTGCTCACTTCCATTTGGCAATCGCCCACCTTTCCACCCCAGGATGCCTGGTTGTCGGGCTATGCGATTGCCTACTATTACATGGGCTATTGGCTGCTGGCGACGGTGGCGCGCCTGGCGAATACGCCCCCCGCCATTGCCTACAATGTGGGCCAGGCCGCGTGGTTTGGTTTGCTGTTGATTTCCTGCTATGGGGTGGGTTATAACCTGCTGGCGTTTGGACGGGGAGCTGCAACCGCGGGTGAAGGATCGGCGTCATCCGGCAATGAGGATGCAGCGGATCAGATTTCGCGAGCGCGGGGCGACTGGAGCAGCCGTCTGGGCGGGCTGCTGACCATGATCGGCGTCGCGCTGACGGGCAATCTGCACGCGATACTGGAGTGGCTCTATGCAATGGGCGCGCCGGTGGCAGGATTGGCGCGTTGGGTGGGGGTCAACAATTTTCCCGACGGCGCGCAGGTGACAGGGGATTGGTATATCAGCAGCGCCGGCTGGTGGTGGTGGCGCACCAGCCGCGTACTCAGTGACCGCACGCTGGTGGGTGATCATATAGAAGTGATCGATGAGTTCCCCATGTTCAGCTATGTATTGGGCGATAACCATCCCCACGTCATGACCATGCCGGTGGCGCTGTTGGTGATTGCGATTGCCATGAATTTGCTTTTTGCCGCCTATACGCAGCGCATGGCGCGCCGTGCGGAGCACGCCTACCCGAATTCTGCGGAGCAGGCAAACACTATTTCTGCGGCGCGCGCCTGGTTTCCGGGTGGGCGTGGGGGGCTTGCCTTGACGATTGTTGCAACCGGGAGCCTGTTGTTTTTGAACACCTGGGATTTTCCTGTGTATTGGGGATTGCTGGTGTTGTGTACCCTGGCCGCGTATTATGTGACCCAACCTGGCCCAACCCGCCAAGTGACCCATGCACCGGCGTGGTTGCGCGCGGGCAGGCTGGGCACTGTGCTGTTCGTGGGAACGGTGATTGCGTATGTGCCCTATTTGCTCACGGCGCAGAGCCAGGCCGGTGGACTTGCTCCCAATCTCTTTAACCCGACGCGCCTGCCTCAATTTTTGATGATGTTTGGGGGATGGCTGCCGGCGCTGGGTCTCCTGATTTGGATCGCTGTGCGCCGGCAGCGTCCTATGGCACAACATTGGCTTGTGGCCGGGCTGTTGGTGTTGGGCATTCCGCTGGTTTTTTTGCTGGCCCTGGCAGGGCTGGTGTTTGGCGGAGGGTGGGGAGCGCAGATGCTTGCCGGCCTGCCCCTGCCGCCCGATGTTGCCGGCTATGGCGCGCTGATGGCGGCACGCTGGCTGGGACAAGGCTATACATTTTTGCTGGTGGGCTGTGCGCTGGCGGCGACCGCGGCCGCGCTGTGGTCGTGGTATACCCAGCCGAATCTGCGCACTGGCAATGTCACGGCAGGG
>JBBDIO010000100.1:0-37661 GCA_040880365.1 Litorilinea sp.
TCAACTGCGCGAAGGGCTGGCCTGGCAGGACGGCGAACCCTTCAACGCGGATGATGTGGTCTTTACCTTCGAACATATTCTGACGCGGGAAACGGGCGCTCGCTTGTTTGCCAATTTTCAGGTTATCGAAGGCGCGACGGCATTTGCCGAAGGCGAAGCGGATAGCATCAGCGGTGTCGTGGCCCTGAGCGATACGGAAGTGCAGTTTACGCTCACCGAGCCCAATGCCATCTTCCTGGTGGATCTGGCGATCTGGGGCGGCGCGTATATTCTGCCCGAACATGTGGTTTCACAGATTCCGCCGGAAAGCTTCACCACCAGCGAATATGCCACGCGTCGTCCCTATCCGGGGATTGGGCCGTATGTCTTCGACCGCTATGAAACCGATCAATTTATCGAACTCAGCGCTTTCGCCGATTACTATCGCGGCGCGCCGATTATTGACCGCGTGCGCATAGTTTCGATTATCGATGCCAATACGCGTATCATCGCCCTGGAAAACGGCGATGTGGATTTGATCGCCGAAGTGCCGGTGGAGGAACTGGAACGCACCAGCAATATCGAGGGTGTCCAGGTCATTCAGCAGCCGTCGCCTTCGGGATACGGGATCTTTGTGGATTCGGACCAGGACAAGGACGATCCCCTCAAGGTTGCCATGCGCACCCCCGAATTCCGCCAGGCGCTCTATCATGCGCTGGATATTGACACCATCATTGCCGATGTCCTCAACGGCGTGCCGACCCGCTCGCCCTGTGTCTTCTTGCAGGAATGGGCCTGTTCGCCGGATATCACGGTCTATGAATATAACCCGGATCGCGCACGCGAACTGCTGGCTTCCATCGACTGGGATCCCACCTGGGAGGTGGACTGGATGGTTCTGGCGCAGCAGGTGCAGCCGGTTCATGCCATCATGCAGCAGCTCTTCACCGAAGTGGGCATCAACACTGTGGTGCGCACGGTCGATGGCCCCACTTTTGTGGAAAACTTCTATGCCAACGGTACGTTTGACATGACGCTGGTCGGCTTTGGCGCGGGTGTGGATCCCAACGTGCCTGCCAACAACTTCTTTGTCTGCGGGCAGCTCTATCCCAATGGCTTCAACGGCGCGCGCTATTGCAACGACCGGGTCAGTGAACTGGTTGCGCTGGGCAAGAGCACCGTGGATCAGGATGCACGCATAGAAATCTATCAGGAGCTTTCGCTGATTCTCAACGAAGAATTGCCCTTGCTGCCCATGTGGGTCACCCCGCTGATCACGGCTGCTTCGGACAATCTGGAATTGACCTATGAACAATACGACTGGGACGATGTACATACCTGGTCGTTTGGCGAGTAGGACGCTGGCGTGACGGTTTGACAGGGGGTGACATGCTCATCCCCTGTCGGCCGGCTACCCTGGTGCGTATCCAACTTTCGCTCGGACGGAGGCGTTTGTGGGGAAGTATATTCTGCGCCGGTTG
Organism: Litorilinea sp.; assembly: GCA_040880365.1. Lineage (GTDB taxonomy): Bacteria > Chloroflexota > Anaerolineae > Caldilineales > Caldilineaceae > JBBDIO01. The sequence goes on from JBBDIO010000100.1 coordinate 1,461, forward strand.
GTGATCTCCATACCGGTGTTGCTAGGCATTACGTTGATTACATTTTTTGCCTATAACCTCGCGCCGGGCGATCCAATCGATGCTATGATCGATCCCAGTGTGACCATGGATCCCGCGGATCTCAGCCGTCTGCGCGAGCAGCTGGGGTTGGATCGGCCAATCATTGTGCGCTATGGCATCTGGCTGCGCGAGGCGGTGCAGGGCAACCTGGGCTATTCCTATCGCAGCGGAGAGGCTGTGCTGGACCGCATTGGGCGGCGGTTGCCCGCGACGCTGCAACTGACGGTGACGGCGCTGGTGCTTGCCATCGGTCTGGGGATTCCGTTGGGCATCATCTCGGCCCTGAAACAGTATTCGCGCCTGGACTATGCGCTCACCTTCTTTGCCTTTGGTGGCATCTCCATTCCCAACTTTTTTCTGGCGTTGGGGGCAATCTATTTTCTCGCGCTCAAGCTCAAACTATTTCCATCGCATGGCATGGGCGATCCTGATGCCGATTTCTTTATGGCATCGCGGTTGCACCATCTAATCCTGCCCGCGCTTGTCCTGGGCCTGGATCGAGTGGCAGGATTTCTGCGCTATACGCGTTCCAGTATGCTAGAGGTGCTGGGGCAGGATTATATGACCACGGCCAAAGCCAAAGGTCTTGCCGGTAATATCATTGTGATTCGCCACGGGCTGCGCAATGCGCTGATTTCCATCATCACCATTGTGGGGCTGAGTTTGCCCGCGCTTTTTGGCGGGTCGGTGATTGTGGAGACCATTTTTGCGTGGCCCGGCATGGGACAGATGGCGATCTCCGCGGTGACGCAACGCGACTATCCGGTATTGATGGGTGTGGCACTGGTGTCGTCGGTGATTGTGTTGCTGAGTAACCTTTTGGCCGATATTGCCTATGCAATTGTCGATCCCCGTATTCGCTATAACTAGGCCCTTGTTAACCTTCATTTATATGATGATTATCAACACGAACATTTACCTACATATCGAGTGCGCATGACACATTCAACCGCGGCGCAGGCCGCCCCCACGTTATCTATGCAACCCCCGCCGGCCGCGGGCTTTTTCCGTTCGCGCTTCTGGCGTCGATTTTCCCGCCATCGGCTGGCGGTGGCAGGGATGCTGGTCATGCTGGTTCTGACCTTTTCTGCCATTACTGCGCCGTGGCTCGCACCCTATGCGCCCAGCGCCATCAATATGCGCGCCATCCGCAATGCGCCCAATGCGAACCACTGGCTGGGCACCGATGGCGCGGGCCGCGATGTCTTGAGCCGTATGATCTACGCCGGGCGCATCTCGCTGTCGGTAGGCTTGGTGGCTGCGGGGATTGCGCTGGCGTTGGGCGCACTGTTGGGCCTGATCAGCGGCTATTACAGCGGCAATGTAGACTTCTGGATTATGCGATTTACCGATGTGATGATGACGATTCCCACATTGATTATCATTATTACCGTGGTCGCGGCGGTGGGTCCCAGTGTCTATAATGTGATGCTGGTATTGGGCATTTTTGGGTGGCCGGGAACCTGTCGCCTGGTGCGCGGCGAGACGCTGAGCCTGCGCGAGCGCGATTTTACGCTGGCGGCCCAATGTCTGGGTGTGCCGACCATGCGCATTGTCTTTCGCCACATATTGCCCAACGTCGTCGCGCCGATTGTGGTGGCAGGCACGTTTTTTGTGGCGGGCGCAATCCTCACCGAAGCCGCGCTCAGTTTTCTGGGAATCGGTGTGCAGATTCCCACCGCGACGTGGGGCAACATGCTCACTGATGCCCAGTCGCTGACCACGCTGGAACAGATGCCCTGGCTGTGGCTGCCACCGGGGATTATGATCACCGTGACCGTGCTTTCCATCAATTTTATCGGGGATGCCCTGCGCGATGCCCTGGATCCGCGCCTGACCCGTTAGTGTGGCGCGGCGGGGCGCAGCGGCAAGAGAATCGGCGATGACTACGCTATGACTAGACTATGACCATGTCTACACTATGATGTCTGCACTATGACTATGTATCGCGTGGCAAAGCACGCGGGGTTTGGCAACGTGGTAGTGGAAGAAACCGCAATCCCGGTGCCCGGCCCGCGCGAAGTGGTGGTGCGCAGCCATATCAGCCTGATTAGCCGCGGCTCGGAAATATTGCGGCGTTATATGCACGAAGAGGCCATTGACCCCGCGATCATGGGCTATTCGGTGGGCGGGGTGGTGTCGGCGGCGGGCAGCGAGGCGGCGGCTCAGTTTGCGCCCGGTCTGCGCGTGACGGCGACCGCGCCCCACGCCCAATATGTGGTGCAGGATATGGATGCTTTGGAGGGCACACGAATCTGGCCTGTACCCGACAGGCTGAGCTTTGAACAGGCGGCTTTCGTGCCATTGTGTACGGGCGCGGTGTCGTGGGCAGCGTGTAGCGGTGTGCAGCCCGGCGATACGGTGGTGGTGGTGGGACAGGGGTTGGTGGGAAATCTGGTGCTCCAGGCCCTGCGCGCGTATGATCCGGGTCGTTTGATTGCCGTGGACACGCTGCCGCTACGGTTGGGTTTGGCCGAAACGGTGGGCGCGGATGTGGTGATCGATGCCGGCGCCGGCGATCCGGTGGCGCAGGTGCATGAACTGACCGCGGGCCGCGGCGCGCAGGTGGTGGTAGATTGTGTGGGCGGCCAGGCAGGCTTGCAGTCGTTTGCCCAGGCCCAGGATATGGTGGCCGATCTGGGTACGTTGCACCTGATTGGCCTCTATCACGGCGCGCCGCTGCCGCTGGATGCCGGAAAGATTCAGCGGCGACGCATTGTGGGCGGCTATTATGGCGCGCCGGATCGCAAGCAGATGACCGCCCAGGCCGTGACCATGCTCCAAGACGAAGCGATTCAGGTTGCGCCGCTGATCACGCACCGCGTAGCCTTCCGCGACGCGCCCGCGGCCTATGATCTGCTCTACAATTCGCCCGATACCGCGATGGGGGTCTTGCTGGTTTGGATGGATGATTGATTCAAAACTGAACCCCATCGCCGAAAAATCACACTGGAAATTCAGATGACCGAACAAATGGCTACACTGTTGCGCACGGCGATTATCGGCACAGGGCGCATTGCGGGAACCTATGACGATGAGGTGATTGACCGCCGTCCCCCGGCCTATTACACAGGCGAAAATCGTCATTCGGGCGCGTATACGATCCCGCCTACGAACCACGCGGCGGCGCTGCAATCGTTGCCGGAATATACACTGGTGGCCGCGGCCAATCGTAGCCCGGATAAGCTGAACGCGTTTGGCGAACGCTATGGCGTGGCCGCGCGTTATGCAGATGTAGACCAGTTGGTGCGCGCCGAAGCGCCGGATGTGGTGGTGGTCTGCACGCAATCGCCTCAGAAAGCCGAGGTAGTGATCGCCGCCGCAGAGCTGGGCGGTACGCGGGGACTGCGGGCGATTGTGGTGGAAAAGGCGTTGGCGTGCAGCATGGCCGAAGCCGATGCCATGCTGGCCGCGTGCCGGCAACATGGCGTGTTCCTGGCGGTGAATCATCCCAACCGCTTTAGCCCCATGATGCGCGCGGCGCGCGCGATGATTGCAGGCGATGAAATTGGGCCTGTGACCAGTGTGACGGCGCACGCGGTGGGCGGAATGTTGCACATTGGCACACATGTATTCGACATGATCCGCTTTTGGGCGGGCGATGTGACGGAAATTTACGCGCGAATGCCCGAATATGCCACCGATGCCGACTTGCCCGCACAGGGAATGCTGACTTTTGCCAACGGCGCAACCGGCTTTTTCGACCACACGCATCGTGCCCAGCAAAGTCTGGAAGCGCGCGGGCCAAAGGGCTATGTCACGGCCTCGTCGGCGATGGGTGACGGTTGGCTCTTTCGCTATGCCCCCACGCAACCGCCCGCGGCGCGCCGCCAATATCCCATGCGGATAAGCGCCGAACCGCTGGCGATTGAACCGCACACGCAGAGCCTGACGCAACGGCTCTATGGGGAACTGTATGCCACGTTGACCCAGGGCGCGGACTTTGTTTCTAGCGGCGAAGATGGCGCGCGTGCGCTCGAACTCGGATTGGCGTGCTATGTCTCGCACCGCGCGCAGACGCCAATTGCGCTGCCCCTGGCCGATCGGGATTTCTATATCCCCAATCGCTAAGCGTGCCGTGCGGCTTGTGTGTTAGCGACGGGGTGTGATTAGGGGTGCAGGCAGTTGGGGATTTCCGGTCTGCCCGGCATAGGATGTGGCAGGCCGATGCCAAAGTCGTTCAGTAATTCTGCGGGCGGCGGCGCATCGGCAAAATTACCTTCACCCTCTGGGTTGCCAATCCAGATTTGATACAGGGCCTCCACTGCGGTGGGAGTCGGTACTCGCGCGTCAACGGTCGGCGGCGAGGATGAATCGCCGATTGGACTTGCGGCGGATGGCTTCGGCTGGACGGGCATACACGCGGCCAGCATGAGCCAAACCGCCAGGCCCAGCAGTATGCCGCCAACGCGCCGGGGTCTGCCCGGCCGATTGCGTTGCCAGATATGACCGCAAGTACAAAACATATAGCGTTCTCCAGAATGTTGGGCGCAGCCTGGGAAGAGTTTTTCCACCCTGCCACGAGGATGCTATACCCAGCGGATAGGCTTGCAACTGGCCGAGCCTATGGCGGAATTGCAAGCGTCAATGTTCTGAAGATAGGACGTTGCGGCGGAGTGATTGTTCCGTGCGTGTGATGCGCGTGTTCCCGCCAAAGGCATACGCGCCTCACACGCTGCGGTGTAGGCGACGCGGTTCAGGCGACGCGGTTCAGTAGTGGTTGACCTTCCAGCCCGGCGATGAGATTGTCAATCGACCGGCGCGCCATATTGTGGCGTGTTTGGCGGGTTGCGCTGCCCAGGTGGGGCGCTATGACCAGATTTTCCAGCTGCAACAGCGGATGATCGCGTGGCAGGGGTTCCGGTTCGGTGACATCGATGGCCGCACCTGCGATCCAGCCTTCGGTGAGCGCGGTGTGCAGCGCGTCGTGATCGACGACCCCGCCCCGGGCCGCGTTGATCAGGAATGCGGTCGATTTCATCTGTCGCAGTTCGTCGCGGCCAATCAGGTGATACGTTTCGGTAGTCAGGGGTACATTGAGGGTGACATAATCGGCCTGTGCCAAGAGATCGGGCAGCGTGGCATAGGTCGCGTTGAGTTCGCGTTCGGCCTGGGGGTTGCGCTTGCGGTTGTGGTAGAGGATGGGCATATCGAACCCGCGGGCGCGCTTGGCGACCTGTTGGCCGATGGCACCCATGCCCACGATGCCGAGCGTCGCGCCATACACTTCGTAGCCGTGGAGGATGTTCGGGTCGTAAGAGGTGAATTCCGGGCTGCGGGCATAGTGATCGCCGGTGACTACGTTGCGCGCCACGGCCATGAGCAGGGCAAAGGTCATATCGGCGGTCGCGCCATCCACCAGCCCCGGTGTATTGCCTACCGGCAGCCCGCGTGTGTGCGCGTTTTCCAGATTGATGTGGTCCACACCCACACCGAAATTGCTGATCACGCGCAGATTGCTCATGCGATCCATCAATGCGCCGTCCACCGGCGGATGCCCATACGTAAACAGACCTTCGGCGCGGGCCAGCGTCGCATCGGGGGTGGCGGTGCCCGCCCAGACTTCGACGGTGCACTTGCCGTCCAACATTTCCAGCATGGCGGGTGAAAGTTCGACATCGGTCAATACAAAATAGGGCATGTGGGTTTCCCTTCTGCGTATCGGGTTGTGTTTGGGGTATGGGGATGGATACGAATTGATTTGAAAAATACTATACCATATGGGCTGGAAATCGGGCGGGCAGGTCTGCCATTGGGGGGCATGTGCTGTCGGACATATACGCGAGCGAAGTACCGTTAGGTTAGAGATGCTTTTCTTTCTTGCATCTGCTGTAGAGTTATGTTCTAATACTATGTAATGGAACGTAACCTACGTTCCCGCGCATGTTGCGCCACGGGTTACTGTTTTCTGGTGATGTCCGCCAAAAGCAGTTCATTCAGAAACAGTTTGCAACCCTGTATTCAGCTCGTTTCCGTACACTCTTTTGTAAATACTCAGTCTTGCAAATCAGCAAACCGTAAACCAGCAAACCAAAGTCATACAACTTACTCAAACTGTCGGTGCCAATCAAAACGGGGTGCTCTCCCTCCGCGTGGGTTGTCGTGGTCTTACCATTTGCCCTCTATGTGTTCTCCCCCAAACGTCAATCATGTGCAGTGAATATGCTATTTGCGTGTGTGGGGTTGTTGGATGGCACGTGTGCAGTTTGGAATGATTGGTATTTTTATGTTCCGGCCAGTTTTTCGTCTGGAATTGAAGTAACCAGCCTAGTTGATTTTGTGTATTTGAAGTAACCACTTAGCTTGCCGACCCAATAGGACGCGTTGCCGGACTTTCATGGCAAGACTGTCGTTGCCAGACTGTGCGTATCGCCTGGTCTGGTGAAATTTGCACTGTCAGGCTTGCAGCGCCTTTTATTCTTTTTGACTTGTAGTTCGATCTATATCTCAGGAACCTGAACCAAAAGGAGTGATGAATTTATGTCGAAGCAAATTTCTCGTCGCGGATTTCTGCAGTTGACAGGCGCGGTTGCGTCTGTCGGTGTATTAGCCGCATGTGCCCCCGGTGCTGCCCCGGCCCCCGGTGCCGGTACGACCGATGCCGCGCCGTCTGCCGAAGGCGCTAGCCTGATCTGGGATACCTTCCGTGCCCCGGGCACAGGTTGGAACGAATTGATGATCGAGACCTTCCAGGAAGCGAATCCCGACGTCGCGATTGAATTCCGTCCGCTGGTTGGTTCTAGCCAGCAAGATAACTATGGCAAGATGTATGCCCAGCACGCCGCCGGCGACCTGGGTGATATCATTGCTTTTGACCCGTCCCATTTCCATTTCGAGCGGGCCATCAACGGCGATATCGTCATGCCGCTGGATGACCTGGCCGAAGCTGCCGATCTGGACGAAACCCAGTGGTTCCCCCAGTTCATGGAGATCCAATACTACCAGGGCAATCTCTACGGGCTGCCCAGTTGGGGTTGGGCGGGACATGATTCGCTGGTCACCAATGCGCATCACTTGCAGGAAGAGGGCATTGAAGTGCCGGATCCGACGGCGCACAACACCCCGATGGCCGAAATCGGCGATTGGGCGCGGCGGCTCTATCGCGACGGCGAACGCTTCGGTTTGTCCGCGAGCTATGCCGAACCGGGCCTGGTTGTGCTCCTGCGCATCTGGGAATCGGACCTGATCAACGCCGACGGCACGCAGTCGCTGATTCTGGACGACGAACGTGCCCATCAGGCGTTGCGTTGGCTCTATGATCTGGCTGTCACCGATAATGTGCTGCCGGCGCCGGGTTCCATCGACAATGTCGACGTCGCGACCACCGAAGGTCGGATTTCCATGGCCTGGGGCGGTGCGCTGAACGTGCGTAACGTCAACCGCCAGGTGACGGAGAGCGGAGAAGGCGAAATTTCGCAGATTCTCTTCCCCGAACGCAGCGACGGCGTCTTCCCCTGTCAGATTCGTGGCGGCACCTGGAATATTCTGAATGGCAGCCAGCACCCGACCGAAGCATTCGCCTTCTTGCAGCACATTACCAGCGAGGAAGGTTGCTTCCAGTTCAACGATATCGGCAACAACGGTGCCCTGGTGCGCCCGGATGTGTTGAACCGTCTGGTCGAACAGGAAGCGATCCATGCCTGGTTCATCCCGAACCTGGAAAATGGGATTGCTGCCTATGGGCCGGCCAATTCCCGTGGGCGTGAATATACGGATGCCATTACGCAGTACATGGCACTGTTTATGGACCCGACTCAGCCCATTGAGTTCGAGCAAGGTTTGGCAGATCTCCACAACGCAATCCAAACGGTTTTGGATATGCCTGCGGCTTAGGTGCAAGTCTACTTATGCGGTTGCGCGCGTCCGAACACCCGCGCAACCGCATCAGGTTATTCCCGCATGGTCCAGCGGCGAGTGTGCCCATGCGGCGCATCGCGCGGAGCAAAGAAAGGTGAAAGCGAAGGATTCATGGCTACACTGACGAGCAGCGTCAAGCCACAAACGACGCGCACGCGCGGTTGGTCGCGCTCCGAGCGACGCGAAAATCTTTGGGGGTATTTGTTTCTTGCCCCATGGCTGATTGGCTTTTTGGGCCTGTTCATCGGCCCCGGTTTGGTTTCGCTCTATCTGAGCCTGACCCAGTACGACGTGTTAAGCCCGCCCCGCTTTATTGGGTTCGCGAACTACGTGCAGATGTTCACCGCGGATAGGCTGTTTTATCCGTCCTTGTGGCGCACGCTCTATTTTTCGGGGGTGGGTGTGCCTTTGGGTGTAATCGGCTCTATGTTTTTGGCAATTTTGCTCAACCAGAAATTAAAGGGCGTTTCCTTCTATCGCACGTTGTTCTTTATGCCGTCACTGGTGCCGTTGGTAGCGTCGGTTGTGCTCTGGCGCTGGTTGATGGATACCGATTTCGGGATTGTCAATCAGACGTTGAGCGGCATGGGGGTTGAAAACCCGCCCGGCTGGTTTACCGACCGGCGCTGGGCCATTCCCTCGTTGATTATGCTGCGCCTGTGGGCGAGCGTGGGCGGCACGCAGATGATCATTTTTCTCGCCGGCCTGCAAGGCATCCCCGATTCGCTCTATGATGCGGCTTCGATTGATGGAGCAACCAACTGGCAAAAGACGGTGCATGTCACCATTCCCATGCTGACGCCCACTATTTTCTTTAATACGGTATTGGGGATTATCGCAGCGTTGCAAACCTTTGCTGCCGCCTTTATTGCTACCGAAGGCGGGCCTGGTTTTGCCACCTGGTTCTATGCACTCCATATCTGGAAAAATGCCTTTGACTATTGGAACATGGGCTATGCTTCAGCATTGGCCTGGTTCTTTGCTTTGATTATTATCGGCCTGACCATCGTACAAATGTATCTTTCCAAGCGTTGGGTTTTCTACTACGGGGAGTAGCGTAGCAATTATGGCAATCTCGACTGGCACGCCCACCGGGCGCGACGGCGTTACTATCGATTACACGACCACCGAGCAGATTCGGCGGCGAAATTCTATCAGGAAGGTCGTGACCTATATTCTGCTCACGATTGCGGCCTTCTCGTTTGCCTTTCCACTGTTCTGGACGGTCTCCAGTTCTTTGCAGACGTGGCAGGAACTGCGTTCGTTTACGCCCAAACTCTGGCCGACCGATCCGCAATGGCAAAACTATAATGATGTCTTTACCACGGTGCCCTTTGCCCGTTGGATGCTGAACAGCTTCCTGATTGTGGCGATCACAATTCCCGGCACAGTGATTACGGCAACCATGACAGCCTATGCCTTTGCTCGCTTTAACTTTGTGGCCAAGAATTTCTGGTTCATTTGTATGCTGGGCACCATGATGATTCCGGCTGTGGTCACGCTCATTCCCCAGTATCTGCTTTTCTTCCAGCTAGACCTGATCAACACCTATGTGCCGTTGACTATTGGTTCCTGGTTGGGCGGCGGCGCGTTCATGATCTTCCTGCTGCGCCAGTTTATTATGAGCCTGCCGCGCGAGCTGGACGAAGCCGCACTGATCGACGGGGCGAACCCCTTTCAGATTCTGTGGCGTGTCCTGGTGCCGCTGATGAAGCCGGCTTTGACCACCGTGGCGATTCTCACCTTTCTGAACGATTGGAACGACTTTTTTGGGCCGTTCATCTATCTGAACCGTATCCAGATGTTTACGGCGTCGGTAGGTCTGCGCTTTTTCCAGTATCTGCCTATGGAATCGAACGAGCCGCGCGACCATCTGCTCATGGCATCGGCGGCAATTCTGACGATACCCGTGATTGCGCTTTTTGCAGTAGCCCAGCGCTACTTCATTTCGGGCGTGGTCATGAGCGGTTTCAAGATGTAAGCTCGGCCTTTGTGAGCGATCCGAAAGACCGGCGCGGCTGTCGCGTCGGTCTTTTTTCTTGCCCAGGAGATTGGCTGTTCCAACTGCGCATGATTGGGTCCGCTATGTGGTTGAAACCGGGTAGATTTGTTGTAATTTATATACGTGTGTGCTTGGATTCTGTCCCAAGCCGTGCTAGAGTGAAAACAGGATGAATCCAGTAGCGTTAAGCGAATCTATGATTGTCAGACTTATATGGTGAATCAGCCAACCACAGCCGAAGCGCAGGCTAGTGTCTCTTCTGTTCTCCCACAGCCGGCGCGCGCGCCGTCGATCCCCCTATCCAGCAGTGTGCAGGCCATTGCCGCGTCGCGTATTCGCGAGCTGGCCGATGTGGCATGGGGCATGGAAAATGTGATCGCCGTCCAGTTTGGCGAATCTACCCTGCCTACACCCCCCTATATTGCCGAAGCATTGGCCCAGGCCGTGACGGACGGCTATACCTATTACACTGAAAATGGGGGGCTGGCTTCACTACGCCATGCTCTCGCCGCCAAATATGCCGAATTGCATGATGTGGCTGTGGATCCGGACCGAGAAATTGTGGTGACAGCGTCGGGCACGCAGGCGTTGAACGTGGCGATCCGCTGCACGCTCAATCCGGGTGATGAGGCGTTGGTGCTGACCCCCAACTGGCCCAACGGCGCACAGATTGTGCGGCTCTTTGGCGCAACGCCGGTGGAAGTGGCCTACGCGGCCGATGGTGATGGCTTTGCGATTGACTATGCGGCGCTGGAAGCCGCGGTCACCCCGTGGACGCGGCTGTTGATCTACACATCACCCTCCAATCCGCTGGGCTGGGTGGCGACCGAAGCCGATCAGCGTCGCCTATTAGATTTCTGTCGTCGCCATCGCTTGTGGTTGCTGGCCGATGAAGTCTATGAACGGCTCTATTATGGGGCTGCCGATGGGGTGGCGCCGTCGATTTTGCGCTTGTGCACGCGGGATGATGCCGTCATCGTGGCGCAATCTTTTTCCAAAACCTATTGCATGACGGGTTGGCGTCTGGGGTGGATTGTGACGCGCACCGATTTGGCGGCCAAAGCCAAACAGTTGAACGAGTTTATCATCTCGCACGCGCCATCTATGATTCAACGGGCAGGCGAAACGGCATTGGCGCGCGGCGAAGACGATATCGCGGACATGGTCGAGGGCTTGCACGCGCGCATGGCCTTTTGCTACGACGCGTTGACGTCGATGCGCGGCGTCACTGTCGCCCGTCCCCAGGGCGCATTTTATCTTTTCCCGCGTATAGACGGTGTGGAAGATTCGCTGGAATTTGCCTTGAATCTTTTGCGCTGCGAAAGGCTGGCCGTTGCTCCCGGCATGGCCTTTGGCGCAGGCGGCGAAGGCCATGTGCGCTTCTGTTATGCGCCGGATATGGCTGTGATGGAACAGGCCATGATCCGTTTTCAGCGGTTTGTGGAACACGGCTAGATTATACCCAACTTGCAACCAGATTCTACAGGATTCGGGTCATTTACACCCAGATCCAAATGACCGGATATGAATGACCGGAACCAATCATCGGAACCAATCATCGGAACCAACAACCAGAAGGACATCCTATGCCCAAAGTGCTGTTTCTCACCTCGCTCGCGCCCGATATTGCCGCGCAATTGACCGGCATGGCTCCCGCCGATTATGAAGTGGAGACGCATTCGATTGATGCGGATGACGCCACCCAGGTTCGCCTGTTGGCGGATGCCGATTTTGTCATTCTCTTTCCCGGTCATCTGCGCGATGGCGTGATTCAGGAAACAGTGGCGCAGCAGCCCGGTCAACTGAAGCTGATCCAGCTGGTAAGCGCGGGCTTTGATCGCGTCAATGTCGAACTGTGTCGCGAATTGGGCATCGGGGTTGCCAACAACGGCGGCACGAATTCGATTGATGTTGCGGAACATACCCTGTGTCTCATGTTGGCGGTCTATCGGCGGCTGATTGAAATGGACCAGCATGTGCGCAACGGCGGCTGGCGCGACATTGATTCGGGGAACAGTACCTATACCCTTTTTGGCAAGACGGTGGGGATTGTCGGTATGGGCAATATCGGGCGCGAAACGGCCAAACGCTTGCAGGGCTTTGGCACAACTGTGCTCTATGTCGATGCGTTCCCCGCCCGCCCCGAAGTTGAAAGCGCGCTGAATGTGCAACGCGTGGAGCTGGATGAATTGTTGGCGCGCGCCGATGTTGTGACGCTGCATGTGCCGCTTAACGATGCCACGCACACAATGATCAGTGGACGCGAGTTGGCAATGATGAAGTCTGAAGCCATTCTCATCAACACCTGTCGCGGGCCTGTGGTGGATGAAGTCGCACTAGCCGAGGCTTTGCAGGCAGGGCAGATCCGCGGGGCGGGGCTGGATGTGCTGATTGATGAGCCGCCCGCGCCCACGAATCGGCTGTTGAATATGCCCAATGTGATTCTGACGCCCCATTCGGCGGGTGTTACCTATGACACCTGGGCACGGCGCGGGGAATTTATCTTTGCCAACTTGCAACGAGTGTGGCGCGGCGAGACTGCGCGCGCATTGGTCAACTAGATTCTCAACAGAATCAACCAGCTTCAACAAGACAGGGTGGCAGCGCGTATGGCACACGATGAAATCTGTTATATGACCGCAACCGAACTGGTGGCGCAAATGCGTGCCGGTGCGCTTTCGGCGCGCGAAGTGATGGACGCGCATCTGGCTCAGATCGAGCGCGTAAACCCCACCGTGAATGCAGTGATCACGCTGATGGCCGAGGACGCACAGACGCGGGCGCGGCAGGCGGATGAGGCCCAGGCCAAAGGCGATTCGCTGGGTGTCTTGCATGGGCTGCCCATCGCCCACAAGGATCTGGTGGATACCAAAGGCATACGCACCACCAAGGGATCGCCGATTTTCAAGGACAATGTGCCCACTGCCAACGCGCTGATTGTGGATCGTTTGCAGGGCGCGGGTGCGCTGACAATCGGCAAAACCAATGTGCCCGAATTTGGCGCGGGTTCGCAAACCTTCAATCCGATTTTTGGCGCAACCCTGAACCCCTATGATCTCACCAAAACCTGTGGCGGCAGCAGCGGCGGCGCAGCAGTGGCGTTGGCCTGTGGCATGCAGCCCATTGCCGATGGCAGCGACACGGGCGGCTCGTTGCGCAATCCGGCCAGTTTCTGTAATGTGGTGGGCTTTCGACCTTCGCCGGGGCGCGTGCCTGCCTATCCCCACGCCGTAGGCTGGTTTCCTCTCTCGGTCCAGGGGCCGCTGGCGCGCACCGTGGCCGATACGGCGCTCATGCTCAGCGCCATCGCCGGGCCGGACCGTCGCTCGCCCATCTCGATAGAAGAACCGGGGGCACGCTTTGGCGCGGATCTGGCGCGCGATTTCCGCGATGTGAAGATCGCGTGGAGCCGCGACCTGGGCGGGCTGCCCATCGACAGGCGGGTGACGCAGGTGCTTGAAGATCAGCGCGCGACCTTTGCCGATTTGGGGTGTGTGGTCGAAGATAACGAGCCGGATTTCAGCGGCGCGCATGAAGCCTTTCAGGTGTGGCGGGCCTGGGTGTTTGAACTGAGCTATCGCGAGCTTTTGCAAACACACCGCGACCAGATCAAGGATACGGTTGTATGGAATGCCGAGGCCGGGCAAAAACTGACCGGACCCGAAATTGCCACTGCCGAGATCAAGCGCACGGCCCTTTATCATCGGGTACGCGCGTTTCTGGAAGAATACGAGTATCTGATCTGCCCCGTCTGCCAGGTGCCGCCCTTTAATGTCAATCAGGAATATATTACCGAGATTGAAGGCGTGGCGATGGAGACCTATATTGACTGGATGAAATCGTGTTATTACATCACTGTGACCGGCTTACCTGCCATCTCGGTGCCCTGTGGCTTTACGCCGGAAGGCCTGCCCGTGGGTGTGCAGATTGTGGGGCGGCATCACGATGATTTTGGTGTGTTGCAACTGGCGCACGCGTTTGAACAGGCGACACAAGTCTGGCGAACGCGCCCGCCGGTCGTGGCGCAGGATGTTGTGTAAGTAATCGTTTGTTGGGGAAAGCGTGGCCCAGGCGGTCGCGATTTCCGGACAGTATGTACACAGGTTTTTAACCTGGATTAACCTATCGGGTGTTGGCCCAAATCAAATTGCCATCCACCGATTACTCAAATGTGTGATTCCGTTCATGATGGAGAAAAAGGGAATGTCTGAAACAGGACAAAATCCAAACGCACCTGCCGCATTGGAGATTACCGATCTGGATGCCGAGCAGTGGCTGCAAATGTATGAGCAGATGTGCAAGATTCGCTCCTTCGAGGAGGCGGCGAATGAGCTGTATACCAGCGCCCGAATGCCGGGACTGACGCACCTTTATATTGGTGAAGAAGCGGTGGCCGTGGGTGTGTGTGAGGCCTTGCGCAGGGATGACTATATCACCAGCACCCACCGAGGGCACGGTCACTGTGTTGCCAAGGGGGCCGAGGTCGACAAGATGTTTGCCGAATTGCTGGGCAAAGCCAGCGGCTATTGTCGGGGCAAGGGTGGTTCGATGCACATCGCCGACCAGGAGACCGGCAATCTGGGCGCGAATGCGATTGTGGGCGGCAGCGCGGGCATCGCCACCGGCGCAGGGCTTTCGATCAAGATGCGTAAGTCGGATCAGGTGGCAGTCTGTTTCTTTGGCGACGGCGCATTGGGTCAGGGTCTGTTTTATGAGGCGATGAACATGGCCCAGCTGTGGAAATTGCCGGTGATCTATGTGTGCGAAAACAATCAGTACAACGAATATACGCACAATTCGGAAACGGCGGCGGGCACCCTGATGGGGCGCGCGCAGGCCTTTGGTCTGCATACCGTGCAGGTCGATGGGCAGGACGTGGGCGCCGTGTTTGCGACCATGCGCGAGCTGGTGGAACGGGCGCGCCGCGGCGACGGCCCCGCGTTTATGCTGGCCGATACCTATCGTTTCCACGGGCATCATGTGGGCGATATTGACCGTGCCTATTACCGATCTAAAGAAGAAGAAGCGTTTTGGAAAGGTGAGCGCGATCCGCTGCAATTGCTGCGCGATAAGCTGACCGAAGCCAAGATCACGACCCCCGATGTATTGGATCAAATTGAAACCGGCGTGCGCTCGGCGGTGGAAGCTGCCGTGGAATATGCCATAGATGAACCGTATCCGGATGTGAGTGAGGTTGATAGCCATGTCTACGCATGAAGTTGTGTTTAGTAAGTCGGTGCGCAATGAAGGCGCGCGCGAAATAACGTTTGCCCAGGCTGTGCGCGAGGCATTGGCCGAAGAAATGACGCGCGACGCGCGTGTGTTTATCATTGGTGAAGATGTGGCCGAAGCCGGCACCGTATTCAAGGTGCTGACCGGCTTGGTGGATGAATTTGGCACGGATCGGGTGATCGATTCACCCATTTCCGAAGCTGGCATCGCAGGTTTGGGTGTGGGCGCGGCGATTACGGGCATGCGCCCCGTGGTGGATATTATGTTCGGCGATTTTATTACGCTGACGATGGACCAGATGGTCAACCAGGCGGCCAAAACCCACTATATGTCGGGCGGCAAGCTGACGGTGCCTATGGTTTTGCGCACCACGCTGGGGGCCACGCGACGTTCGGCGGCCCAGCATTCCCAATCGCTGCATGTGTGGTTCAGCCATGTCCCCGGCCTGAAAGTGGTCGTGCCTTCCACGCCCTATGATGCCAAGGGGCTGTTGAAGACCGCCATCCGCGATGACAATCCGGTGGCGATTTTTGAAGACAAGATGCTCTATCAGAGCAAAGGCCCGGTGCCCGAAGGCGAATATACCATTCCCTTTGGGCAGGCCGATGTCAAGCGCACGGGCACGGATATTACGCTGGTTGCGACCAGCAGCATGGTGCAGGTTGCGCTGGCCGCGGCGGAGCAACTGTTCGAGCTAGGCATTTCGGCAGAGGTGGTGGATCCGCGCACGACGGTGCCGCTGGATAAGGCCACCATAATTGAATCGGCGAAGAAGACAAGCCGCGCGATTGTGCTGGATGAAGGCTATGAGGCCTATGGCGTGACCGCGGAAATTGCGTCGGTCATCGCCGATGGGGCATTCTACTATCTGGATGCTCCGGTGAAACGGATGGGTGCGATGGATGTGCCGGTGCCGTTTTCGCCCGTATTGGAAGATGTCACGGTCCCCACTCCCAAAGGGCTTGTGGATCTGGCGAAAACTCTTTGTGGACAGGTGTAAGCGTCATGGCTAAGGATGTCTACATGCCCGCATTGGGCATGAACCAGGAGACAGGAACCCTCTTGCGCTGGCTGAAAGCCGAGGGGGATACGGTCAAAAAGGGCGAGCCGCTGATGGAGGTCGCCACGGATAAGACCGACGTGGAGATCGAGGCCAACGCCGATGGGGTGCTGGGCAATGTGACCGCGCAGGAGGGGGATGAGGTGCCTGTGGGGCATGTGATTGCCCAGATTTTGGCACCGGGCGAAACACCCAAGCCCAAAGCCGCGCCCGCCCCGAAGGCAGCCGCGGCAACTCCTTCGCCCGCGCCCACATCTGCGCCTTCGACAGCTTCCTCGGCCGGCGCGACGGGCGGCGCGGCCGTTGCGCATCCGATTAGCCCGGTGGCGGCGCGCGTGGCCGCCGAGCATGGCGTCGACGTGAGCCAGATTCAGCCTGCGGGTAGCCGGATTCAAAAAGAAGATGTGTTGGCCTTTGTGGCCGCACAGGCCGGCACAGGTACAGGCGCGGCCAATGGTCGGGTGCTGGCTTCGCCCAAGGCGCGCCGTCTGGCGCAGGAAGCCGGGCTGGACCTGGCAACTTTGACCGGCAGCGGTCCTGAAAATGCCGTCATCGCGGCGGATGTGGCGGCGGCACTCGCGGCCACCGTCGACGCGCCGGCTGCCGGTCAGGTTGCTGCTTCCGCTGCTGCCACGGCTGTTTCGGATGGCGAACAGACGACGATTCCCATGTCGCGCATGTGGAAGGTGATGGCCCAACGGTTGACCGAAAGCTGGACGACTGTGCCCCACTTCTATCTGGCGCGCGATGTGGAAGCTACGCGGTTGATCGCATGGCGCAAGGATTTGCAGGCGCGCAGCACGGTCAAGATCACTTATACCGACCTGTTGGTGAAGCTGACGGGGGCCGCCTTGCGCGAACACCCGCGGGTCAATGCTGCCTGGCACAATGGCGAGATCGTGGAAAATACCCATGTGCATATCGGGCTGGCGGTGGCAGAGGAAGATGGTTTGCTGGTGCCTGTGCTGCGCGATGCCGACCGGCTGCGCCTGGGCGAGCTGGCAACCCGGCGCGCCGAGCTGGTGCAAGCGGCCCAGGGCGGCAAGCTGCCGCTGGAAGATCTGCAAGGCGGCACTTTTACCATCAGCAATCTGGGCATGTTTGGCGTGGATCGGTTCAACGCCATCGTGAACCCGCCCCAGGCCGGCATTCTGGCGGTGGGGCGCATGGTGGACAAAGTGGTGCCGGTGGATGGCGTGCCGGCGGTGCGTACGATGATGAACCTTACTCTCTCGTGTGACCATCGCATTGTGGATGGGGCACGGGCCGCGCAATTCCTGGACACGCTGGCGGCCTATCTGGAAGAACCGCTGCGCGCACTGGAATAGGTGATGCAGAGCTGACCGCCAATGGAAGCGATGCGCTTTTGGTTGGCGATGGCGATCATCGGGGTCACGCTGGTGGGTGTGGCGGTGGGGCGCTATCCGTGGCTGCGGATGAATCGGGCCACCATCGCGCTCACTGGCGCGACGGCGCTGATTGTGTTGGGTACAATTGGGCTGGAAGAAGCGTATGCCGCGCTGGATCTGGATACGCTGACGCTCTTGTTCGCCATGATGATCCTCAATGTGAATCTGCGGCGGGCCGGTTTTTTTCAAATTGTGGGCACCGGTGTAGTGGCGCGGGCTGCCACGCCTCGGCAATTGCTGGCGTGGATCATTGTGGCATCGGGCGTGCTGTCGGCGCTCTTTCTCAACGATACCATTGTGCTGGTGTTCACTCCCCTGGTGGTGGAAATCTGTCGAGCATTGGGCCAGCGCCCGATCCCATATCTGGTAGCATTAGTCACCGCGGCCAATATTGGGTCGGCCGCGACGATTACGGGAAATCCCCAGAATATGATCATCGGGGTGGCATCGGGCATTTCCTATGTGGATTTTGCTGCCCGCTTGACGCCGCCAGCGCTGGCAGGCCTGGCTGTGATCTGGCTGGTGATTGCCGTAGTCTACCGTGGCGATATCACCGGCGTGCGCCTTCCCGCGCTGGCGCGTAGCGGCTCGCGTGAAGACAGCGTAGATGGCGGGTTGGTCGGCAGTGGTCTGGAGGCACCGATTGAAGGGCCGCTGTTGCGCAAGAGTCTGCTTGCGACGGTCCTGGTGCTGGTGGGGTTTTTGGCAGGGATGCCGGTGCCGTTGGCCGCTCTGGGCGGTGCCGCACTGCTGTTGATTAGCCGTCGTATTGAACCCGAACGCGTCTTTCGAGAACTGGATTGGTCGCTGCTGGTCTTTTTTGCCGGGTTGTTTATCGTCACCGGCGCACTGGAAACCAGCGGCGTGAGCCATGCGCTCTTTGTCTGGCTCTATCCACTGGCCGCCCAGGGGACGGTGTGGTTGGCCGTGGCCGGTGTGGTGTTGAGCAATCTTGTCTCCAATGTGCCTGCGGTGTTGCTCTTTCGCCCCTTCGTCGCGGATTTCCCCAACCCCGACCAGGTGTGGCTGACGCTGGCGCTGGCTACCACGTTTGCCGGCAATCTCACCTTGCTGGGGTCGGTGGCAAACCTGATTGTGGCCGAACTGGCACGCCGCGAGGGTGTGACGTTGGGCTTTGGTGAATATCTGAAGGCGGGGGTGCCCATTACACTGGTGAGCCTGACGCTGGGCGTGGTGTGGCTGCTGTGGCGCTTGTAGCCGGGCAATAAGCAGCCGAGCAACAAGCAGCCGGGTAGAAGATCGCAGCGATGGAAAGCCAGTCTCGCGCCACGACAAAAGATGTTGGGAACGAGATATTCTGAAAGGGGTGTTGCACGATGAAATTAAGTTGTTTGCCGGTTTCGCTCTATCCTGAATTGACGGAAAAGAAACGCACGCTGGGCGATTGGTTTCGCTTTGGCGCGGCGCTGGGTTTGGATGGCGTCGACCTGAGTGTGGTACATCTGGAAAATCACACACCCGGCTATCTTGCGGGCTTGCGCCAGGAGGCTGCCGACCTGGGGCTACAGATTGCCATGATGGTCACCTATGCCGATTTTACGCATCCCGATGCCCAGGAACGGGCGCGGCATGTGGACGATGTGCGCCATTTCATCGAGGTGGGCACGCATCTGGGGCTGGAGTTCCTGCGGGTGACGGCGGGGCAGGATCATCCGGGGCTGGAACGTGCGGCCGCAACGGATTGGGCGGTGGCGGGTTTGACGGCCTGTCTGGAAGAGGCCAAAGCCGCTGGCATCACGCTGCTCTATGAAAACCACACCAAGGGCTATGCCTGGACCCACACCGATTTTTCCATGCCCACGGATATCTTTCTGGATATCATGCGGCGCACCGAAGACACGGACCTGATGCTATTGTTCGATACGGCCAATACGCTGGCGGTGGGTGATGATCCCGTAGCCGTGGTGGAGCAGGTGAAGCATCGGATTCGCTGCATTCATGTGAACGATATTGCCAAGCGTGGCGAATTTACACCCGTGGTGCACGGTACGGGCGTCGCGCCTGTCGAAGCGGTTTTCCGCACCATGATCGCCGACGGATATGATGGCTGGGTGAGTGTGGAGGAAGCCAGCAAGCAGGGCGACGGCGGGTTTGAGATTGCCGTTCCCTTCTGCGACCGAACCTGGGCTGCCGCCGGCGGTACGCCGCGCGCCCATCCCGGCGTCTAGCTTTGTCGGCAGACGACTGTGCTTCATGCCTGTCCGTTGGGCATAGGAATTTGGAAATAGGGAGCAACCAGCGACCCTGATATTGGGCAGAGGCTGCGCGCTGCGGTAGGATCAGATGGGTTTGAATGAAGTTTTAATATTTGTCATATCAGACAACCAGTAGACGGAGAAATAGATGAGTCGGTTTCAAGGAGCATGGCCGGCGTTGATTACGCCTTTTACTCGCGACGGCGGTGACGTGAATGTGCCGATGTTGCGCCAATTGGTCGATTATTTGATCGGCTATGGCGTGGGCGGGTTTTATGTGTGCGGTAGCACGGGTGAAGGCGTCTATATGACGGTGGCCGAACGCCAGCTGACGCTGGCGACCGTGGTCGAGCAGACCAACGGGCGGGTGCCGGTAATTGCCCATGTGGGGACGATGGTCAGCCGCGATGCCGTTGCCCTGTCGAGCCATGCCCAGTCGGTGGGGGTCAATGCCATCGCCAGTATCATCCCGCCGCTCTACGCCAATGTAGATAGCATCTACGAATATTTTCATGCGCTGGGCGCGGCTGCACCTGATACGCGACTCCTGACTTATATCTTTGGTGGGCCGACCGATGCCGTGGCGCTTATGCGCAAGCTTATGCCCATCGAAACCGTCGCCGGCAGTAAATACACCGGGCCGAACATGCACGAATTTCGCCAGATTCTGGATTTGGGCGCGGAGTATGCGGGCAAATTCGAGTGGACGGCTTTTTCGGGCATGGATGAAGAATGTTTGTTTGCGGCTCAGTTTGGGGCAAACGGCAATATCGGCTCCACATTAAACTATTTCCCCGGTGTTTATCGCGAGATTCATGCCAGTTGGGCCGCCAAAGATATGGCCCGCGGCACCGAGTTGCAGCTCCAGGCAAATGAAGTCACCCGGATTTTGTTTGGATATGGATTTATGGGTGCAATGAAAGAAGTTATGCGGATGCTGGGCCTGGATTGCGGTCAGCCGCGCCTGCCCAATCGCCCCTTCTCCGCCGAAAAATCGGCAGCCCTCAAGGCCGAACTGGATGCCGTGGATTTCTTTACCCTGGCAGCAATGTAGAACCAAGAGCGAAAGGATGAGTTTGTTATGAGCAGGACCATTAGTTTTGAACTAACCGATAAAGTCGTTATCGTCACCGGCGCAGGCCGGGGGATTGGCAAGTCGATTGCTACGATTGCCGGCGAATATGGCGCCGATGTGGCGTTGGGCAGCCGTACGGTCAGCGAATTGCAGGACGTGGCCGAGACCATTCGCGGCCACGGACGACGTGCCGAATCCTGGGAACTGGATGTGACCGACCTGAACAGCGTGCGCAGTTTCATCGACAAGACGCTGGAAACCTTTGGTCGCATCGATGTGCTGGTGAACAATGCCGGCTATAACGTGCCCAAGCCCGCCCTGGACTATACCGAAGAAGAATTCGATTACATTTCGGATGTCAACTTCAAGGGTGCGTTCTTCATGTCCACGATGGCGGCGCAAAGCATGATCGACCGTGGGGTCGAAGGCAGCATTATTACCATCAGCTCGCAGGTGGGCGTGGTGGGTGGTCCGTTGCGCGCTATCTATGCCGCGGCCAAGGGTGCAGTCGGGCAGTATACCCGTTCGCTGGCCGCCGAATGGGCGCCCAACAAGATCACGGTCAATGCGGTGGCGCCTACCTTTACCCGCACCCCGCTTTTGGAAAAGGCCATTCAGAATCCGGACTTTGCCAAGAATCTGGAAAAGGTGCCTATGGGCCGGATTGCCGAACCCGAAGAAATTGCGGCGGCGGTCATTTACCTGGCGTCGGATGCTGCCCGCATGGTCACGGGGCAGGTATTTTGTGTCGATGGCGGCTTTACCGCTGTCTAGCTCCCAGCGCACTATCACCAAACCAGTGTCGTAACCGAAAATGTTGCCAACCGCGTCTCCAGACGATTACCTGCTTCCGATCTGGGGACGCGGCGGGCAACTTTATGGAACGGCTTCCCAGGAGGAACCTATGTCGGAAAAACTACGCGCCGGTGTCATTGGCTGTGGCGGGATCAGTCGAAATCACGTGGCGGGCTATATCAATTCCGGGCGCTATGAAGTGGTCGCGTTGGCCGATCTTAACGAATCGGCCATGCAGGATATGGACGCGCAATACTCGCTCGAGACTGCGCACTATACCGATGCCCGGCGTATGCTGGCGGAACAAAATCTGGATGTCGTCTCCATCTGCACCTGGCACACCGGCCATGCCACATGGACCATCGCCGCGGCCGCCTATGGTCTGAAGGCGATTCTGTGCGAAAAACCTATGGCTGATACGCTGGGGCGCGCCGAGCAGATGTTGATTGCGTGCCGCCGCAATAAGGTGAAGCTGGTGATTGGTCATCAGCGACGGTTTTTGCCCGCCTATACGCTGGCAAAAGATTTAATCGCCCAGGGCGCAATCGGTGATGTGCAACTGATCCAGAGTTTTGGCTGGCAAGGGATGCCCAACTATAGCTCGCACCAAACCGACATGTATCGCTATTTGCTGAGCGATGATGAGTGTGTTTGGGCGATGGGCAATGTGGAGCGCAAGACCGACCAGTGGGAACGCGGCACGCGCATCGAAGATTGTGCCGTCGGTATCTTCGAATTTGCGGGCGGCGGCCGCGCCATGCTCCTGAGCGATGTGGCCCCGGTGGTCTATCAGGGTGCGCGCATCTATGGCTCTGCCGGGCAGATTGATATGACGACCAACGATTTACAGTTGCTCAATGCCGATACGGGCGGCAAGTGGGAACGCCACGCCCCCGATGGCAAGTTCTTCAAAGTGGACGAGCAAGGGGATCGGTTTGAGTGGTTGGAAGGCGGCGCAGGGCAAGCCGATGAAATGGCCGATTGGATCGAAGGCACGGTGGATACGCACCGCGGCCGCGGCGAAAACGGCTATAAAGCTCTGGAGATGATTCACGGGGTCTACGAATCGGCGCGTATGCACGAAAAGACGCTGATGCCCATGCGCACGCGTCTCAATCCCCTGGACATCATGATTGACGAGGGGCACCTGGTTCCCGAACGACCGGGGCGCTATGATATTCGTGCGTTCCTATTGCGGGGCGAACGCATGGATTCGGATTCCGAAGGCACCACCAAACAGGAAGAATAGTAGAACATGACCAAAATTCGTATGGCCCAATATGGCACCAAGCATGGGCACGCGGCCGGAAAATTGCTTTCCATGCTCAATCACCCCGATATCGAGGTGGTGGGCGTCTATGAGCCGGATGCCGCCCGGCGCGCCGAAGTCGCGAACAGTGATGATGCCTTTGGGCAAGTGACGTGGTTTGAAAGCGCCGACGCCATGTTGAACGATGCGTCGATTACTGCGATTGCCTCTGAGGGTTTGAACTCGGAAAGCCTGAACTTTACCGAAGCGATTGTAGATGCGGGCAAGCACGTTTGGTATGACAAGCCTGCGGGCGATAACTGGACACAGTGGCAGCGGGTTGTGGAAAAGGCGCGCGCCCAGGAGCTATTTTTGCAAATGGGCTATATGTTCCGCCATCAACATGCGTTTGAAAAGCTGGCCCAATGGGCCAAATCGGGCGCGCTGGGCCAGATCTTTTCGGTGCGTGCGCATATGTCTACGCGCTTGAACGAAGCGCAGCGGGCGGTCATCAGCGAGCACGCAGGCGGCATTCTCTATGACCTGGGCGGCCATATGATCGACCAGGTCGTCTGGCTGCTGGGGCGTCCACAGAAGGTTACGGCCTATCTGCGCAATGACGGTGGCATTGTGCCTGCCTTCCAGGATAATACGCTGGCAGTCTTTGAATTCGAGCGCGCATTGGCGACCATCGACATTGCAGCGATGGAATCGCGACCGATGGCCCGGCGTTTCGAGATCTACGGTGATAAGGGCAGCGCGATTATTGTGGATGGTTTTGACCCCTCGCGCGAGATTCGCCTGGCACTGGAAGAAGATATTGAAGGGTATGCGGCGGGTGTGCATTATCTGCAATGGGAACCCCAGACCCGGCAGAATATGTATGACCGCGAGCTGGAAGCCTTTGTGGAGATTTTGCGCGGCGAACGTGCCCCCGACCGTTCCTATGATCATGATTTGTTGGTGCAGGAAACGCTGCTGCGCGCCACGGGCGGTATTACAGAAGACTCGTCAACAGTTTAGTTGGTGAAAACCAACCCTTTTGGATAGAAGATAGAATGGAGTAATCATGGAACGTATTCCTTTGGCGATTGTTGGTTGCGGTGGTATGGGACACCGCCATCTGTTTGGTTTGGCCGAATTGCACCGGGCCGGACTTTCCCCCTTCGAAATTGTGGCCGCATGTGATCCGGTAACTGATAATGCCGAATCTCTGGCGCAAGAGGCCGAGAAGCTGCTGGGTACACGCCCGGCGGTCGAGGCGGACATTTCCCAGCTGGGCAAGCATGGCGTGGCTGCGGTGGATATCACCACCACCCCGCGCTATCATCACAATCTGGCCGTCACCGCGTTGGAAAATGGTTGGCACGCCATGATCGAGAAGCCCGTGGCGCTGACGGTGCGCGCCTGTAACCTGATTCGCAACGCAGCGGCCAAAAACAATCAGATTGTGAGTGTCGCCGAAAACTATCGCCGCGATCCCATCAACCGCCTGGGCAAGGCTTTGCTGGATGCGGGCGCAATCGGGACGCCGCGCTTTATGCTGCACAACACGGCGGGCGGCAGCAATCTGATGACCATTTCGGTCTGGCGTCACCAGAAAGACCAGAGTGGTGTATTGCTGGATGTGGGCGTGCACTTTGCCGATATCATGGAGTATTATCTGGGCGATATCGATACGATCTATGCCCAGGTTCGCTTGCATGAACCAATTCGCTATAACCCCGCGGCCGATGGCGGCGAAAACGCCTCCAATCCTGCGGGCGTGTATGGGCGGTGGCAGCGGCAGATGCCGGCACAGTTTGAAGCCACGGCAGAAGATGCTGCCTATGCGACTCTTACCTTTAAGAGTGGCGTAGTTGCCCAATATCTGGAAGAACACTCGGCCCACGGCAAGGGGATGTGGATTCGCGAGATTCACGGTTCGCGCGGGTCGATGGAACTGCCGCGCGACCGCAGCGGCAACCCGTTGAAGCTGCTTATCGAGCGCAATGAAGTGGTGGAAGGCGAAGCCCTGCTCGACATGGTGCCCGACTTCCGGCTCGACAAAGCCACGGCGACCCTCTTTGGCGGCGAGCGACTCTGGCGCTATGAGCAGCCCTTTGAAGAAACCGACCGCAAGCTGCTGGCGGTGGAATATGCCGACTTTGGCGGGGCCATTCTGGGCGAACATCCCATTGAGGTGGATATCACCCAGGGCACGCGCTCGGTTGCCGTTTCCTATGGCATTTTGGAATCGGGCGTCGCGGGACGGCCTGTGACCATGGACGAGATGCTCAACGAAGAGATCAGCGCCTATCAGCGTGAGATTGACGAAGGGATGGGAATTGCATGAAGCTTGGATACAGCACCTGGGGTATGCCAACGCTCCCCATTGATGAAAGTGTAGACCACATCGCCCGTCTTGGATATGATGGCATTGAGGTCTGCGTATTGCCGGGCTGGTCGACGGAGATCAGCACGTTGGATGATGCAGAACGGCGGCGGATTCTCAAGCTGATCAACGACGCGGGCCTGACTTTGTCGGCGATTGCCGGACATGCCAGCCTGTTGGAAGCGGACGAGACCGCCCATGCCGCCAACGTGGCGCGCATCAAGGCGGGCATCGATCTGGCATTGGAGTGGCAGCAGGGCGACGAGCCGCCGTTTGTCAATACGCTTTCGGGCGGACGCAGCGAAAATTGGGATGAGCAGCAGGATTTCTTTGTAGAGCGACTCGCCCCGGTGGTGGAATATGCCGCGCAACAGGGCGTGATCCTGGCAATGGAGCCGCATGTGCATGGCCTGGTCGATACGCCGGATCGCACGCTGGTTATTCTGGAAAAGATCAATTCGCCGTTTCTCAAGGTGAACTTCGATATCAGCCATTTTGATATTCTGGGCATGACCACCGAAGAAAGCGTGGCGGCACTGGTGCCCCATTCGGTGCATACCCATGTGAAGGATCAGCGGGGTCAGGTGCCCAACTATGAGTTCCTGACGCCGGGTGAGGGCGATTTCGACTATGTGGAATATCTGCTGGCAATGCAGAATCACGGCTACGATGGCTTTATCAATGCCGAGGTGAGCAAGATGCGCCAGGCCAAACCGGGCTTCGATCCGGTGGCGGCGGTGGAGCTTTCCTATCGAACGCTGGCCGCGGCCTTTGAGAAGGCAGGCATCGACCGCAAGTAAGCGATCTGTGCGTGGCGTAGTCGCAACGCCAATTAAAAAGACGCTGGCCTATCTCGGCTAGCGTCTTTTTAATTGGCGTTGGGGTGGAGCAGCTACCAGGGCAGTTACCAGGGCAAATGCCAGCTCAGGTCACCGACCAGCGCGGGGGCCTGATAGAACAGGCGGTCGACGCCCATCGCGAGAAAGAGCAACGCCAGGTGGAGCAGGCTATAGCGATAGAGTCGCCAGATGTTCTGCGCCGTAGGCGATTGACGGATGGCATGTGCCTGCCAGAGGAACACGCCGTTGATGACCAGCGATAGCCCACAATAGACCGGCCCCAACATGCCCAATGCGACCGGCGCCAGGCTGATCAACAGCAGCAAAATGCTGTAGAGCAGGATCTGGTTGTGGGTTTCGCGGTCCCCCGCGACCACGGGCAGCATGGGCACGTGTGCGGCGCGATATTCCTTCTGCCGCATGAGCGCCAACGCCCAAAAGTGGGGCGGCGTCCAGTAGAAGACGATCAGAAAGAGGATGATGGGCAATAGTGAAATCTCGTTGGCGACCGCAGCCCAGCCGACCAGGGGCGGTATGGCGCCGGCGGCCCCACCGATTACAATGTTCTGCGTGCTCGACCGTTTGAGCATCCAGGTGTAGATCACCACATAGTAGAAGATGCCCGCCAATGCCAGGCTGGCGGCAAGCAGGTTGACGGTGAGCCAGAGTTGCACGAAGCTCAACGCGCTTAGCGCCAGCCCAAAGCCCAGCACCTGCACGGGGGTCATGCGTCCCGAAGGCAGGGGGCGGCGTTTGGTGCGCACCATGACGTGATCGATATCCCGATCGAAAAACTGGTTGATGGCATTGGCGCCACCCGCAGCCAGAAAGCCACCCACCATTGTCCATAGGATGAGCATCCCGCCGGGGGCCTCGCTGCCCGCCAGGAACATGGGCACCAATGTTACCACTAGCAGAAGTGAAATGATACGCGGCTTGGTGAGGGCCACATAGTCGGCAACGCCATGCGTTGCACGCACTTTGGTGTGTATGGGGGTGTGCGCCGGAGCGTGTGCCGAGGTCGGCGGCTCGGATACTGTCGGGGCGCTTTGCCGCGTATCTAATAGGGTCGCGTCCTGCACTATGGATGACCTTTCTGGGGTGGCGCTTGATGATAGGCGAGTCGCGGCGCATCGGTAGGAACCGAAGTAGGAACCGAAGCATCGGGTGACTGTGCCGGTGACTCTGCGAGCGACTCTGCGGGTGACTGTGCAGGCAAGTCGGAATCTTCCGGGCCTTGCGCAGCCAGCATGGTTGTCCGCGTTTCTATGTGATTGATGAAGAAGAAATAGCCCACACCCAGAATCAACGCAAACATAAACCACTGAATAGCATAGCTGAAGTGGGAACCTTCGTCCAGCGCCAATGGTTCGGCGCGATAGGGCAGTGCGTTGGCGGCGCGGCCTTCTTCGGGCAATTGATAGATGAAAACCGGCAACAGATCGTAGGGCATCTGGGGTTGCACGGCATCGATATTCAGGCGAAACCACTCGGTTTGCGGGGTCGCCGGTGGGGTGGGTGCGGTGCCCGAAGGCAACAATTGGGTTTCCTGGATCAAGCCGATGACCGGGGTATCGGCAGCTTCTTCGAATTGGGGCCAGAATTCGGGTGCGGCCTGGTTGCCGGGCACCCAGCCGCGGGCGACCAGCACTGCCTGATTGTTGTCCAACACCAGTGGTGTTACCAGAACCACACCGGGGATGTTGTCGCGAATCTGTTGTGTCAGCAGAATTTGATTCGCATAGTCGAACTCGCCTGCGGCCTGGATACGCCGATATTCCAGCTCATCCAATAGGGGGGGCAAGGCATTGGCGTTGAGATCAAAGGGGGGCTGATTCCAACGGTCGGCGACGGTATGGTTGTAGGCGCGGCGCTGGTCCAGCCGATCCAACTGCCAGAAGCCCAGGTTGATGAGCACGATGACACCGGCGATGACAACGAGCGTGGTCAGCCACCAGCGCCGATTGAAAAGTTTTGTAACTACGTTTAGTGATCCCACAAATTCTCCACAAAATGGGGCACGGCCCCATTGAAACAAGACTTCCGCATCTTCTTGCCGCATTTTATCTGCCGCGCCCGGTTGTCGGGCTCAGCGTTCCGTTTCCGGTGATACGGCTTCCGGTGATGCGCGGCGTGTGGCTGGTTTGCGGACCGCGCGCCGCGCTGCCGGGGGCGAAGGCGTGACGGCTTGCCGTGACCAGATCGCCCACAAAACAATGGCAACGACCAATGTAAACGCGCCGCCGCCGACTAGCGTCCAATTGACGGGGCGGGGCGGCAGGGCCTCAATGCTAAAGCCCGCTGCGCCAGTCCCGCGTTCACCCTCTACCTGAATTTCTATATCCCAGACGCCGGCTTCGGGCAGTTCGAAATCGGTTTCATAATAAAAACTGTTCAGAAATTCCAAAGGCGTAGCGGTAAGCGTCAAGGTTTGTGCACTTGTCGCATGGTTCAGAACTACCTGCACATGGGCATCGATTACCGGCATTTCTGTATCTCCGGCAGGTATGGCAACCGCAACGTCTACATGCACTTCTCCTGCGCGCCACGGGTCGGGCGTGGTCCAGGCATAGAGGCGATAGGGACCTGCTTCTGCGCCGCCAAGTTGTGGCGTGCCGCCACCATGCGCCCACACGCTCATCGGCAGAGACGCAACTATTGCCACGCTTGCCAGTACTACACCTGACAGCAGGAGCCCCAGGCGTTGCGGCTTGCGCCCTCTGCTGCCTGCGCTGCTTCTGCTGGCTGTGTGGTGCGGGTATGTCACTGGCTTGAACCCGGCGCCAGTTTGTGCGCAGATGTTCCGGCGCGCACATCTTCTGCCCCATCTGCCGGCATATCTGTCAGCGTAGGATTTGCGCCGTTGGACAGTTCAGTCACACTGCGCTCATGCACAGATGCCTTGACAGATGTCTTGATGGGCGTCTTGGCGCGGGCGAATTCGCGGGCCAGCACAATCAGCGCCGCGCCGATAAACATCTGGCTGCCCATAATCCACATAATCGCGCCGCCCAGCATTTGATCTTGTTCCACCGAGAAGCCCCAGAAACGGGGCACGGACTCGTAATAGGTATAGAGAATGCTGGTGGAAAAAGCAATCGAAATTCCAACCGCCATATTGGGCGGGATTTGGGTCAAGAGATAGCCGATGCGCATCCACGGCAAAATTCGGCCGTGGAGATTGGGCGCGCTGCCGATGACATGCCACCAGAACAACATAGAGGCACTGAAAAACGATATATGCTGAATATCGTGGACCCAATCCAGGCGCAGGGCCGTGTTGTAGGCGATTGGATCGTGCCAGCCATAATAGACGGTGATCAAAACCAGCCAGGCAATGCCGGGGCGTGTCGCGGCTGTCAGGACTCGCCGGAAACGCGCGTTGCGCGCGAACAGCCCCCCAACTGCGACGCGCACGCGGGCAGGCATTCCCCAGAGTACAAAGGGAAACGGATTGCCCAGCAATATCAGCGGCGCGGCAAAAAACATGGTTAACTTGTGCTGCACCATGTGCATCAGGAGCAGCTGTCCACCCAGGCGATCCACCGGCGACATGAGCGAGATGATAAGGATGAGTATGCCCGCCCAATAGGCGATCAGACGACGCACCAGATAGCGGCGCGGCGTCAGTTTGTGTGCCTGGACCTGGATACGCAAACGCCGCCAGCCCAGGGTATACAGCACAGCCCACGGAACAATGACGGCGAGTACTTCAAGGCGCCACTCCCACGGACCGAGCAACGCCTGAAAAAGCGGATGCATAGTGATCTAATGTACCGGCGAACCAATCAGGTAGAGCGCCGGGTAGAAGAAAATCCAGACCAGATCCACATAGTGCCAGTAGATGGCGCAGGCTTCCACGCCCCAGTGTTGCTGGGGAGAGTAGGAGCCTTTGCGACCCAGATTGTAGACGATGGCAATGAAGATCAGTCCGCTGATGACATGGATGGCGTGCATCCCGGTCATCAGAAAGACAATCGCCCCGTATACATTATCCCACGGGGTAAGATGGCCCTCATAGAGGGCAGGAAACAGACCCCATTCGAAGATCATCACGCCCAGCAGAAAGATGGAGCCGAGCACAAAGGTGATGATTAACCCGCGCTGAAAGGTTTTGCGGTCGCCGTGTTCGATGGCGGTTTCGGCCATATTCATAGAGAAGCTACTGACCAGCAGCACAGCCGTAACAATCAGGCCGATGGTCTGATCCAGCTCGGGGCGGGTCCCGCCCCAGAGATAGAAACGCGCGGCCAGAATGCCCCCAAACAGGAACGCTTCCGACGCGAAAAAGAGCCACAGGCCCAGACGGTTGTTGCGCAGTGTAATGGCATAGTTGTGCACGGTATTGGCGACGGCACTCATGACCTAGTGACCTCCCTCTTGGGACCAGAGACGAGAAATGTGCATATAATAATTGACAACAGCAATGGCCTTAAAGAGCGCCAATAAGAGCAGAATAATCGTGCTGGGGAAATAGAGACCAGCGTAATATTCGATCACCGTCAGAACCAGCAGCACAATAAAAATTGTGGTGCTGAGCCGATAGGCGGCTGTGCGCTTTTCACTCATGGTTTTAGCTCTCCACGAATCCTCAGATTTGTATTGAGCAGACACGTTATCCGGTTTACCTGGCCGAACATGCAACGGGATAACGTATCTGCTCAACCTTGTTGCTAGTCATGGCCTGGTGCAGGCTGGGCCGCCATGCGGATATAGGTAGAATCGCGCAGCCCATAGTCATAGGGTTCGCCGACCACTATAATCGGCGTGGCAAAGCTGTGTTCGGGAATGGGCGACGGAATCTGCCATTCGGGCGAACGTGAACGCCAGGGATTGTTGCCCGCTTCTTCGCCAACTTCGGCACTGGTAAACATGTTGTAGACCATGAGCAGGATAGAGAAGGCAATGGCAAAGCCCGAGATCGTGACCAGGACATGCCCAAATTCCACACCCAGGGCCGGGTCATAGTCGGCGATACGCCGCCGCATCCCCATGACACCCACCGACATTTGCCCGATACTCATGAGCCAGAATGCGGGCGTCATAATCCAGAAATGGAGCTTGCCCAGCGTTTCGTTATACATGCGTCCCGTAATTTTTGGATACCAGTAGTAGATGGCCGCGAAGAACGGGAATGTGAAACCGCCAAAGATGGTGGCATGGAAGTGACCGACCACAAAGTAGCTGTCGTGCAGGTGCAAGTCGCTGGCAGTGGTCGCCAGAATGGGACCGCTCAGGCCGCCGATCAGAAAGACCGAGATGGAACCCAACACAAAGAGCATGGGGGTGGGGAAGATGAGCTTGCCGCCCCACATGGTACCAATCCAGCTAAAGAACTTCACGCCGGTAGGTACCGCTACCAGCAGCGTGGCAATCATAAAGGGCGCACGCAGATATTCGGCGTAGCCCGAAGTGAACATGTGGTGACCCCAGACCAGGAAACCGACCAGTGCAATCGCGATGCTGGAAAGGGCAATCCAGCGATAGCCGAAGAGTGGCTTGCGGGAGAAGACCGGCAGCAGCTCGCTGATGATCCCCAGACCGGGCAGCACAAAGACATAGACGGCAGGGTGCGAATAGAACCAGAACAGATGCTGGAACAATATGGGGGCGCCGCCCTTGGCAGGGTCAAAGAAGCCCATGCCCAGCGTACGTTCCAGCGAGTTCATGAGAAAGGCCAGGGCAATGAACTGGGTCGCCGTCAGCTGGATGAGGCTGGTTGCCAAAACTGCCCAACAGAAGATAGGCATGCGGAACAGGCTCATGCCGGTCGGGCGCATGAGCAAAATTGTAGCAATAATGTTCAACGAACCCAGAATGGACGAGAAACCCAGGAAGAAGACGGCATAGAACACAAACTGATAGCCGGTGGGGCCGACAATGCTCAACGGCGGATAGACCGTCCAGCCGCCATCCCAGCCCCAGAACATGCTCGCCAGCAAAAGGGTGATGGCGGGAATGTTGATCCAGAAGGCGAAGGCATTGAGGCGCGGGAAGGCCATATCTTCGGCGCCAATCATCAGCGGAACCAGATAGTTTGCCATGGCGCCAATGCCGATCAGAATCGCCATCAACGCGGCCCAGCCGTGCATACTGAGCAGGGTGTTATAGGTATCGGGAGTCAGGAATTGAAAGCCGGTGCGCGCGAGTTCGGAGCGGAAGATCACGGCAAACCCGCCGCCAATCATGAGCATGATAAGCGACGTGACGCCATATTGGATGCCAATCACTTTGTGATTGTAGTCCACGCCGAAATATCGCGTCCAGGCGGGACGGTCGGCGGGCGGACCATGCACCAGCGGAGTTTCGATCCCGCGCATCCATTTGAACCAGTCGGTCATCGAGCCGACGCCGGCCAGAAAGCCCAGAGCGCTGAAAATGGCGGCCACGACCCAGGCCGGTTCTTCGGCCCAAACGGGGTCCATTCCCGAAACAAGGCGAATCAGCGTGACAAGGGCCAGGCCGGCAAAGAGACCGACGATTTGACCAATGAACCCACGCGTGATCCCCAAAGACATGAGTGTCATGGATTGTTCTCCTTAGGCAGCAATTTTGGCAGCAATCGCACAAGCGAAACGCGCGATAGTTTGAAAGTCTGTGTCAATGTGGCGGGGCATGGATCGTCTATTCTTCTTCAACCTGGGCTACAGCCGGCGCAATTCCTGCCGTGCGCTCGGCAACCCACGCTTCGTATTCGTCCGCCTCGAGAATGCGTACCGGCGCCAACATGCTCCAATGGCTGAGACCGCATAGTTCGGAACAGCGCAATTTATATTCACCGGCCATAATGGGGGTAAACCGCACCACTGTGGTGATGCCGGGCACGATATCCTGCTTCACACGCATTTCGGGAATCCAGAACGAATGCAGAACGTCGGTGGAAGTCATTTCCATGCGGGCGCGTTCGTTGATGGGCAGCACCAGTTCCTGGGCAATGAAACCTTCGGGATATTCAAAGGCCCACGACCATTGGAACGCCCGCAACTGTACCACGCGTTCGTTTTCTTCGGCGCGTGTCACATTGCTGAGCGTATCGATCCCGATGAAAGTAAAGACGACTACGAAAATGAGTGGCACCACTGTCCAGACAATTTCCAGGGCCGTGTTCCCCTCGAAATGAGCGCCATCGCTATCGTCGTCGGGGCGGCGGCGAAAAAGAACGACCGAATAGAGCATGAAAACCACGATCAACGAGAACAGGAAGGCGATGATCGTCAAATGCCAGCCGATGAGCTGGTCAATGGTTAAGGATTCGATGCTGGCCTGGACGGGCAGGGGCAACGCCTGCTTGAGCAGAATATCCATGAGCACGGTGGCGATTACAACCAACACTCCAACAATAATGAAATGGCGTCGGTCGGTGGGCGACTTGGGCATAAAGTCTGTGGCTCCTGTGTAATAACCTGTTTCTCTATCGCTAAAAGTGACAGATCATGATGGACTGATCTGTTCGGAATCGGGAAACTGGAATGAAAAATGATTTCCGCAGTTTTCCGCAATGTATGCTGCGAAAAGTGTGCGATGCAACGATCAATTGCAATTCTACAAAGTCAGAGCTGAAATAATTCTGACATGGGCGACCGTATAGCGCGCCCGGAAGCGTCACCTGAAATTATACATGGAACTCGAAATCCACGCATATAGGGAGACATGTGGGCGCAACAATGACTGGTGTCCAGATAATTTTTGCGGCCTCTTATACCATACTGTGCGATGTCGCGTGCACAAGCGCTCTCGATGCGCCTGTTCTGCGGATGTAGCACCTGTTCGTCGCGGCTATCGGGCCGTCCAAATTGCGACACCGGCCAGGATCAAGCCCACTGTCATCAGAATGGGCAGTGCGGTCCACACGATTTCGCCAAAAAGGTTGATGTGCAGACCGGGAATGGGTTCGGGGCTGTCGGGAGCATTTTGCCGATTGCGCAAGCTTCGGAAGGTCGAGCCGACGATCCAGACCTGGATTGCGACAAACAGGGCCGCAGCCAGCGCGCCCAGCCACGCCAATCCACGCAGCCAGGCGCTGGGAAAGGCTACTTCAGGCAGGAACTGACGTAATTCCGGGACATAACTGAAGAGTAGCCAGGCTACGACACATGCAAGTAGGGAGTACGCAAAGAGCTTTTTGGACACGCGGTATTTTTCGGTTCTACGCTCGATAACAATCGTCGAGTAGCAAACTCAGCCGACACAGTACGGGATGTGGCAGTATACGCGATCTGGCATTTATGGGTGTGCAGCACCCGCGCGCACAATAGACATGCGTTACCAGCTACGGGGTGATTGTACCAAGATTCACAAGGCATGTCAAAGGTTCCGTTGGCTTAACGAAATGGCAGCCGCTGGCGGGAGCGGGGAAGGGATAATAGGACGGGTTCTAAATAAGGAGTGGCGGGCATGGATTGTGCGACTATGGCACAATTCCTTACAATATTATTTAATTGGAATCATTCTAAATAAGTTGACTAACTGAGAATATATTCGTATAATAGAAGCTAGTTTAGAATTATTCTAAAGAGGTGGAGAAATGGCTCAACCAGACGTCTTGTTAAATGCCTTGCGCCAGGCCGGCTATCGAGTGACGGACCAACGGCGACGGGTTTGCGAATATTTAGCCCGCACTCAGGGACATCCGACTCCCTATCAGGTTTATGCCGGGATTGTGGAAAAACACCCGGATATCAGTCGGGCGACGATTTACAACACGCTGAACGTATTGCGGGAACTGGGCGCGATTGTGGAAATCGGCATGGGATCGGATCACACGCACTATGACACCAATCCCGCGCCGCACATTAACCTGGTTTGCCTGCGCTGCCATACGATTACCGATTTCCCCGCCTCGTTTCCTATGGAATCGCTGGGTCCCATGTTAACCCAGGTGGGGGGCTTTCAGCCGGTGACGGCGCGGGTGGATATTCTGGGATTTTGTCGCGACTGCCAGGCCCGCAAGCGCGCCGAAATTCAGGACGCATGGCGGCGTCAGCATCCCCATGAAATCGCCAATGATGAATCTGCTAATGATGAACACGCCGGTAATCTGCCTAACGGCGAGTAACCGGGTTGGCATCCGCGCGTTTTGGTGGCGAACCGGGAGAAAACACCTTGAAAAATCATGCAATGAACAGGTACATGCCAAATTCCTTAAAAGTAAATTTCTTAACAGGAAATTTTTGCGGGTAAGCAGGAGAGAACCGTTATGAGTGTACCGTTGGCTAAATCAAGTGCGAATGCTGTGCCGGGGGCGGGCAATTCGTCACCGGCCTGGATGGCGATCTTTGAGGACTGGCGTTCGAATGTTCCCTTTCTATTGGCCTTTGTGACACTGGTTGGGCTGTTGATTGGCTGGCTTGCCGGTGACAGTTTGCCCGGTTGGCTGGTGACGATTGTGGCGGTGGCTGCCTATGTTGCCGGGGGGTATAACGGCACGCTGGGCGCGTGGGAAAAATTGCGCGAGGGCGAGCTGGATATCGATTTTCTCATGATTGCCGCCGCGCTGGGCGCGGCTGCCATTGGAGAATGGGAGGAGGGTGCGCTCTTGCTCTTCCTCTTTACCCTGAGTGGGGCGCTGGAAGGCTTTGCCATGGACCGCACGCGCCACGCCATCGAAGCCCTAGGCCAGTTGCGCCCCGATGTGGCCTCTGTGCGGCGTCCGGGCGGCGATGTCATTTTGCCCATTGACGAGGTGCAGGTAGGCGACGTGGTGATTGTGCGTCCGGGCGAACGGTTGCCCGTCGATGGCACGGTGACCGGCGGTTCCAGCAACATTGATCAAAGTGCTATTACCGGCGAGAGTGTGCCGGTGGGCAAGGGGGTGGGCGACCATGTCTTTGCCGGGACGATCAATGGCGGCGGCGCGCTGGAAGTGGAGATGATGCGTTCGGCCGAGGAGAGCACGCTCAATAAGATTATTCGCCTGGTCGCCGAAGCGCGTGAAGACGCCGCGCCCACGCAGCGCTTTATCGACCGCTTCGGCCAGCCCTATACCTATGCCGTGATTGGGGCAACGCTGGCGGCGATTGCCATCCCCCAGCTA
>JBBDIO010000101.1:0-305 GCA_040880365.1 Litorilinea sp.
ATATGGCAACGCGGGCATCCGCGTCAACGCGCTCTGTCCGGGCTGGGTCGATACACCCATTTTGCAACAGGCCGCCACCGCCGCGCCCACGCTGCTGGATACCATCAATAGCACATCCCCCGTGGGGCGCATGGCGCAACCCGAAGAGATGGGCGGCACAGTCGTATGGCTGCTTTCCGACGCCGCGGCCTATGTCAACGGCGCGCCGATTCCAGTCGATGGCGGCTGGACCGCGCAATAATCTTCCCCCGCAAAACAACAGTGTCTCCAATCAGCAGTGCGCCCGGTGCAGAAATTGCAGCGGG
>JBBDIO010000101.1:315-6022 GCA_040880365.1 Litorilinea sp.
ACAGACGGATAATACGGACCTGGACAACTAGGCGGGCACTTGCCCTTTTTCGGCCCGTTCCCAATGGCGATGCTCACCAATCGCCTGCACAAAGTCATTCAAAAACGCATCGGCCTTTGTGCCTTTTTGCGACCCTTTACCCGTCCCCGTTGTCATCCACTGCGTGACCACGCCTTTGTCCACGACAGTCTGCTGGTCGGCCTTCTGGTCGGCTAGCTGGATCCCCGGCATGGACGCAGCTTGCAGCAATTCGATGCCTTCGCTGGTTGCGCCAATCGGCTTGCAATGTTTGAATGCTTCGTTGATGAAGAAAAGCGCGTCGCCATTTTGCTGTAATGCCGCGGCACTTTGCTGCCCTCCCGGCACATAGATTGCATCGTACATCACCGATGCCACAGTGAGGAAGGTCTCGTTTGCCTTCACGCCATCCCCATCACTGTTGCCATTGCCGTTGCCATCACCACTTGCCACCCTTCCCAGCGATTCGGCGATCACATCCGCCTGTGCGCCCTGGGCTTGCAAGCCTGCCTGCACAGCCTTAACTTCTACGGCGTTCACCCCGTCTGCTGCCAAAATCGCGACGCGGCGGCTTTCGATACTATCCGGGCGCGTCCGAAATTCCATGCTGACTTCCGGGGCCTTTTTGTCGATTGCCTTGCCCGCGAACTCGGCCGGCGGCTCGACACCAATGCCTTTGGCAACGCGCACCGCAAGCTGGTGATCAATCCGGTTCAGGATTTCGTGCACCATGCGCTGCTGCACTTCGGGCGTGGTCACTTTGCCCAGCTCAAAGCGGCCCGCATCTACCAGATGATCCTGTTCGGCCTGGGTCAGACTGTTCCAGAACATGGTCGCCTGCGAGAAGTGATCCTTAAAACTGTCGCTGCGTTCCCGAATCTTGTGTCCATCCACCCGTTCCATATGGTGCACATAGCCCCCCATATTTTCAGGCGCCGTCATGGGACAGCCGCCCCCCAGTGAATTGGGGGTATAGCTGGTGCGTCCCTTGTTGATGGTCTGGCGTCCATAGCCGTCGCGCTGGTTGTTGTGGACCGGGGCCAGCGGGCGATTGATGGGCAGTTCATGAAAATTGGGGCCGCCCAGGCGAATCAACTGGGTATCCAAATAGGAAAAGAGCCGCCCCTGCAAAAGCGGATCGTTGGTGAAATCGATGCCCGCCACCACATGCCCCGGATGGAATGCCACCTGTTCGGTTTCGGCAAAGAAATTGTCGGGATTGCGGTTCAGCGTCATCTTGCCGATGATGCGCACCGGCACTTCATCTTCGGGGATAATCTTGGTGGGATCCAGGAGATCAAAGTCAAAGCTGTGTTCGTTTTCCTCTTCCACAATCTGCACACCCAGCTCAAATTCTGGATAGTTGCCCATTTCGATAGCATCCCAGAGATCGCGACGCAACCAATCGGGATTCTTGCCTGCCAGTTTCTGACATTCGTCCCACACCATGCCATAGGTGCCCAGCACCGGCTTCCAGTGGAACTTCACAAAACGCGCCTTGCCCGCGTCGTTCACAAAACGAAATGTATGCACGCCGAAGCCTTCCATCATGCGCAAACTGCGCGGCAAGGCGCGATCTGAAAGCACCCACATGATCATATGGGCCGATTCCGGGAGCAACGAAATAAAATCCCAAAACGTATCGTGGGCCGCCGAAGCCTGGGGCATTTCGTTGTGAGGTTCGGGCTTAATCGCATGCACCAGATCGGGAAATTTGATGCCGTCCTGGATAAAGAAGACAGGCATATTGTTGCCTACCAGATCGAAAATCCCCTCTTCCGTATAAAATTTTACGGCAAAGCCGCGCACATCGCGCACCGTATCGGCAGAACCGCGCGAGCCGACCACAGTCGAAAAGCGCGCAAACACCGGCGTCTGTTTGGATGGATCCTGCAAAAAGCCGGCTTTGGTCAATTCACTCAACGGTTCATAGACCTGAAAATAGCCATGTGCCGCCGAGCCACGGGCGTGGACAACTCGCTCTGGAATGCGTTCATGGTCGAAATGGGTCATCTTCTCGCGGAAGTGGAAATCTTCCATGAGCGTGGGTCCGCGCGCCCCCGCCTTCAGTGAATCATCGGTATGATTGACGCGCACGCCCTGGTTGGTGGTCAGATATTCATCCGTTCCCTCCTCCCGATAATGCGCCAGAGCCTGATCCTTATCCTCTACCTGCTGATTATTGGCCTGCTTAGCAGCGGCATTCACCTTATCTTTGCGCGGTTTGGATTGGGCCGAACCTTTGTTGCCCATGCTGTTCTCCTTCATAGAGTATGCTCACCGCGTGCGCCCATATAAACCGGCACGCGCCCACAAAACCAACAGGGGAGTCCGGTCACAACGACCGAATTTTGCCTGATTGAACAATTCAAATTTCATGAAAATTTTGCATTGTGCGGGGGCCCCTGCTCAGGGGTAGCTATATCTTATATGGACAAGCTTACAACGTATATAGGTAGCGATATACCGGAGGGATATACCACGCGGATATCATGCACCGAGCGCAGTGGAAAAAACAGTGTAATCAGCGGCGAGGGTGCAGGCATCGACATCCAGGACTTTGACAGCGTCGGTGCCTGATGAAGTAGCATTCTGCTTGGAAAGAGCTCCAACAAAACAAAAAGCACCCTGCGCCGGCAATCGACCCAGGGTGCTTTTATTTGCAAAACGGTATCCTGCAATTTCGGTCAGGCGCGAATGTGCCAATCGCCCAGGCAGACCCATTTATAGCTGGTCAATTCCTCCAGACCCATCGGCCCGCGCGCGTGGAGCTTTTGCGTGCTGACTGCCACTTCTGCACCCAGGCCAAACTGCCCGCCGTCGTTGAAGCGCGTGCTGGCATTCACAAAGACCGCCGACGAACTGATGGCTTCGATAAAGCGGTTGGCGTTCTGCCAGTCGTTGGTGAGGATGCCGTCGGAATGTTCGGTGCTGTGGGCGTGGATGTGCTCAATCGCATCGTCCAGCGTATCCACCAGTTTCACACCCAGAATCAACGCCAGCCATTCCTGATCAAAATCATCGGGTCCGGCAGGCACCACCGTCGCGCCCTGGTCATTTTCCTGCAAAATGTCCAGCGCCTGGCCCGCGGCGCGCAGCTCTACGCCCTTTTGCGCCATGCGCGCCGCCACCTGGGGCAAAAACGCCTGGGCAATCTCCCGATTCACTAGAATGGTATCCAGTGCATTGCAGACACTGGGCCGTTGCACCTTGGCATTTTCGATAATATCCACCGCGCGCGCCTGGTCGGCGCTCACATCCACATAGAGATGGCAGATGCCAATGCCGCCGGTGATGACGGGAATGGTGCTCTCTTCGCGACACAGCCGGTGCAGGCTCGCGCCGCCGCGCGGGATCAGCATATCCACATAGGCATCCAGCCGCAGCAGTTGGCTCACCAATGCCCGATCCGGGCTATCAATAAACTGGATGGCCCCGGTGGGGAAATCGATCTTGTGCAGCGCATCGTTGATCACCCGCACCAGCGCACGGTTGCTGCGCAGAGTCTCGCTGCCGCCGCGCAGGATCACAGCATTGCCCGTCTTGAGCGAAAGCGTGGCAATGTCGATGGTCACATTGGGCCGCGCCTCGTAGATCACGCCCAGCACGCCAATCGGCATACGCCGTTTGCTCAGGCGCAGGCCATTGGGCAGCACGCGACTATCCAGCTCGGAACCCACCGGGTCGGGCAGGGCAATCACCTTGCGCGTATCTTCGGCCAGGGCGGCGATGCGCGCCTCGGTGAGCAACAGCCGATCCAGCAGGGCGGGACTCACCCCTTTGGCCTCGGCCTGGGCAATATCCAGGGCATTTTCGGCCATAATCGCGGGCGTCTGGGCTTCCAGTTCATCGGCAATCGCGGCCAACGCCCGATCTTTGTCGGCAGTCCGCAAGGTTGCGAGCCGGCGACCCGCAGCCTTTGCTGCCCGCCCCATTGCCCCCAGATCAATCTGCGCGCCCACCTGTGAATCCGGTTGTGAATTTGGCGCGGCGACAACTCCTGTTACCATGTTCGCTTCTCCTTTACCCGTCCCACGGGTATCCGGGCGGCACATGCCCGGCATGTCTCATTTTGCATACTCTATCATAGTTCCGCGCCACGGGCTATGTTTTTCGAAGCGAAACCAGCTTCACGCCCCAACCCGCATCTGGTACACTAAAAACCAGCACACCAGCTACCCAAACGATCTGCATGATTGAACCAGGCCGGTTCCAGCTGCACCGCCCCCCGCACGCCGACCGGTGGGACACACTCTATTCTCCGCTCGCGCCTAACTGACAGAAAGGTATTCCCATGCAAGTCACCGATGTCAAGACCTATCTCATCAACCCCGGCATCAACAAGAACTGGCTCTTTGTGAAGGTAGAGACCGATGAAGGCATTTATGGCTGGGGCGAAGCCTATACCCAGCTGGATCGGGATCGCACCATCGAAATCCACATCGAACAGTTGGCCCGCTATCTCAAGGGGCGCAATCCCTTCGATATCCGACACTTCACCTTCATGGCCTATAACGACTTTGCGGGCAAACGCGGCTCGCTAGAGCTTTTCTGCGCCATCAGTGCGCTGGAACAGGCCCTGTGGGATATCGCGGGCAAAGCCACCAATCAACCCGTCTACAATCTGTTGGGAGGAGCCACCCGCAAGCGGCAACGCGTCTATGCCAATGGCTGGGGCGGGGGTGGTTCGCTGCAACAGCTACAAGACGACGCGACCGCGGTCATCGCCAAAGGCTTCAGCGCGCTCAAGTTCGATCCCTTCCCCAACCCCTGGCGCGCCTATATCGGCAAGCCCGAAGAAGATAGCGCAGTGGCGCGCGTGGCCGCGGTGCGTGAAGCCGTGGGGCCGGATGTGGAAATCCTGGTCGAAGTGCATCGGCGCCTGGCCCCCGCGCAGGCGATCCGCGTCGCAACGCGCATTGCCGAATATCGCCCCTATTGGTATGAAGAACCCGTCTCGGCGCGCGATCTGGACGCGCTCGCCGAAGTCAAGCGCAGCATCAGCCTGCCGGTGGTCACGGGCGAAGAACTCTATACCAAGAACGAATTCCGCGATGTCATGACCAAACGCGCCGTGGATCTCCTGAACCCCGATGTCTGCAACTGTGGCGGCATTCTGGAACTGCGCGAAATTGCAGCCATGGCCGAATGCCATCACATCGCGGTTTCGCCCCACAACTATAACAGCACCACAATTGGGCTGGCCGCCACCATCCACGCCACCGCGGGCATGATCAACTGTCCCATCACCGAATATTTTGTCAATTTTGAAGAGATTGGGCGTAAGATTGCCCATGCGCCGCTGGTCGCCAAAGATGGCTATGTGGATCTGCCCACCGCGCCGGGGCTGGGCGTGGATCTGGACGAGGAAAAACTGGCCGCGTATCCCTATCGGGAATTCCCCAACCGCAATCTGCGCACACCCGCGGAAGAATGGGGAGGGTAAACCAGCGGGCAGTTAGGCGCGGGGCGTAGGATGCGGGGGCAGGCAGGTGAGTGGTGTCCACCCTCGCACCCCATGTTCCGTACGACTGACCCTAAACCCTAGACTACGTGCTAAAGCAGAAGTGCAATTTGTTCAGTGCGTGGAGGCACATGAGATGCGCGCAGGAATACTGAAACGATTTGACTCCGAGCGTGACGCGGCCAGTGCACCGTTCGGACGGGCAGACATCGCGCGCGAGCTTGC
>JBBDIO010000102.1:0-5996 GCA_040880365.1 Litorilinea sp.
CCACTCGTTGAAGGTAAGGCGTTGACGGTCGTTGCCGTCGGGCCGCACTGTAAATATTTCGTCATTGCCCGGCTCCGTAGAGACATACGCAATGCGATAATCTACCGGGGACCAGGCTGCATCGTAGTTCATGCCTTGTTGTGTAATGCGCAGTGGAAGCACATCTGAATCGGAGGATACCACAAAGAGATGGGGATTGTCTAATAGGTTTTGGGCCACTGTATTGATCTGGCGGTCGGAGACCAGCACCTGCCCCCGGCCATCGGGCGCCAGATCCTGCCCGACGCGCGCCTGGCGATAGACCCAGGCATCGCTGCCCGCGGCCCAGATGGCGACATTGCTGCCATCGGCATCCATGACCAGGAGATCGCCATCGGCATTGCCGAAGCGATTGGACAGAAAGAGAATGCGGCCGCGCAACACCGGCGGAATTTCACCGGGTGTGGCGGTGGGCGTGGGCGTGGCGGTCAGGTCGCCCACCGGAATCAGGTCGCGCGTGGCGGTCGGGCCGGGGGTGGGTGTCGCCGTCCACATATTAACAGGGAACGGGGTAGGCGTGCCCAGGACGATGGCCTGGGCGGTGGCGACCATGCTCTGCCATTCGGCCGTGGCGGCGTTTTCGGGCACGGGGGTGTTGGTGAGGATGACCGGCGTTACCCAGTTGGGCGGATAGGGCGTCGCGGTGGGCGTAGGCGTGGGCGTCCCCTCACCCGTGTAGGGAGTCGCCTGGGCAGTGGCAGTGAGCACAGCCGCGGCGCGCTCCACCAGGTTTTCGGTCTCGGGTGTGATGATGACATAGTTGGGCGTGGGCGAAGGCGG
Source organism: Litorilinea sp. (assembly GCA_040880365.1). GTDB lineage: Bacteria > Chloroflexota > Anaerolineae > Caldilineales > Caldilineaceae > JBBDIO01. Next base: position 820 of record JBBDIO010000102.1, read on the forward strand.
CGGTGCATCGGGCATAGGTCCCGTCACCACACGCAGCAAAGGCGGGCTTGCCAGCGATCCTGCGCCAAAGCCGCTATCCCAGGCGAACAGATTGTCCTCGCCCAGGCTGGGGCCGGCCACGCGAAAGGCGACCGTGCCCTGATACAATTCGGCTTCGAGCAAAGCCAGCGCGTCGGGCGGGAAGAAGAGCGTATTGGGTTGCCCGCGCCCCAAATCGGCCTTGCTCAAGGGCGGCACCAGAGAAGTCGCCACATTATACGCACGCGCCAGGTGCGGATAGTCGAGCTGGCCCCAATCCTGATTCATCCAGGACGCCAGCAGGTCCACCGTCCAATTGCCGTCGGGGCCTAAAAATTCATCGGAAAGCCCCAGCAGCGTTAAATCGGCGTGCAAGACCGGCGCGCCGGGCGGAATTTCTGACAGGTCAAACTGCATCGCGCCCAGGTGCACGTTGTCTTCGTAGATGCCCGCATAAATGTTATAGTCGCCCAGATGGTTGGGCGCGGTATCCACGGCACGCGTCCAGCCGACCACGCCGGCGTGCGCCGGCAAAAGGCGATAGACCTGCCCGCCCGGTGGGGGATCGATGACAGGCAAATTGTCCACTGCGGGGGTAGAGGTGGGCGTGGGCAGGGCTATGATAGGCACCGGGGTTGCGGTCGGCATGGGTGTAGAGGTCGGCGTTGGCGTGTCGGTAGGCATCGCTGCGGCGCGTGTGGGCAGAGGTTCAATCTCGGTGGCAGGCGGTTGCAAAGTCAGGACAATGACGGCGACGATGCCGGCGAGAATCACCCCGATGGCAAGCCAATTGACAAACGCGCTCTGATTATTCATATACAGAAACGCTCTGTAGCCATTTGCTGCGGCCATTTGAATGCGAGGGACGATCGATTTCCCAACCCGGCATTCCGCTACATTCTACAGCTGCCAGAGGGTTGCAAGAATTTATTTGGGGGTATTTAATCATTCGCTCGCGTCACTGGTTAAAACTGAAATTCACAAGTCACTCACAAGGGCACAATGTGTAGAATCCAGAATAGCAGTTTGTACACGTTATGCAAAATCAAATAACTCGGAACGGGTCCGGGTTTCGTCTTGCGTTTGCCCGGGGCAGGGCTCTGTTTAGTGGCGAAAATGGACAAAGATGCGCCCGAAATTGCGGTCGTCTTTTTCCACCCGATGATAGAGATTGCGGATGTGGGGCTGGTTGAGAAAACGCAAGACGTGCTTCTTGAGCTGTCCGCTGCCCTTGCCGGGGATGATCTCTACCAATGCGATGCGCTTGTCCATGGCTTCTTCCACAATGCGATTCAGCTCGTCGTCGATCTTGCGCCCGCGGTTATAGATGTCGTGTAAATCCAGTTTCAATTTCGCCATGTATAGGTGTGCCTATTCCGGTAGTTTCTGCGCCGGGAGCTTCTGTACCGCGTCGCCCACGCGAATCGGGCCGCCCTGGACCACGCGCGTATTGACCCCGCGCAGGCGCAATGCCTGGCCCATGGACGAGTTGACGAATTGCAGCGCTTCGACACCAAAGCGGGCGGCAAACTTTTTACAGCCCATGTGGGGTTCGGGCGTGATTTCCAGCACAGCCGCGCCGATTGCCAGCCGGGTGCCCGGCGGCAGATTTTCCACACTCAGGTCCAGATCCACATAAAGTTGATCGCCTGCCAGGGGCCAGCGCGCCCGTTCCTGCGCCACCAGCGCAATCGCGCGGCTGTTCATCAGCGTCAACTGCATGTCGGGGTGGGCGCTACCATCGGACGTGCGCGAACTGCCACGGGTCGCCCAATTATCGCCCACCATCCCCACTGCGCTGTCCAATTCGGCGGCGTCCAGCCGCTCGCGCGCTTCCACTGCGGGGCGGCGCACGATGAGATCCAGCGTGCCCGCCGCGCGCGGCGATTGGCGAATGGCATCCAGCCCGGCTTCCAGTGCCGCCAGTGTCAACATTTGCGGTGCGATCATGGGGTTGGCTCCTTATGTTCTATGCTTCATCTCTGCATTGTTCTGGGCAATATTCTGGGGATTGTTCTGGGCCATGTTCTATGCGTGCCCGATTTGCTGCACGTGCCCTTGCAAAATCCATTCCATCATATCACGAAATTCGCCTGCGGTGTCTGTGCAGCAACTGGGAGCGCAGGCCCGCCTCCGCGCCAATTTGCCTGCCACGCGGGTTACTCAGGGCTGTGCTATACTGGGCAAGCTTCTGGGGCCTGCCAATGGGGGGCCGTCAATTTAAGCATTTACACAATGCACCCGAATTGTTAAACTAAGGCGTGTTTACTCAAGCCTGAAGCGTGACCCTGTAGATTTCCTCTACACAACCCCGGCGAGATTTGCCGGTTGAGAGTGACCGGTTGAGATTGACCGGATGGACGCCTGGCCCTGTTCTCACCCGTAGGCGCACAATATCGCGCTCGAACCGCGACTGGCGCGCAGTTTGCCTGTCTCCTGCGCGCGAAATCCAGCCGCAGGCATACGTGTTTGGCATCACAGTCAATTCAAAACGCAGCCAACAAAGGAGATTCATCTATGCACCAAAATCAACCACCGCACCACTCAAGGCGCTCCCCGTCAACTCGCTCCACCCCAACCCGCACATGGAATCACACACTTTATGCAGTCTTGCTCACGGCCCTTCTGGCCCTGGCGGCCTGTACGCAGCCCGTGACACCGGGCGCCGCACCCGATACTGCGCCCCAAACCGAGAGCGATGGTGAAAAAGTCCTGCGCGTGGCGCTGACGACCTTCCCCAATGCGCTCTATCTGCCCCAGGCCGCAGAACGCAACGCCACCAACGCATCGTGGGCGATTTATGACTCGCTGGTCTGGAGCAACGACGAAGGCGCGCTGGAAGGCGCACTGGCAACCGACTGGGAAATCTCGGAAGATGGCACGACCTATACCTTCACCCTGCGCGAAGGCGTCACCTTCCACAACGGCGAACCGTTCAACGCCGACGCTGTGGTCTTCGCCTGGGAACAGGGGCAGGATCCCCAGAATCAATACTTCGACAACTGGACGCCCGCCATTTCGGTAGAAGCAGTGGATGACTATACGGTCGTTGTGCAGACCGAAGAACCGCAGCCGCTCTTTCTGCGTGTGGTCGCCCAGAGCTGGGGCATGATTCCGCCCGCCTATTTTAACGAAGTAGGCCTCGAAGGCTTCTTGCAGAATCCCGTGGGCACCGGCCCTTTCCGCCTGGTAGAATGGGCGCAGGGTGACCGCATTGTGCTGGAGAAGAACGAAGATTACTGGCGCGAGGGCTATCCCCTGGTGGATCAGGTAATCTTCCGCCCCATCCCCGAATCGGCGACACGCGTCGCAGCCATCCAGACCGGCGAAGTGGATATCGTCACCCGTCTGAGCGCCGAAGAAGCCGCCAGCCTGGAAGGCACAGCCGGCATTAACATTGTGAGCTATCCCTCGGATCGGGTTTACTATGTGGCGTTCAACAACCTGACCACCGGCGTGGGCCAGCCCACCGAAGACCCGCGCGTGCGCATTGCCATGAACCACGCCGTAGATGTGGAAGCCATCATCGATGCGCTCTTTGGCGGCAACGCACGCCCGGCCACAGGGCTGGTCACACCCGCCAACTGGGGATTTGATGACAGCCTGGAACCCTTTGCCTATGACCCCGATCTGGCGCGCGAGATGCTGGCAGAGGCGGGCTATCCCGACGGCTTCAGCATGGACTTTGCCTGTCCTGCCGGCGCGTATACCAACTTTGAACAGGTCTGCGAAGCGGTGCAGGGCTATCTGGCCGAAGTGGGCATCGAAACCGATCTGAACATTATGGAATCGGGCGCATTCTGGGATCTGGAAGCCGCCAAGGAACTGCCGCCGATCTTCGGCGATAGCTGGTCGGCCACCATCGGTGAGGCTCTGCAACGGCTCATCGGTGCACTGCGCGGGTGGGATGCCAGCTATTCCGCGTGGGAAGATCCCGTGATCCTCGACCTGCTGGACCGCATCGAAGTGGAAGTGGACGATGACGCCCGCGCCGCGCTCTATGTGGAACTTCAGCAATATATGATGGAAAATCCGCCCTTCATCTATCTCTACCAGCTGGATGTCTTCGAAGCGCACAGCGACCGGGTGGAAAATCACCGCCCCCGCGCCGCCGAAGATTACTGGCTGTTCTATGTAGATATCGCCGAATAGGTGGGCAGGGTGACCGGGTGAGGGAGCAGGTGACATTTCTGCCCCCTCACCCGGTTCATTACCCTGTTCATTCTCTTACACCCTCTTACACCACTGCCATGACCGCATACATCGTCTCACGCTTCATCCAATCGATTCTGATCCTCCTGGGCGTGTTGGTTATCGTCTTCTTTATGCTGCGGCTAACCGGCGATCCCACGGCGCTCATGGTGTCGCGCGATGCCACGGCGGCCCAACGCGAGTTGGCGCGCGAAGAAATGGGCTTCAATCGCCCGCTCCACATCCAGTTTATCGAATTTTTCACGGGTGCGATACGCGGCGATTTTGGATCTTCGGCGCGCTATCGCCAACCCGCCACCCACATCATTCTGCAGCGCATGCCCGCGACGATTGAGCTGGCGTCGGCTGCGCTTATCATGGCGATTGTGCTGGGCGTGCCGCTAGGATTGTTGGCGGGTTCCAACCCCGGCACCGGCTGGGATTATCTGGGGCGCGGCATTGGGCTATTGGGACAGACTGTGCCCAGCTTTTGGCTGGCGCTCATGCTCATTGTACTTTTCGCGGTCAATTTGCGCGTGCTGCCCTCGTTTGGGCGCGACACCTGGGAGATCTGCTGCGGGCTGAACATGCCCACGGCCACGATTATCTTGCCCGCGTTTGCCCTCAGTGTCTTCACGATGGGCCAATTGGTGCGCTTCACCCGCTCTGCGGCGCTGGAAGTGCGCACCGAAGATTTCATCCGCAACGCGCACGGCAAGGGACTTTCCCAGCGGCAAATTTATCTGAATCATGTCCTGCGCAATGTGACCATTCCTCTCATCAGCATCATCGGCGTGCAGTTTGGCTATCTGCTCAGCGGCTCCATCTATATCGAGACCATCTTCGCCTGGCCTGGGCTGGGCAATCTTTTGGCCGAAGCCGTAAGCAATCGCGATTTTGCCGTGGTGCAGGCGTTGGCCTTTTTTGCCAGCCTGGTCGTCGTTGCGCTCAACATGCTCACCGACATC
>JBBDIO010000103.1:0-5961 GCA_040880365.1 Litorilinea sp.
TGTAGAATTCGCCCCCGACGCGAACACACCCGCGACGCCATCGCAAGCCGGCGATCTCATCCTGACTCTCCATTGGCAGGCCCTGCAACCCATTGTGCCGCCCCACCATATCTTCGTCCACCTACACGCGGCCGATGGCACACGCATCGCCCAGCGCGACGGCGAACCCGCCACCGCCGAAGGACCTGCACCCACCGGATCCTGGCTGCCCGAAGAATTTCTGACCACGACCCACAAATTCACCAACGTCATGTTGGATACAGATGGCTACGCCGCCGTGGGCCTCTACCACCCTGCCGATGAAGTGCGCCTGCCCGTGGCCCAGGCCGACACCGTCATCGGGGATGCCGCGATCTTGCCCCTCGCCCCCTGACCAGATCAATCGACCCAATTGTTCGACCTCGTCAATCGACCAGTCTTTCTCCCAATGCGCATTTCTCCCTCGCCAATTAGAAAAGTCGCGACAAAATCTTAACTTTTTCGTAGTACACTATAGGCACGTATAATTGCCGCGCAGGTTCAGACAGACCAACCTATTCGGTGCGTCGAACTTTGATTCAGGATAGCAAACCTTACAGGCAGGAGAATGATCCATGACAACCCCAACCGATGGACAATCCACGGGTCCCGAAAACACCCAGTGGGAATCTACACAAGCGGGAAGCACCCAGTCGGAAACCGGAAGCAGCGAAACGGGTCGGGCGCCAAATGCCCAGTCGCAGGCGTTGATTGACGAGCTGAATTCGCTGGGCGCGAAATTTGCCGAAGCGATAGATGCGGCATGGAAAAGTGAACAACGCAAACGGTTGGAAGATGACCTGCGCACGGGCGTCACCGACGTCGCCGAATCGCTGGAACAGCATCTAAAAGAATTCAGCCAGCGCGAAGAGACGCGCAAAATGTTGGATCGGGCCGAAGATGTCGCCGACAAGATGCGTACCAGCAAAGTTTCGCAGGAAATTGCCGCCGCACTCACCCAAGGCTTACGCACGTTGAGCGACAAACTGGATAAACTGGCACACGATCTGCGCGAACGCGACAATGCCGCCAAAACTGCCGGCACGCCACCCCAGCCGGCGACTGATGACGCTGCTACCAGCGACGCCACCGCAGGTAAAACACCCACCACCGACACGAACGGCGGCGACAGTCAGGATATTCCTATCGCACGCGCATAAATTGCCGTAACTCGATACAGACTGCTACACGCAAAAACGCCGCACTGGGATCACAATCGATCCACCAGCGCGGCGTTTTGGTCGTCTATAAAATTCCGGCAGCGACCCGGCACTGGTCTAGCTGGCGCTAGAAGAACCGCTTTGCCAATCCCAGAATTCCCTGCTTCCAGGGTACCCGATGCGAGACCCCCGATTTTCCGCTAAATTCGCCCTGGTGTGCCAGATACCATTCATAGTTGCGCACCAGCGCATCGCGGTTAGAATAGCGCGGCCGATAGCCCAGCACACGCTCCGCCTTTTCAATGGAAACAAACGAATCCTCAGTGACAGTCTCATACACCCACTTGTAAAGCGGCGAAAGCTTCACCGCCTCCAGCGCGCGCAGCGTCCAGATCATAGGCTTGGCCGGTAACGGCACGATGCGCCTGCCAAAACCCGCATAATCCAGCACCGCCTGATAGTCTTCCTTGAGCGTACCAAATTCCTTGGCGCCGATATTGAACACATCGTTCGTTACGCGGCAATCCAGCGTCGCCGCCAAATAAATCGCGGCGCACAAGTCCTCCACATCCAACAGTTGATAACGATTATTCCCGCTTCCCAACACCGGGAAATTTCGGCCATCCTGTGCCCAGTCGTATAACAGCGCAAACACACCCAACCGTTCGGGGCCTACAAACGACTTGGGGCGAAGAATCGGCACACATAATCCCCGTTCCCGATATTCGGCACAAATCTGTTCGGCTTCCACTTTGGCTTCGCCATAGGGGCCTACCCCATGCAAACGATCTTCTTCCACCAGCGGATGATGATCCGGGATCCCATAAACCGCAGTCGATGACACATGCACGACCCGTTCCACACCGTGGGCATGTGCCGCTTCCAGCACTGTGCGCAGACCATCGATATCGGTAGAATAGATGTCTTCGGCCTTATAAAGCGGCAGCGCCGCCGCGGTGTGAATCACCAGATCCACGCCCTGCATCGCCGCATCCACATCGGCGCGCACGCGGATATCGCCCTGCACCTCGCGCACTTGCTCGCGTTCAGGATAATCAAAATCGGCAATATCCAGCGAAACGACCTGATGCCCCCGCGCCAACAGATAGCGAGTCAGGTTAATCCCCAAAAAACCTGCCCCCCCGGTAATCAGATACGTTTTGACGGGTGCGGGTCCATTCTGGTTGTCGGTCTCTGCGACTTCCGCCTGCGCCGCTTCAGTTTTACTCACTTCAGATTTGTTCACTTCGGTTTTATTCACTTGAGTCCGTTCCATCCGGTTTTCACTCATATACAGACCCGCTGTTGCCATTGGCGCAAAAGCGTAATGGTCGATTCAAAGGCCAAATCTTCCGGCAGCGCACCGGCGCGAAACCATGCCGCCTCCCACACATCATCACGTCCCCAAAGTTCTTCCAGGGTTCGGGATGCGGGTTCTGCCGTATAAACCAACACGATGCCACGATTGCGTTGGGATGGGCCTGCCATTGGGAAAATCTCGATCAAACGGACCGCCTCCACGGCAATGCCCACTTCTTCCTGCAATTCGCGTGCCAGCGCAACATCCGGCATCTCGTGGGCATCCATATAGCCGCCGGGGAGTGCCCACTTGCCCTTTTCGGGGTCCACCCCGCGCCGCACCAACAGCACGTGGTCATCCCAAATGATCATGCCGATGACCGCCACTTTCGGATCGCAAAAATGCACAAATCCGCAGGCAGGACACACCGGGCGCACCTGTTGAAAACGCGTGCGCGCCTCTAATCGTGCTCCGCAATATGGACAAAACACAAACGCCTGCTGCATCATCACTCCAAAAATGTCCCCTCTCTCCCAGAGCCGATTATACATTGGCGGCGAAACATCAGAAAACTATTCACCGCCTGGGCACGTCCACACCACATCCCGTCATCTGTGCTGGTCGGCGGCACAGGTAGTCACTGAGACTCCTGCAATATTATCTTGCCAGGCTTGCAGAGTGGTGTCCGCGATTCCATCCGTTTATCATTCCATGTTCCGTCTCGACGATAGAATTTGTCATATATTCCGGCAGAAGTCTATAATCAAAACACTGTTTTTCTCTGGGAAACATGCGTGCACCGCGTTCGTGCCACAGAGTTCGTGCCACAGAGGGTGTTTTCATCCGGCTGTGAACCGTAGCCAGTAAATTTTAGCCCGCGATTTCAATCCATGATTTCGTAAACCACTGCCAATTCAGCGCAAATCATCACATCACTGCGCGAAGTTCGAGGGAGGCGCAACATTGAACTTACATGAGTATCAATCCAAGCGAATTTTCGCCAAATACGGAATTCCGATTCCCAATGGCGAAGTTGCAACCAACCCAATCGAAGCCCGCGATATCGCTGGGCGACTGGGGGGCGCGGTCGTCGTCAAAAGCCAGGTGTTGGTCGGCGGACGCGGTAAAGCCGGCGGCATCAAGGTCGCAAAGACGCCCGACGAAGCCGAACAACATGCCGACGCCATTCTGGGCATGGACATCAAAGGTCTGACCGTCAAAAAAGTATTGGTCGATGAGGCCGCCGACATCCGCACCGAAATTTATCTGGGCGCCGTGTTGGATCGGGCACGCCAGCGCGTGGTGCTCATGGCAAGCAGCGAAGGTGGCGTGGAAATCGAGCAGGTCGCAGCCGAAACACCCGAAAAAATCATTACCGTTGCCGTGCATCCGTTCCTGGGTCTGCGCGACCATCAGGCCCGCATCCTGGCCGATGGCATCGGGCTGCCCAAAGAGCATACCCGTGCCTTCATCAATATCGCACGCGGCCTCTACAAAGCCTATATCGAAACCGATGCCAGCCTGGCGGAGATCAATCCGCTGGTCATCACCGGTGAAAACAAATTAATCGCCGTAGACGGCAAGATCTCCGTCGATGACAGCGCGCTATTTCGCCATGCCGATCTGGCAGAAATGCGCGATCCCGATGAAGAGGACGAATCTGAGCAGGAAGCCCGCCGCCACGGATTGAGCTATATCAACCTGGATGGCGAAATCGGCTGCATGGTCAATGGCGCAGGTCTGGCGATGGCAACCATGGACATCGTCAAATTTTATGGCGGCGACCCGGCCAACTTCCTGGACGTGGGCGGCGGCGCGCAGTCTGACAAAGTGGCAGCCGCATTGCGGATTATCTTGTCCGATTCCCGCGTCAAAGCAGTTCTCATCAATATCTTCGGGGGCATCACCCGCTGTGACGAAGTCGCCCGCGGCGTGCTCGAAGCCATTGACACCCTGGAAGTCAAAGTGCCCTTTGTGGTGCGGCTGGTCGGCACCAACGAAGAAGAAGGCCGCCAGATTCTGGCCGATGCCAATCTGACGACGGCCACCAGTCTGGCCGATGCTGCCGAAAAAGCCGTGGCGGCTGCCAAAGGAGTGAATGCATGAGCATCTTAGTGAACAAAGACACCCGCCTGGTTGTGCAGGGGATCACAGGCCGCGAGGGCGCATTCCACGCCCAGCAGATGATCGAATATGGCACCAATGTGGTCGCAGGGGTCACCCCCGGCAAAGGCGGCGAATGGGCCGTCGAAAACACGCCCGTCTTTGATACGGTCAACGAAGCTGTCACCGCCACAGGCGCCAATACCAGCATTATCTATGTACCGGCCCGGTTTGCCCCCGATGCAATTATCGAAGCCTCCGATGCCGGAATCGACTTGGTGATCTGCATCACCGAAGGCATACCCGCGCTCGATATGGTCGAAGTGCGCGCCTATCTCGCCACCACCAACACCCGGCTCATCGGCCCCAACTGCCCCGGCTTGATTACACCGGGCGAGGCCAAAGTCGGGATTATGCCCGGCCATATTCACACCCCCGGCACCGTGGGTCTGGTGTCCCGTTCGGGCACGCTAACCTATGAAGTTGTCTATGCCCTCACCGCGCGCGGCATTGGTCAATCGACGGCAGTCGGCATTGGTGGCGATCCCATCATCGGCACCAAATTCATCGACGTGTTGCGCATGTTCGAGGATGATCCCGCCACCGACCAAGTCGTCATGATTGGCGAAATCGGCGGCACCGACGAACAGGACGCCGCTCAGTTTATCAGTGCGCATATGAGCAAGCCGGTCACGGCCTTCATTGCGGGCCAAACCGCGCCTCCCGGTCGTCGCATGGGCCATGCCGGGGCGATCATCTCTGGCGGCGAAGGCACTGCCGGCGAAAAGATGGAAGCTCTAAAAGCCGCGGGCGCACAGGTTGCCCGCCATCCCGACGAGATTGCCGAGATGGTGGCGGCACGCATCAGCGCCAAGCAGAGTTAAACGGTCTCGTGAGTTTGCGTGGGATAGCGCCGTAACTTCTGGCGCTATCCCACGCGACACGCATACCTGTCTGGTGCCCGAGAAAGTCGTGACGGTATGAATCCGTCGGATCGCTATGTACTCATTGTCGCCGCCGACCTGCTGGCGCGCGGCGGATTGGTCGCGGTTCTCTCGGCTGCGCCTGGCTGGGAAGTCGTCGCCCAGACCGATCCCCAAAGCACGCTAACCACACTTACCGCTTTGCAAACTGACATTCAAAATATCGGCCAAGTCGACGGTCAAATCGAGTTGCCCGATGTCATTCTCTGGGATCTGGGCTGGATGCGGACCGATAGTCTGACCTGGCTGCGTGCCACTATGCAGGAATTTCCCGCGCTGCCCATTGTCGCGCTGGTAGAATCTGCCGACGCAGCAGGACCGGTTTGGGCTACGGGCGTGCGCGGCCTACTCCCGCGCGCCGCCACGCTGGTACAACATAACCCCCCCCAGCACCCGG
>JBBDIO010000104.1:0-5024 GCA_040880365.1 Litorilinea sp.
ATCTACCGCCAAAACGACTTCCGTTTTGTGGTCTACGACTACGCCAGCGCGCTGCTGGGTGTGCTGATTGTGCAATTACGTGAATATCATACCCGCGCCGCCGCGCGTATGATTGCCCAGGGCCTAGGCGTCTCAATTCTCGCCGCTGCCGTTCAACAGGCCGGCCTGAATCTGCATACCCACTTCAACAAAAATGACCTGTATCATGTGATCCAGGCCGTCGGCTTCTATCTTTTGTATCGGGGTGCAAGCCAGCTGGATGATCGCAATGAATCCTCATAATCGCCCACACAGGCGCGTAAGCCCAGAAAGAAAACCAATTAAAAAGACGCCGCACCCTTTGCAGAGTCCGGCGTCTTTTTAGTGTTTATCTAACGGGCTGCAAGCATCCCGGCAGGTCTAGCGTCCGGCGTAGGACGAGGACCCCTGGCGGTTATTGCTGCCACTGCGACCATTGCTGCTGCCGCCACGACCATTACTGCTGCCGCTGCGGGTGTTGTTGCTACCCCCACCCATGCGACTGCTGCGGCGTGCGCCACCGCCCGAAAAACCGCCGGGCCGTCCACCGCGGCGTGCGCCACCCCCGCTCATATTACCGCGCAGGGTCGAACCACCGCCGCCACCGTTGCGGTTGCGCGGCGGCTGCCAGGTGGGATCAAACGAACCATAGTCGAAATCGGGCAGACGTCGTCGCTCGATCTCACTGCCAACTGCGCTTTCGATGGCGCGAATGGCAGGTTCGTCAGTCGGCAACGTCAGGGTGAACGCTTCGCCACTCGCCTGGGCGCGTCCGGTGCGCCCAATGCGATGGGTATAGGCGTCTACGGTATCGGGCATGTCGAAGTTAATGACATGCGAAATATCCGTGACATCAATCCCACGCGCAGCAATATCCGTCGCCACCAGAATATCGAACTTACCTTCGCGGAAGCCGTTGAGTGCCGCCTGGCGCTGGTTTTGCGCCATGTTGCCCTGCAACGAAGAAACGCGATAGCGGCTGCGTTCCAGGTCTCGCGCCAGATTATTGGCCCGCCGCTTGGTGCGGGTAAAGACCAACACCCGTCCGGTCGGAGTCTGCTCCAGCATAGACAGCAGCAGCTTGGTCTTCAGGCTTTCGGGCACAGGATAGAGCGCGTGCTTCACCGATTTAACGGGAACCAGCATATCGATCTCCACCTTGGCCGGATCCTTCAGCATCTCTGCGGACAGCGTTCGGATTTCCGAAGGCATGGTCGCCGAGAAGAAGAGGGTCTGTCGTTCGCTGGGGACCAGCCGCAAGATGCGACGAATATCGGGCAAAAAGCCCATATCGCACATGCGGTCGGCTTCGTCCAATACCAGCACTTCCACATTCGTCAGGTCAATCGAACCGTCGCCCACGTGGTCGAGCAAACGACCGGGGCACGCGACTACAATCTCTGCACCGCGGCGCAGGGCCATTGCCTGACGATATTTGCTCACGCCACCGTAGACAGTCACGCTGCGAATGCGCGTCTTTTTGCCCAGGAGGACAAATGCCTCGTGAATCTGTTCGGCCAGTTCCCGCGTCGGCGCCACAATCAAGGCGCGCACAACCCCCAGCTTGCCTGTCAGCAAACGCTGGAGAATCGGCAACGCAAACGCTGCGGTCTTGCCGGTGCCGGTTTGGGCCAAACCCAGCAAGTCCCGCCCGGTGAGCACTTCGGGGATCGCTTGTTCCTGAATCGGTGTGGGTGTGGTAAATCCGGACAATTCGACGCCGGCCAATAGGCGCGCATCGAGGTTTAATTCTTCAAACTTCATAAAAGTGAGTACTCCTTGACTCTTGACACGGGCATCTACTCAAGACGCCCAAACTTGGAGCCAAGTCGCACTCTCAGCCCACGTTCAGCTGGCAGTCATGCTGCCCATGTTATGATATGCATGAGGCCATTCCTCACACACAAAATAACATTATGCCATAGATGACGGCGATCTGTCCAACGCGGTGCGCATTAAAATTTATATTTACCTATTCGCACATTGCACACTCATTGCGAATACCCTGAAAACTGACTACCCATTCCCTATACATTCACGTTCAGCGCACTCCCCGATTCATAGCGGCGCAAGCCATAGGCGAACACAATCGCCCCGACTGCGCAGCTCACCAGCGCGACACCCCACAGCCCTGCCAACAGCCCCAGACTGCGCGCCTGGATCAACGCCACCGGCACCGACCCGATAAACGAGGCGGGCAACAAGGTATAGAGCAACAGACGCGCGCCACCGCCAAACAGCCCATGCGGATAGAGGCTGAACGTGAGCATCGCCATATTGAGTTGCGCACTCACATATTCGGCATTGCCAAAGAAGAACGCCAACGATCCTGCCAGCGTCATATAGCCCGTGTATATCAATGCCACCGCCACCACCGCCAGCCCATAGAAACCCAGTTCCACGGGCGCGTGATAACCGGAAAATCCCAGCGCCAGCAGCCCAAAGGCTACATCGCCAAACGAGGCGACTGTCATGTGCGAAAAGAGCACATGGAGCAGCACAGGCCGCGGCAATACCAGATAGTAATCCAGCCGTCCCTGGGCAATCAGATACGCGAGCCGCTGGCCTGTGTTGCCGGCCAGCAGTGTGCCCAACCCAAACCCCATCGCGACCACCGCAAACAACAAGTAGACATCGTGGATGACATAGCCACCCACATTGCCAAAGCGTTCAAAAAAGAGCAGCCAGAAAACAAAGTAGATGCCGTTATTGACAAACATAAAGACGATCTGGGTCAGAAAACTGGCTCGATATTCCATAGCCGATGCCAGATTCATGCCAATCAGCGCGCGCACAAAGCGGGCCTCTACGGCCAGCGCGCCCGTGCCTGGGGCGCGGTTGGGCATCTGCGCCCGCGCCGATTCTGGGTTCATGTCTGTGTGAAACTGGTCAATTGGTTGCATTGCGCCTCCCTGCGCCGCGGCATTCCCTTGTACGGGATGCCGACGGCATGATCTGCTTACCCACCATTGACGGCCAGCCGCCGCACAGCCCAGTTATATTGGAGCAATAACCCTGTGCCCAGCGCCGTGATCCACACGGCTTGCAGCCCCAACACCTGCAAACACTGGGTCATATCAAACGCGACGAGCAACTTGGCAGGCGCATAGGTCACCAGGCCAAAGGGCAAAATTCGGGCCGGGCCTTGCAACCAATCGGGCAGAAAATCCAGCGGCAGCAACAACCCGCCCAGGATAAAAATGAGCTTCTGATAAATCAGCCGAAACGAAGCCGTCTCTTCAGTGACGAATGCCAGCAAGCCAATGGCACTCGCCATAATGAAATCCAGCAGCAAAGCCAACCCCAACACCAACAGCACCAACGGCACCGTCGCCCACTGAATTGGCGGCACGCCGCCATAGTAGAGAGCAACGGGCAGCCCAAACCCCAGCACCAGCCCCATGCGCATCACCGTCTCGCCCAGTCCGTTGAAAAAGTGATAGACCAGATAGTGATAGGGGCGCACCAGCGCATAGGCAATCGATCCGTCTTTCACCTCGCTGGAAATGCGCACATCGTGGCGAAACTTGCCCAGTTCGATCATCTCTGCCACCAAGAAGTACCAGATAGTTGCCGCTAGACTCAGCCCGGCAATCACCGCGCTGCCCTGGGAGGCATAGACCGCGGTCCAAAGCTGGACGAAGATATACAGGATCACCACAATAAAAAAGGCGCGACCCAGGGCATCCCACACATAGGCCAATTGATTCTTCAGATTGATATAAAGAATGCTGCCATACTTCAAAAAGACTTTGGCCGCTGTGCCCACCTGGGGCACTCCCCCATCCACACTATCGACAGGTGCTCGCGCGAACTGGTCCACCTCTTATTCTCCTGCATTTCCTGTGCTGTGATTTGTCACGTGCCACGGCTGTGCCGACATCTATTCACTGTAGATGCGCCGAATTGCCTCTTCCAATGGCGGGTCGGTCACGGTAATATCCGTACAGGGCCGCGTCGCAATCACCGCCTGCAACACACTGTCTACCGGCACGCGATAGCTGTCGAAAGCCAGCCGCATCCCAAAAGCATCCTGCTGCAAAACCGAAACGCCCGGCATGGCAAAGGCCGTCGCTTCCGCGCGGCTGCCGACACCGTCACCCAGACTGGCATCCCCATCGGCAAAATGCACCTCTATCACCTTGCGCCGCAGATAGCGGCGCTTCAACTCGGCCATGCCTGCGTCAAAAATCACGCGCCCGTGGTTGATAATCACCACCCGGTCGCACAGGCTTTCCATGTCTCCTGTATCGTGGCTGGTCAGAAAAATGGTCGTCCCCTCTTCCTGGTTGAGCGTGCGAATCGCCTCGCGAATCTGCTGCTTGGCAATCACATCCAGCCCGATGGTGGGTTCATCGAGAAACACAATGCGCGGACCGTGGAGCAACGACGCGGCAATCTCGCACTTCATGCGTTGTCCCAGGCTCAGTTTGCGCACCGGAATATTCAGCAAATCGTGCAGTTGGAACGCCTCTACCAGAAAGCCCCGCCGCCGCCGAAACTGCACCATATCCAGCTCATAGATGCGGGCAAAAAGCTGAAACGTATCTTCCGCGGGCAAGTGATACCAAAGCTGGGGCTTTTGCCCAAAGACCGAACCAATGTGATAGGCCAGTTGCCGCCGTTCCTGCCACGGCGTATAGCCCAACACCGTTGCTGCCCCGCCACTGGGATACAAAATCCCGGTGAGCATCTTGATAGTGGTAGATTTGCCCGCGCCATTGGGACCGATGAAGGCCAGCATCTCCCCTTTGCGCATGGCAAAATTCACATCCTCCACCGCCAGCACCGTTTGGGTCTGGGTTTGCCAGAGCGCGGCGAGACTGCCACGCAAGCCCGGCGCTTTGTGCTTCACCTGAAACACCTTGCGCAACCCGCGCACGCGCACTGCGGTTTCGTGAGCGTCGTACTCCTCCGCGCCCACCGCCGGAACATCTCCCACGGCTGGGACAGCGATCTCGATGTCGTGCACTATTTCTGATTGCATATGGGTTTCCTCGCGTGCA
>JBBDIO010000104.1:5124-34678 GCA_040880365.1 Litorilinea sp.
AAAAAAGACGCCGTGGATTGCTCCACCGCGTCTTGATTGCTTCGAAAGTCGGTTAGTCTACACAGGCGTGTGTTTGCATAGCCCTGTGCCCCTATCGGGTGACCATCCCGTTTCGCTGCGAATCCACGCGGCGCAACGCGGCATACCCATACCATGACCGGTATGGGTATAGCCAATAAAAAGTGCGCAGGTCATCGTGAAATTTCGCAACATGATTGTCAGAGAATAGCACAGGGCCAATCGACGCGTCAACCCGCAATTTTTGGCGCGGGTTGGCAGGCCGCTGGGATCACACAATTACGCCGTGGCGCGCACAATGTCTTGCAAAGCCTGTCCGTTTTCTTTGAGCCAGCTGTAAAGAATCTGGATGTCCGTGCCGATGCTAAAATGCTTTACGCCCATATCCAGATACCGTTTGGCCTGTTCGGGCGTGCCGATTTCGGCGCGCGGCTGCACACCCAGGCGCAATGCCGTCTCGATGACACGCTTTTCGGCGGCCTGCACTTCGGGCAAACTGCGCTGGCCCGCTTTGCCGATGCTCATGCTAAAGTCGGCGCCACCCCACTGGATCATATCCAGACCCGGCACCGACAAAATTTCTTCCAGATTGTCGATGGATGCTTTCTTTTCGATCATAAAGACCACCACCGTCTGGCGCAGCGCGTCTACATATTCGGTGCCGCCGCCATAGCCCATGTAGGTGTGTCGCCGGGTCGCCACACCATAACTGCCGCCATCTTCGGGCGTATCGGGCTTCACCGATTGCACACAGAATTCTGCATCGGCGCGCGTGCGCACATCGGCAAAGAGCACACTGCCAAACCCCGAACCAATCGCACGCTGGGTGGTGAAACGGTTCTGTTCCCAATCGACCTTAATCATCATACCCATGTTAAACAGTTCGGCAGCGCGCGCCATATTGTCCAGATCGTGCAGATCATATGGGCCATATTCGGCAACAAACTCTACGTAGTCATAAAGCCCGGTATGCCCAATGGCTTCGATAATCGAAGGCCAGGTGGCGTGAATATGCGTGGAAAAACTTGGCTTACCCTGGTTCAAAATTTCACGTAATACATTTTTGCGCATGGTTAACAGGTTCCAGTATCCATTTATGAAAGTTGTTGGATTGCGAACGCGGCTGCCTATCCTTCTGTCTGCAACCGCGGGTTGGCGACTTCATCAAAGCCGATATGCACCATATAGAGCGAAAGGAAAAGCGCCATCAGCGAGACCACCGGCGTGACCCACCACCACCACATATTCTGCAAAATCGCGCCGTAGTTCAATGCCCAGTAAATCATCATACCCAGCGTCATTTCGCGCTGTGGCCCCAGGCCCAAAATCGAAAGCCCCGATTCGGCCAACACCGCGGCAATGAAGGCATTGACAAAATTTGCGCCCAGCCACGGCAGCATGTGCGGCATCAATTCCCAGATGATAATCTCCATGCCCGACATGCCCGACATGCGCGAGATTTCCACAAAGCCCCGCTCCTTGAGCGTGAGCACCTGGGCGCGCACCTGGCGCGCAGGCCACGACCAGGCAAATATACCAATAATGAGCGCCATAGTCGTCACATCCACACCCCGCACCAGCGAGGCAATCAGGATCAGAAAGAGCAGCGAAGGCACCGACAAAAACACATCGATCAGCACCCGCAAAATTGTATCGACAAGGCCCCCAAAATAGCCGCTGGAAAATCCAATCAGCGCGCCCAGCACAGTGCCCACCGCCGCCGCCAGCAACCCTACCTGGATCGACTTGGGAATGGCCTCCAGCAGCTGTACGGCAATGCTGCGCCCCAGAGTATCCGTACCCAACAGCGCGCCCGGCGTCCCCGGCGACTGGCGCGGCAAAAAGCTGCCCGTCGAGCGCGTTGCCGGATCGACCAGCGCGCCCAGCACCAATGCGCCAATCAACAGCGTGAGGAAGATGATAATCCCCACCATAAACTTGGGATTGCGCCCCAATTGCTGCACAAAGCCGCGTTGGGCCTGCACTTCTGGGGGGGCAGTCTGTTCTTGCAACGGAACAGCCGTCATACGTTGTTCACTCCTCGCTGTAGCCTCTGTTGCGGACTATGTTGCGGACTGTTGTTGCGGCATAGATTTAACTGCGCGCCGATTGATAGCGAATGCGCGGATCGATGAAGGGATAGAGACTGTCGATCACGAAATTCGCCAGCGCGACCGAGACGATGATCAAGAGCACGCCGCCCTGGATCACCGGAAAATCCAGCCCCTTGATGGCGTTGAAAATGACCCAGCCAATGCCGGGATAGGCAAAAATGACTTCTGTGATGAGTGCGCCGCCCACAATATTGCCCATGGAAATCGCCAAACCAGTGGCCTGGGGCAACAGGGCATTGCGAAACGCATAGCCCCACATAATCCGGCGGTCCTTGATCCCCATCGCTTCGGCATTGAGTATATAATCTTCGCCCTTGAGCGAGGTGATCAGGCTGCGCATACTGAGAAACCACCACCCCAGCGAAACCAGCACAATGCTGAGCGCAGGCAAGGCCGCGTGCCAAAGGACATCGCTGATATAGGTCCAGTTAAAGCCCGCTACGGCACCCAGCGAAGTGGCGCCCGACAGCGGAAAAACACGCACCTGGAAAGCAAAGAGATAGACCAGAATAATCGCCAGAATGTAATAGGGCGTTGTATAGAGCACCAATGCCACAGGCACCAGGGCCTGAAATGCCCGCGATTTGTGCCAGCCCACCAGCGCGCCAATCACCGAACCCAACACCCAGCTGATAATGGTCGTCACCGTCAACAGGCCCACCGTCCAGGGAATCGCCGAACGCAGCAGCGTAGAAACCTGTGAAGGGAAAGTTGCAATCGAATAGCCCAGATTGCCGTTGAAAAGCTCGCGCCAGAACGCAACATATTGCACCCAGATACTTTGATCCAGCCCAAACATGCGCTCATACTCGCGCACCAGATCGGCCGCACCGGCACTGCCGCCCATTTGCGCCATGCTCAAAAAAACTGCGCCCATAGGATCGCCGGGCACCAGCCGCGGCACCACAAAGACCACCGTAATCGAAATGAACACGGTGATAATGAACACGGCAAAGCGTTGTCCGATATAGGATAGATAACCGCGCATGAGAGCCTGTTCTTTCCCTGCGTGCGACTGTACTGCTTGAGACTGTAACAGGATGAGACTGTAACAGGATTGGTAGATCGTGACTGGTAACTGGGAATTGAAGACCCTTGCAAGCCCCCAGGTCACCAATTACCAGCCACGGCTGTCTACTGATTACTTATCATCGAACTGTCTTGCACCTACCTGTCATGCACCTACCTGTCTTGCACCTATCTGCCTTGCACCTATTCGGTGTGGGCAGTCGTCGAAGTCGAGTGGATACCGCCTACCCATTCTCCGGTTTCGGGCGATTCGTAGCCGACCAATACCAGGTTAAAGGTAGCCCACCAGCTCACAGGCATATTCCAGGGATTGTCCGCGCTGGGCCAACCCGTCCAATAGCGTTCGTTGAAAGGCACCAACGCCGGGGCCTGTACCATCGGGATAACCGGCAGCTCGTCCAGCCAAATCTCCATCGCCTGGCGATAGAGGTCGATATTGGCTTCGTCGTCGGGCGAAAGGACTGCCATCTGGTCTACGATGGAGTCATATTCCTCGTTCTGGAAGCGGAAGGAATTGCGCTCGTACCACGGGGCAGGCTCGCCCAACGGCACATAGAACTTGGAATGGAACAGTTCCAGATTTTCGTAGATATAGCCAGGGCAGAACGCGTTCTGTGCAAGGTCATATTGCCCGCGCAGCACAGTATCGCTCTGCACACCGCCGGTCAGGGGCTGCACTTCCACCTGGATGCCACCGGCTTCCAGCTGATCGCTCACCACCGCCGCGTTGCGCATATCTTCGGCGCTATCGCCGTTGACCACATACTGCATCGAAAGTACACCCTCGTCATTCGCCCAATACCCGTCGCCATTCAGGCTATACCCTGCCTCTTCAAGAATTGCGGCGGCGGCATCGGGGTCATAGGTGCCCGCCGGATATTCTTCCAGCAAGTCGGCAATGGCATCGAAATAGGGAGTCAGACCGTCGTAGAAAGGCCATACACCCCAGCTGGGCAGTGTCGTGCCTTCATAGGCCAGATTGACCAGCGATTCGCGGTCGATGAGATAGGAAAGCGCCCAGCGCATCTCCTTCTGATCCCACGGCGGATTGTCGTTCTGTACCATGAGCGCACGCGGGCACGGATCCAGCCACGCATAGGGCGCATCCTCGAACCACGCGCCTACGTTGTCGTTGCGGCGCATCACTTCCTGGAACGAACCAAACGAGAGGATCCCGATGTTGGGGGTATCAAGCTCGTCGGCAGCCAGCGCCAGCGCCACATTGGTTTCCGGGCCGACATACTGGAAGTTCACCGTCTGCGGTTCCGGCATCCGCCCAAAGACCTCGCCACCCCACCAATCCGGGTTGAGCGTATAGGTCATGGCAGTTTCGGTCGCATTGGTAAGCACATAGGCGCCCGTCCCGACGGGGTCGGAACTGGTGAAGGTCAGCGGATTCTCACCTTCCCACACATGCTGAGGGAGAATTGTGATACCGCCCCAAATGCCCACAGCGGGGAACGCTTCACGGTTGAAATGGAAGCGCGGATTGGGGTTGATGAGATTGAACTGCACGGTGCGATCATCAGTGACTTCCACCGATTCCACATTGGCAATGACTTCTGCCGCCCAGGTCATGCCCGGGTTTTCCATGAGCAGCTCGTAGGTGAAAACAACATCATCCACCGTGAAGTCTTCGCCGTCGCTCCAGCGCACACCTTCGCGCAGCGTCACGCTAATCGCCGAGTTATCCTCGTTATACTCATAGCTTTCTGCCAGCCAGGGCACATATTCGCCGGTTTGCAGATTCTGATAGAAGAAATACTCGTAGATCATCTGATGCAAACCGGTGTTGGAACGGCTGACGCCCGGCGCATAGATATTGAGGTTGGTGGGGTCGGCAATCCGCCCGTTGATGGCGATATTCAGGGTCTGCGCCCGTTCCATATCCGCCTCGGTCACCACGGATTCACCGGGTACCGCGGTACAGGCTGTCGCCGCCACCATCACCACGACCATGACAATTCCAAACCACAGTCGTCGGAGTTTAGATGTAGACATTAGAGTTCACTCCCTTTCTTTTCCTATAGAAAAACAGTTGCAGCATTTGGGGAGAATACACAATATACAGAATAGTTGACCATCATGCCTGGGGGCCAACAGTCTCCTTTCCGGCGCTGGTCAATTGCGCCACATTGCGAACGAAGACATGATCCATTTTTTCCACAGGCAACACGGGCTTCTCCGCGTGCAAAAAGCAGGTAGCTGCCTGGTGCTCACCGATTCGATAGAGGGGCGGCGTCTCGACAATACAGCGATCAAAGGCATAGGGACAGCGGTCGGCAAAATTGCAGCCGACGCCCTTTTTCGCTTCTTGGCCGATTGCCGATGATTCGGGCTCATCACTCCATTGCAGGCTGGGGTCGGGTCGCGGAATCGAACTCACCAACAGTTGGGTATAGGGATGCTGGGGCGCCTTGACCACATCGTCTACCGCCCCCAATTCGACCGCTTTTCCGCCATACAGCACGATGATATCACTGCCAATCTGATAGGCGGTGGTGAGATCGTGGGTGATGTAGACCAGTGAAATTCCCCGCTCCTGATTCAATTTGCGCAACGTATCCAACACCTGCGCGCGCAGCGAGGCATCGATCATGGAAACCGGCTCGTCGGCAATAATCAGCTGGGGATTGAGCAACAAAGCCCGCGCCACCATAATCCGTTGCCGCTGGCCGCCGCTCAACTGATGCGGATAGCGCCCCAATGTCTCCTGTGGACGCAAACCCACGGCATCCAGCACACCGAGAATCAGATTACGTGCATCTGTCTTGGATTTTGCCAACCCAAATTTGCGAATTGGCACATTGAAAACGTGATCGACTTTGTAGAACGAATTGTAGACGCCAAACGGATCCTGAAAAACCGCTTGAACCTCGCGCCGAAAATCCTGCATTTCGCGCGAAGAGAGCGATTTCAAATCCTCGCCCTTATAGAGCACCTTGCCTCCGGTGGGCGATTCCAGGCCCAGCAACATGCGCGCCATCGTGCTTTTACCGCTGCCGCTTTCGCCCACTACCGAGATAATCGAAGGCCGGTCGGTATAGATCGAGAGCGAAAAATCATCGAGCGCGATGGTTTCGGTGCGGTTGACGATGCCACCTGTAAAAATCTTGGTGACGTCTACCGCCTGCAACAGAGGCGTAGACGCTTGCATCCCCGCAGATTTCTGCACACTGGACGTCTGACCTGTGGATTCCCGACCTGTAAGTTCCTGACCAGCAGCGTTTGGCGCCGGTGTGCTCATAGGTGTGCTCATAGATGCGCTCATATCGTCGCCTCGCGATTGGCATCGTTATTGGCGGCATGCCTATGGGCAAGCGAATCGGCCGTCTCGCCTTCGTCCAGCAAATGACACGCTGCGCGCTGCATTTCTGTGGCCCGCGCCGGCGTATCCCCATTCCCCGCCGGCGCGTCTACCACCTGCAACAGTGGCTTTTCCACGCGACACCGTTCCATCACAAACGGGCAGCGGGGATGAAACACACAGCCGGGCGGCGGCGACAACAACGAAGGCGGCGCACCGCCCACCCCGCGAAACATCTCTTTGGTGTCTAGCGAAGGCAGACTTTCCATGAGAATCTGGCTATAGGGATGGGCCGGACGATTGAACAGGCGCGACACCGCGGCTTCTTCCATCAGCTCCCCGGCATACATAACACCCACTTTATCGGCAAACTGCGCCATCAAGCCCATATCATGCCCGATCAGAATCACGGCGGATCCCAGCTCTTCCTGGACCCGGCGCAGCGTCTGCATCACACGCCGCTGGACTACTACATCCAGCGCGCTGGTGGGTTCGTCGGCAATAATGACTTTGGGACTCAGGCTGATGGCAATCGCAATGCAGACACGCTGTTTCATGCCGCCGCTCAATTGATGGGGATACATGTCGGCCACTTCTCGCGGCAGGCCCACACGCTCTAGCAACTCGCGAATGCGCGCATCGCGTGCCTCGCGCGAAAGCGAATGTTCATGGTTGCGAAAGCCATCTTCCATTTGTTCGCGCACACGGATCACCGGGTTCAGCGAATTCATGGCCCCCTGGCTCACCAGCGCAATCTCCGAAAGCCGCACCCGACGCATGGAATCGTCATCCAGGTCGAAGAGATTCACGCCGTCCAGCAACACTTCACCGGCTACAATCTCACCCGGTGGACGGATCAGGCGCATAATCGATAGCGCAATTGTCGATTTTCCGGATCCCGATTCGCCAATCAGGCCCATGCGTTGACCGGCATCCAATGAAAAACTGACGCCATTTACCGCCTTGACCGAACCGCGTCGTGTGCGAAAATAGGTCGTCAGATTCCGAAGTTCCAGGACAGGTGCCATTAGCTCCTACCAGGTCGTATAGAGGGCACGCAACCGAACGGATGCATACAGTTTGGGGTCACTTAGAGAAACGTTGCAGAACTGGGCGACACAACAAATTATTATTTGTATTGTAGACCTTACAGCAAAGACTGTCAAGGAAGTAAAAAAGGGCCTCAGGCAGAAATATAACCGCCGGAGGCCCTTAACACGATGTGCTGGCAAATGCTTGGCAAAGCGACCCACGCTATCCTACTATTGCGCGGACGCCTCAGTCTTGCGTAGTCACGTTAGTCTTGCGTAATCACCTTACTCCTGTGTCGTCACCACGGGCGCGACTTGGGCACGCTGGTACAGATCGGCAAAATCTGCGCTGCCGTCGTCATCCAATAGCACCGTGTGCACGCCCTTTTCATAAACCGGCTGATTGCCCTGGGCAAAGTAGGTCCACATTTGCGCCGAATGATTGGGAAAGCCCGATGGCGCAAAATAGATCGCCAGCCCAGTGGGTCGCGTATAACGAATCAGACGCCGGGGCAAGGTCAGGTCCGATTCCTCAATGCGATATTTCTCCAGCGCAGCCTCATCCACCTCTACCCCCAACCCTGGTGCATCGGGCACTTTTGCCTGCCCGCTGAGCACCGGAATGCGCTGCGTAAGCAGGTTGTGCTCATACAACTCATGACAAGTGACCGCAGGCCATTGCGCGTGGCTCAACACCGCGCCCAGGTGCATGGTCAGAGCAGTGGTCAGACCCGTGCCCACCAGTTGCAGGAAGAACGGCATATTCGCCATTGCCGCGCTGCGTCCATCGGCCATCACCCGGCCGACGCCGCCACCGATGACAAAACCATCGCAATATCCCTGCCCAATCGCCACATGCGCCGGAACACTGCCATAGTGGTGAGCCGTCGCGGTCCGAATCTGCGCCCGCAACAGCTTGTTGCCTTCTACATCATTGGCGCGAATCGGCCCTTCAAATATCTTGATTTTAGGGAATTCCTCTTCCAGCCCCCGCAATACCGGCACCGCATTGGAGACGTTCAGCAGAAAATCGTTCCAGTCGGAATCAATCGAAAAATAGTCGGGCGTCGCCGCGCTCATACGCCGCATGGTCTCGTGTACATCGAACCAGGGCCGTGTCTTAATCTTCATGCACGTATAGCCCAGTTCCACCGCGATCTTGACCTCGCGTTCATAATCTTCCGGCCCCATATCGTGATCCCAGAACGAAAGCGGCACCCAGGATCGGGCTTGCGTGCCCAGCAAGTGATGCACAGGAACTCCCGCCAACTTGCCCGCGGCGTCCCACAGCGCCATTTGCAGACCTGCGCCCAGGCTATCATCCCACATAAGCGAAAAGGGGCTGCGCCCCAATACCCGGTCCTCCAGATTGACCCGCCCCCACGTATAGTTCTGGAGCGTTTCCCCATAGCCCACCACCCCGGCATCGGTGACCACGCGGATCACTTCCACCTCGGACCAGGCATGGATCCCCGCGCGCTCCATATCCCGGCGCACCCGTTCGTGAAACGGCACAAAGAGCAAAATGCGTTCGACATCCGTAATCTTGACGCTTGTTAGACTTTTGGCACTGACAGACATGTTTCTTTACGCTTTCTAGCTTGTGAAAACTGCATGTGGCTGGACGTTTATCTGATAAATACGCGTGTACTCTGGATTATGATGCGTACTTTGATTGAGAGGTGTGAATGCGATGCAAAAATGGTACCGTGGGGTGTAAAAATGGGCAGAGTAACAAAGCAGAGTAACAAATACGTGTCAACCGGATCACGGCAACTGAAATGATGGTACGTCGATTGGGTCGCGATGCCAAATATACCAACCACACGCGCCGCTTTGACAAACCATCCGGCTTGCTGGCAGCATAAGACCACTCAATAATTGTTACTTATGCTGTTTCCCACCCATACTCTAGAAAGCCAATCCACCATGCGCGTTGCCACAGCAGCCCTGATCCACGAATCGAATACATTCGCCGCCGCGCCCACGCCTCTCAGCGATTTCACGCTGCACCGCGGCCAGGCCCTCATCGACCACTACCGTCACACCTACCATGAAGTCGCAGGCTATATTGCAGGTTCCGAAGAATATGATTTCGATCTGCACCCCATCCTCGCCGCCAATGCCACGCCTTCGGGCACCATTGAGCGCGCCGCATTTGAAACGCTGGTGGGCGAAATTCTCGAAGGCTTCAAAAACGCCGGTGAAATCGACGGAATTCTGCTGGCCTTGCACGGCGCAATGGTCGTAGAAGATTTCCCCCAGGGCGACGCCGAAGTGGTGCGCCGCGTGCGCGAGCTGATGGGGCCCGATTTCCCCATCATCGTCACCCACGACTACCACGGCAATATCCCCGATTCCCTGGTCGAAGATGCCACGGCGCTGATTGTCTATAAGACCACGCCCCACATCGACCAGCGCGAGCGCGGCCTGGAAGCTGCGGAACTGCTGGCGCGCACCATCCGCGGCGAAGTCCAGCCCGTCAGCGCGCTGGTCAAACCGCCCGTGCTATTCAATATCGCCTTTCACAACACCAGCCTGCCGCCCATGCAGCCCATCATGCAGGCCGCCATCGATCTGGAAAGCCAGCCGGGAATCCTGGCGTGCAGTGTGGCCGCGGGCTATCAATATGCCGATGTGCCCGCGATGGGGCCATCTGTGATTGTGGTTGCCGATGGCGACCGGGAACTGGCCCAGCGCGAAGCCCAACGCATAGGCGACATGATGTGGGCGGCGCGCGATCAGTTGCTCCCGGATATTCCCGACGCCAAAGCTGCCGTCGCCCAGGCCACGCAGGCCACGCGCACGCCTGTGGCGCTCTTTGAATTTGGCGATAATATCGGCGGCGGCAGTGCAGGCGATGCCACCATCATCCTGGAACAGTTGTTGGCCCAGCGCGCCGATGGCTGGGTTTGCACCATCTACGATCCCGAATCGGTGCAGACCTGTTTCCAGGCGGGCATCGGCGCGACGGTCTCCCTGCAAGTGGGCGGCAAAACCGACGATGCACACGGTCCCACCCTGCCCATCGCAGGCCGCGTGCGCACGCTCCACGATGGCAGCTATGAGGAAACCGAACGTCGCCACGGGGGCGGGCGCATTTTCAACCAGGGTCAGACGGCCGTTCTCGAAGTGAACCGGCCTGCACCGGGGCAAGGCGGCTTGCTGATTCTGAACAGCAAACGCACCGCGCCCATGAGCATCCACCAGATCACCTGCGTGGGCATTCAGCCCCACCAACAGCGTATCCTGGTCGCCAAAGGCACAGTGGCCCCGCGCGCCGCCTATGAACCCGTCTGCGCCCAGATTATCGGCGTAGACACCGCGGGCGCAACCACCATCAGCCGCGACCCCGCCGAGTTTCATCTGGCCCGCCAGGATTTTTATGAGTGGGGCAAGTCTTAACGCAATCCATATTCAAGCACATACCACGAAGACCCAACAGAAAAGGCACTCCCGCGTTTCATGACACATCTTACAACACCAGCTCGCCCCCAGGTGCATCCCTACATTCGCGCGCTATTGGGCACACTTGCCATCGCCCTGACTCTGGGCCTGGCTATTGCCCTGGGAGAATGGAGCAGAGTCCAATTCGGCCTCGACATTGCCGGCCAACAGGCGGTCCAGGCCGTGCTGGCCGCCGCACTCACACTGGGCGCGATTCTGTTTCTACACGTCCGGCTCGACGGCAGCCCCCGCGCGGCGCTGGGATTGCCACCCTTCCCGGCCGCGCTGCGCACTGCGCTGTGGGGCATGGGCGCAACATTGGCCGCGGCGCTGGTTGTGTTTGGCAGTGCCGCCTTGCTGGGCGGGATAGCCGCCACCGCGGTCGATGCCGGTCGCCTGTTCGCTTTCATCCTGTCCACTGCACTCACCATCTTCCTGTTCGAGGCTTTGCCCGAAGAAGTGGCATTGCGCGGCTATGTCTATCACAATCTGACGCGTCGCCTGCGCCGCTGGGTGGCCGCGCTCTCCACCACGCTGCTATTTCTGCTCGTGCCCCTTGCTTCCTGGGTCCAGATGTGGATATTGACCGCACTGGGCATAGCATCTCCGCCCGCACAGTGGGTCCCCGCAGGAGAAGAGCCGCTCAGTTATTTCACGTTCCTTTTTTCCTTTGGGATCGTGCTGCTGATTGCGCGCGAACTCACCGGATCGGTGTGGACGTCCATCGCCATCCATACTACCTTTCTAACCATCAACCGGCTTGTACTGGCAGACGATGCCCTCCATACCGGCTGGGGATTGGAAGTTCCCGGTGGGCTGACAGGTATACTTTTGCCCGCCTATCTCTCGCTCACCATCATCATTCTCTATGTCGTGGCCGAATGGCGCGGAAAAACAATAGCGTGGAACAGCGTCCCCGCGCAGGAACAGGTGCCGGCAAGCCAGTCACCCGTCTGACCTGAAACAAAAGGCCGAGGGACGATATGCTGTCCCTCGGCCTTTTGTTTCAGCCTTGACTTGTCAACTGAGTCAACTGTGACCCTCTAACGCGTAAACAGCGTGCCCCGGATATAGTCGGCATCGTCCGAAGCCAGGAACGCGATCACCTTGCCCACGCCATCGGGCGAGCCGAGCGTTGTCTCCAACTCCGCGCGCTTGGCAACCGGATCGCCGCCGGCCAGCCGTTCGCGTTCGGCTTCCAGGTCCAGCTTCAAGGTCGTCGCAATTCCACCCGGACACAACACGTTCACGCGCACATTGCGCTCGGCAATATGCCGATCCAGCGTCATACCCAGACCGTTGGCCCCGCCTTTACTCGCGCCATAAGCAATCGAACCACTGCCGCCCTTCACACCTGCACCCGACCCGATAATCACCAGCGTGCTCTTGCCCGCGGCATCGAACAGGGGCATGGCATATTTCGTGCAGAGAAACGGCCCTTTCAGGTTCACATCAATCACCGCCTGAAAATCCTCCACACTCAGCTCGTCGGGCTGTTGCATAATCCCCCGAAAAATGCCCGCCGCGCAGACCATCACATCCAGTCGCCCATAGCGTTCCTGCACATGCTGCATGAGCGTCTGTACGCTGTCGGGGTCCGCCACATTCACCGCCTCGGCGTGTACATCGAAGCCGCGCGCCGCCAATGCGGCACAGCTCTCCTGAACCTTGGCCTCATTCCAGTCCGCCAGGATCACGCGCCCGCCCCGCTCGGCGCAAAACCGCGCGCCCGCCTCGCCAATACCCTGGGCCGCGCCCGTCACCAAAATCACTTTGCCGGTCAAATCGCCTGCGTTGCTCACAGCTTCCTCGTTTTTCTAGAAATTATGCTCAAAATTTTTGAATAGACAGAAATACAGGAATGTCCCCTATGCCACCCGCTCCGCCACTGCGGAGCCTATGCGATCCGCTCCCCCAGTGCGGAGCCTATACCACCGACTCCAGCCACGCAATGCCCAGTTTCTCGGCGGTCGCCAGCACCGAATCCCGCGCTTCGGGGATCAGATCATCGGGCAAATGCTCGATGATGAAGTAGCCTTCGGGTTTGATGGCCTCGAAACGCTGCATGTAATAGCCCACATCCATGCGCCCGCGGCCAATCACCACCTCGGCGATGTGCATCACCAGCCGATCCTCCACATCCACATCCTTGGCGTGCACAACCCATGCTACATCGCCCAGCGTATCGTAGAGTTCATCCAGCAACGGGCGCGAATCGTAGACATCGTGCAGCCCGCGCACAAAGTTCACTGGATCCACATTAAACTTCAACATGGGCGAACCCACGCGATCCAGCACCTCGCGCACCATAGCCACCGTATTCAGCGGCGAAAGCACATGCCCTTCGATAGTGAGAATCACGCCCGCGTCTTCCGCGGTGCGCGTCACCTGGGTCAGGCTATCGACCAGCCGGTCGATGGTCGCAGGCAGATGATTGTCGGGATGGGGCGTCCAGTGACCACGCGGATTGATCGAGCCGGGACGGACATACAGGTTATCCCCCTGGAGCGTCGCGCAGACCTGGATGGCCTGGCGAAATGTGGCAATACCCGCCTGCCGGCGCGACTCATCGGGGTTCACCATCCCCTCATATTGGCCGTTGACCTGGGCAATGCCCACGCCTTCGCCCGCGATGATATCGCGAATCTTGTGCAGTTCGTCTGTCGTGGGGGCGGCAAAATCGGCAAAGCGGCAACAGCAGCCCACAAAGCCCTCCTGACGCACCTTCTGTACGTGCGCAGGCTCCAGTGTCCGCAAATCGCCGGGCAAAAATCCTGTAGTGGCTAAACGCATAGTTTTCTCTACATTCTAGTGAGTGAATCGTTCGCAAATAGGTACTACAAATCAGACAACGCTCGTGTATAAGCGTAAAATGACCCTACACAAACAGGTAAATGCCTGGACAATTCCCAGAGACCTGTCACCACGCCCGCGAGTCGGGCACCTCTAACCATGCGCCGCCCTGGCGTATAGATTCCTGGCTCACCAGGCCCGGCAACGTCATATCCATCGCCCAGTGAATATCAATGCGCGGGGGCTTTTCGCCGCGCGCCGCGGCCACAAAATCCATCACTTCAAAATAATCGCCACCGCCATGCCCCGCCTGCAACGCGGCGGCAGGTGGGTTGCGCCAGATTTCCGGCAGAAATTCGGCCTCAAACTGGGACAGCGGCAGCCACGTATCGGGATCTTCGCAATAATCTTCCAGCCACACCCAGTGTTCCTCGCCGGGGCGACGTGCGCTCTCAAATGCGCCCTTGGTGCCCTGCAACGCATAGTTCGTCATGGCGTGGGGCCGCCGGGAGAGCATATCCAGCCGCACACGGATCAGCTTTTCGGTGGCAGTCTTGCACAATAGCAGCACCGTATCGTCCATCCCCCCGGCGGGCCGTCCTCCGGGAGAAGTCCACTGTCCCGTACCCACGCAACTCACGCGCGCCGGACGTTCGCCCAGCCACAACAGACACGGCCCCAGGCTGTGGGTAGGATAGGTCGCGCCGTTCACCCCTACCTGCCAGTAATAGCGCCAGGTCGGCGCGCCCGCCGCGCTGCGGTGCAGCTTGGATAGCTCATGGATATATTCGCCGTCGGCATAATACACTTCGCCAAACAGACCCGCCTGGACCAGGGCGTGAACCAACGCCACCGGCTTGCGGTAGATGTAATTTTCGGCCATCATATAGACCGCGCGGCTGGCAGCACATGCCTGGGTCAACCAGCGCGCCTCATCCAGCCCCACACATGCAGTCACCTCGCTCAACACATGGATATCGCGCTGCAACGCCGCGATGGCCTGCGCCGCGTGAAACTGCATGGGCGTCGCGATGACCACGGCGTCGGGCCGCGCCGTATCCAGCATTTCCTCATAGCTCTGATAGAGCTGATCCACGCCGGTCGCTTTGCCTGCTTCGGCCAAAGTCGGCCCATGCACATCACACAACGCCACAATCCGCGTATCGGGATGCTGTTGAAATGCCCGAAAGAATGAGCTTGCCCGATGCACACCGGCAAACGCCACCCGCAATGGTTCACTCACACGAATTTCCCGTTCCGGTTGTCAATAGATTGCGCAGGCATCGCCGCGCGACGATGCCTGCGCAATCCCGTCCTACTCCCGCGCCAGCAACTGCAAGCCGGAACTGGGGAACACGGCCACAGTGGCGCGCGCAGGCAAAGCGGGCTTGAGCAGGTCGATCACAGTATCCCATTTGCGCACCAGCAAATCCTTGGGCTGTTTGCGTGGAAAATCGGCGGCAGGATAATTTTCCGACCAGATAATCGCCTGATCCCGTTCTGCCAACTGCGCTTCGGGATCGGGAATCACTTCGCGCGCGGCCAGCTGGGCCGAATAGCGGGTCCAATCCACGCGGTCATACAGCCCGTGATAGCAAATGCCATCTACCGCGGGGTTCACCGCCACAAAGCGCGCCTTGGCAAAGTGCGAACGACACCACAGGGCCTTCCCGGTCTGGATGGGATCCGAATCCAGCGGATAGGCATTGACCACGACCAGATCGGCGGCGTCGCGCAGCGTATCGGGGATGTGCGTGCCATAGGCCGTGCGCGCAAAGCGCGCGCCTGCGCGCTGGGCCTGCACAAAATCGCCCACAAACACCGCGGCCACCTCGCGCCGGCTGTTGATCACCATGTTCACTACCAGATCCAGCCCCAGCGCGCGCGCCGCCGCTTCCGACGCGTCGCGATGATCCGGAACATCGCCACTGCGCTCGATATTGCCCTGCCCGCGCGCCGGATAGTGGGTGTGAAAACTGAAGATAGTGGCAAAACCGGCTACCCCCGGCAAAATCAACTTGGAACCACCGCCAAAGCCCACCGCACCGTGGGGATAGATGCCGCCAATCGTCATTTTGAAATCGGCATCCGCCACCCAGGGATCAAAATAGAGCGGTGTGCCATCTTCCAGCGCGCCAATGCCTTTCAGATCGCCCGCCATGAAATTGTGGCTTTTCACGGCATAGTCGCGCACAATGTCCGCGCCCAGTTTCTTCTCAAATTCTTCTTTGGTCTGCGGACGGTGCGAACCGCCCCCCACCACAAACCGAATTTCCGATTTGGGCACGCCCGCTTTTGCCAGTTCCTGCAACACATAGGGCACCAACACGCTGGCGGGCGTGGGACGGCTCACATCATCCACCACAATGGTGGCGCTGGTGCGCCCCTTTGCCAGTTCAGAAATGGGTGGAGTGCCGATGGGGTTGGCAAAGGCCGCCGCAATCGCGTCTGCGTCCAGTGTGGGTGCATCGTGCATGGCTAATGTATGCACATCCCACTCTGCCGGAAATTCCAGCGTCAGATCAATGTCACCATACCATGCGCGCGAAGGCATGGTCACCAAATGCCGATCAAGTGCAGTTACAGGGGGTGCCTGAATCATGTAGTTTCTCCTTTATCCTGACTTTGCTGTAGAGCCATTAAAACAGTTTATTGGGGATAGAAGCCATTGCGGGTAAAAGCTCGACCCCGCCCTCTTTATAGCTAACCACCGAGCACGGGTTCGGGACCACCGGCAGGCCATTGCGCGGGCGTATAGGGCCATTGCAGTTGAGTGCAGATCGTCTCCCAGCGCGCCGCCATATCGGGTGCATAGAGATAGGGCAGATAGCCCATGCGCAGATAGGTGAGAATTGCCGGGGCGCGAAAGTCGTCGGTCTTGAGATAGATATTGTCATAGCCGGCGCGCCGCAAACGATTGGTCACCGCGGCGCAAACCGTCCAGCCCAGCTTGTGCCCGCGGTGGTCGGGATGCGCCGCCACCCAGCCCAGTTCGCCCCCATAGGGATGTGCAGGCGTGGGTCGATGGGTCGCCATGCAAGTGGCAACGATAGCATCTGTCCGTTCATCGACTGCCACATACCAGCCATACGGGAGCGCAGTCATCTGGCAAAGTATGAGGCGGTCGGCAGTCCAGTCCTCGAACCCTGCCGCCACCATTAGCGCGACATAGTCTGCATCGTCTTGGCCCGCCGTATAGAAGCGCAAACGATAGCCCGCGGCCAGATGCAGGGGTAGTTCACTTTCATCCGCAGGGTTCGGCGCGGTCCGCACCAGATCATGGGTGGGCCACAGCATTTCCAACTGGAGAACGGTGGTCGCTACCTCACTGTGGTTGGCATCTTTACCGTTGTTGGCATCTTTACTGTGATTGGCATCTTTTTCGGGCACGCTCATGCGCGCACCTCGCTTTCGTCATCGGTATTGCCAGTGGTATTGCCAGTGGTCTGCGCGTCTACCCGACCATCGGCATGAATCTGGGCAACGCGTGTCACGCCACTATAGGCAACCGCCGCATACTCCACAGTGAGCGCGGCGCCTGCATCCAGTGTGCGGTGGGTGCCGTGGGCCTGCGCTGCGTGCAGCGTGGAATGGGGCGATGACCAGGGTTCCAGCGCGATGTTGAAGGTGCGCCCATACCACGGCGACCCGGTGGCGCCGCCAAATACCTGCCAGAACCAAAGCACCGGATAGACATCCAGCGGCCAGACCATGCCGAACCCAACCTGACGGCTGGTGTTGGTCAACGCATACCAGCCTGCTTCCAGATTGGTCAGAAAGGCCAGGTCCTGCGCTTTGGCCGCGGGTGTGGGGATGCGCGACAGGTCAATTGCCTCTCCATCGCGCCCCTGCACATGGGGCCAGCGCAGCCCGCTTCCCGCGGCCAGCCGGCTATCGCCCGCCAAATCCAAAATCTCCACCGTCGCGCCGGGCAGATCGATGACACACGAATCATCCAGAAAGGGCGCGCCAAAGGCTGGATGCTGGCCCCAGACAAAATCCTGGGGCACGGCCCCCTCGTTCACCACGCGTTCGCTAATCTTCAGCACGCTGCGGTGACGATCCAGCCGCAATGTCTTTTCTACCAGAAACGGCGTGCGCACCGTGCGCACCCAAAATTTCACCACCACCTGTTCGGGCGTATCGGTTTCGATGCGATACGCCCAGGGCATAAGCGAAACCTCACCGTGCAGCCCAAAACTGGTGCCCGCATGA
Organism: Litorilinea sp.; assembly: GCA_040880365.1. Classification (GTDB taxonomy): domain Bacteria; phylum Chloroflexota; class Anaerolineae; order Caldilineales; family Caldilineaceae; genus JBBDIO01. The sequence continues at coordinate 23,079 of JBBDIO010000104.1, forward strand.
TCAATGGCATTGCCGCCCGTGGGGAAACATTCCTGCCAGCCGCCCTCATAATAGTCGAGGAATGCGCCATCCGCGCGCGCCACGCTGGGCACATGCTGGGCAGGATTGCGCACGCCCAATGGCGAACGCCACATGAAGTCGGTATCGGTAGGTTTGTGCAAAAATTCAAAAATGTCGCTGCCTTTGCCCGCCAGCACACTGACTCGCACCAGCTCATTTTCCAGCGTGACTACAGGCAGCCCCCGATAGAGCGTCTCGGTGATGCGGCAGCCAAAATTGCGTTCGTGCGTATAAGATGGTTCCTGCATAAAAACCTCGTTGCACAGATGAAATGCATGTGTACTGATGGATAGGCGGTGCCCAGGCTAGGGAGTCTGCGCGCCGCGTGTCTCCACATACAGAGCATAGATCGATTGGCTGCCCGCCATAAAGAGGCGATTTTTGAAACGCCCGCCAAAACAGAGATTGGCGCACGCTTCGGGCAGATGAATGCGCCCCAGCAGCTCGCCTGCGGGCGAAAAACAGTGCACGCCATCGTTTTCGGGTGCGCCCCAGCCCGAACTCGACCACACATTGCCGTGCACATCGGTGCGAATGCCATCGGCAAAGCCCGGTTTCATATCCACAAAGACCTGGCTATTGGACAGGCGCGTGCCGTCCACCACATCAAAGACCCGAATATGCGCCGGGGCGTCGGGGTTGTGGGTAATGCCTGTATCCACAATGTAGAGTTTGCGCTCGTCGGGCGCAAAACAGAGGCCGTTGGGCTTCTCGAAATCGTCGGCAACCACCGTCAGCGCGCCGCTCTGGGGATCCCAGCGATAGACCGCGGTGGGCAGTTCGGCATCCGCCTTGCCGCCTTCATAATCCATGAGAATGCCATAGCCGGGATCGGTGAACCAGACCGCGCCGTCGGCACTCACCACCACATCGTTGGGCGCGTTGAGCCGTTCCCCCTGGTAGCTATCGGCCAAAACCGTGATACGCCCGTCGTGTTCCGTGCGTGTCACGCGGCGGGTTTCGTGTTCACAGCTCACCAGCCGCCCCTGACGGTCGCGCGTGTTGCCATTCGTATAGTTGGATGGGCTGCGAAAGACGCTCACCGCGCCGGTCTGTTCATCCCAGCGCATCATGCGGTTGTTGGGGATATCGCTCCACAGCAGATAGCGCCCATCGCCAAACCAGACCGGGCCTTCTGCCCAACGCATCCCCGTCGCCAGCCGCTGCAACGCAGCATTGCCCAGACAATAGGCTTTGAAACGCGGATCCACGATCTCTACCGCAGGGTCGGGATAGCGCACTACGCCCTTATCCCAGTCCCGATCCAGCATATAGTCAGCCGCCATCGATTTCCCTTTACCTGTTTTTGTATTATGCCAAAAGTGCGCGCACTTCGCGCTGATAGGGCAGCGTTGTCACCTCGACCCGGTCGGCGTGCATCACACAGTTGACCTCACTGCGGATGCCCAGCCCTTTGGCCGTGCCGCTGCCGTCAAAATCCAGTTCGGGCAGATAGATACCCGGCTCCACCGTGAACATAAGCCCCGGCAAAAGCGCGCGCCGATCCTGGGTTTCCAGATTATCCAGATTCACCCCCAGATAATGGCCGGTCGGGCCAAGACTGTGCCCGGTGCGGTGGATAAACTGGGGACCGTAGCCTGCGCGCGTAATCACGTCGCGGCTCACATCATCCACTTCATAGCCATAGACCCCCGCGCCTGCGTCGAGCCGGCTTTGGATAAAGGCCACCGCGGCATCGCGCGCGCCCGCCACCACATCAAACACCTGGCGCACCGCGGGCGGCGTTTCGGTGCCGCAATAGGCCGTCCAGGTGATATCGGCAAAGCAATCGTCCGGCCGATTCTGCTCGCGCGACCAGAGATCAATCAGCACCACATCTCCCCGCCGGATGGGCGCGAAACGCTGCGCCGTGGGGTGATAGTGGGGATCCGCCGCGTTGGCGTTCACCGCCACAATCGCTTCCATCGGCTCCATATTGGCCTGGGCCAGCCGCCCGGAAATGAACTCCTGCACCTGCCGTTCAGTAATCACACGCTGGGCGCGCAGTTCGGTAGCCAGATAGCCAAATGCCGCGTCCATAATCTCCAGCACCACCGCCGCGGCCCGGCGATGGCTCGCCAGTTGATCCGGCGTGAGCACGGCCAACGCCAGTTGCGCCAGATCGGCGCTGGTCACAATCTCTGCGCCGGTGATGCGCTCGATCCACTCCTTGGCCCCGGCATCGAGCCGGCTGACAAAGGGCACTGCGTTTTGCGGGCTATATTCCATAGCAATGCGCAGGCGCGCGCCCTGGGATTTGCCCAGCAGCGCAGGCAACATTTCTTCTACATCGCGCCAGGAGACATAGCGCGTCTGCGGGCCTTGCAGATGCGCCGGTAAATCCTGAAACATAGCTCCCTCAATGGCCTGGATCAGCCAGTGGGGTTCGCCGTGCGCCGGAATCCACAAAAACCAGCGGCGCGAACCACCGTGCGGCAGCCCTGCCACGGCAATCGCAATGGGGTTTAGCTCGCGAAAGTTATAGAGCAGCCAGCCATCCAAATCGTGCTCGCGCAAATAACTTTGGATCGCGTCTAACATAGGTGCAGGGCCTTTCGGCAGATGGATGCAGATGCCTTGAATTGCAATGGGTGGAGATGATTCTATTATGGGCGCGGGCCTTGCATTTCGACAAATGCCAAGCCAAATGCAAAGCCGCTAGGCAGCCGGGCTTGCCACGCGATAAAAAGCCTGGGCATTGCCGCCAAAAACCGCCGCGCGCTCGTCGGGCGAAAGATCCACCGCCAGCGCATCCATCACGCCAAACGCCTCCACATAACTGCCGCCCAGCAATTCCACCGGCCAGTTGCTGCCCCACGCCAAACGCGTCGGACCAAAATGCTCCAGCAGAAAATTGGTATAAGGGCGCAACCGTTCCAGCTGTGAATCGGGATAGGAATAGAGCAGCAGCGACGAGTATTTCACCATGATATTGGGGTGCTGGACCAGTGGTTCCAGCGCAGCCGCCCACGCCGCGAACCCGTCTTCACGAATCGGCGGATGGGCGCAGTGATTCAGCATGATGCCCAGATCGGGATAGGCCGCGGCCAATTCGGCAACCGCGGCGAAGGTTTCATAGCCCAGCAGCAGATCCAGCCGCAACTCGCGCCGGTTCAGCGCATCCAGGCCGCGCCGGGTAGCGGCATTGGTCAACCATTGGTCGGGCGCGCCTGCAGGACTGGTGCGCACGCCTACAAAATAGGCGCTTTCCGCATAGGCATCGAACCATTCCGCCAAATCATCCTGCTCCAGGCTACAGCCCGCCACCACCGCGCCGATATACTCATACTCCGCGGCCAGTTCCAGCCACCACAGATTCATCTCATGGCTGTCGCGCGCAGCTTCCACGATCACGCCATAATTTACACTGCACGCGTCGAAATGGGGCTTCACATCTTCGGGCAGATAATTGCGATAGAGCAGCGGCTTATCTTCGATCCACCCTGTGCGCGGATACGTTGCCAGATCCCAGAAATGCAAATGCGTATCAATTACCGGTATCATCGAATCTGTCATCTCAACCTTCCGCGCCGGCGGGCGTATAAAACGGCGTGGCATAAGACGGTGTGTTCACAAAGCGCGCCATTTCAAAATCCAGCAAAATCTCGGTTGCCGGTGGCAATTCCACCTGCACATAGCGGTCGTCAATCTCCAGTGTACGCGGTTCCAGCTCCAGGGGTGGCGCGGTATAGCTTTTCTGCGAGCCGGGATATTCGCTGATGCGCGCTTCGTAGCGGGCGCGCACAAACTGGTGTTCGCCAAAGCCCCCCGCCTGGATAATCACGGTGCGCGTTGCCTGTCCGCTCAGGTTCACCAATCGCAAAACAGTGCGTGTATCTTCCAGCGTTTCCACCAGCGCCGCCACATCCTGGGGCAGGCCGGGGCGTTGTTGATCCGCATCGTAGTAGCGCACGCGACAATAGAGCAGCCCGCCGTTGTAGATAATCTGGGGCGCGCCCAGCGTCAACTGCACCAGGGCTTCGGTGACGACGGGGTTATGCTCCTGCCAGTGATGGATGTTCACCTGGGTCAAATCCGCCTCATCCTGGGCAATGAGCGCCAGCCGCCGATAGACCATGCCAATCGAGGTGCGCAGCATGAGTTCGGGATATTCGGGAAATTCCCCATCAATATAGCGCAGCCAGGGTCGCTCGCGACCGCTGTCCTCTTTGGTGCGCGCTGCGCCTACCTTGCGCCAGTCGAAGGGTTCCCGGCTGCGCAGCGTTTCCAGCCGATCCCAATCCTCATCGGCCATCGAAATATTCCACACCGCGGTGGGATAGACGGGCGAAAGCGGCTGATAGTCGAACCAGCCCGAATCGCCATAGCGATAGGGCGCGACAAAGGTGACGGGATCTTCATTTTCATCATCCAGCGCGCCCGCCCAATGGTGTCCCAGGCTCATTTCCAGATCGCGCACATTGCGCATCGCGCCGCGTTCGGCAATCGCATCATACTGGCTGCGTGGCAGATTTAGATAGTCCGCTTCGCCTGTGACCAAAAACGCGTTGCAGGCCGCCACCGTCGCGGCCATGCCAATGTTGTAATAGCCGTGAGGCCATGTCCAGCCATACAGACCGCCATACCACTTGCCCTCTGTATATTCGCCCACCTGTCCCGAAAGCCCCACATTATCGGGCAACAGGCCGTCGTTGGCCGCGGCGCGCGCGCGCCACGCATCCACATATTCACACACCCAGTCGCAATATTTGCCCTCGCCGGTCATGAGATAGGCATTGGTCGCCAGGCTGGTCACAATCAGATTGGTCGCGGCGTCGCCCTTGCCCATGCGCGCGTCCATCACCTCGCCCATGCGCCGGGCCTTTTCCGAGTCCTTCAGGTCATCATAGTGATCGACCCCCTCCACATCTTCATAGGGCAACCCATAGACCCGCATCCCCGCGGCCCAGCCATAGCTCGGCGGCTCATTATCCGACCAGCCCCAGCGCGGCCCGCCGCTGCCGTTGTGCGAGGCGCGGATGATTTTGTGTTCGGGATCATAGTTGGGCGCATCGGGGTCCTCATTCAGATACAGGCCCGCAAAGCGCTGCGCACGCGCCCGATTTTTGGCATTCGCCGGATCGGCCATACACAGAAAATAGAAATAGATATAGCTTTCGCCCTGATGAAACTGATCGTAGCCGATTTCATATTCCTTGTGGACCAGCCCCAGATCGGTCAGCTGCTCGGTGATGGCATCCCACTGACGTTGGCCCATATCCAGCAGATGCCGCCCGCCGCCCAGCATATAGAGCAACGGCCAGTTGTAGGAACTCTCATAAAAATCGTCGGCCCCATCGCGCGTCGCGTGATAGGTATCGCGCCAGATAAGCTGACCATTCGGCCTGGTATAGCGCGCCAAAAATGGTTGAACGGCCTCATCCATCAGGTCGAAAAGGTGGCGTTCCAATACCGCCCACGTAGGCGGCAGAGTACACGGGACAGATGCTCGAATGGTTTTCATGGGTATCTTTTCACAGGTGGAGATGGTGGATCGAATCGGTTTGGGGCGTGAACGCACTGGCGGTGGGCAAGTATGCACAGGTGACTTCCCCCAGGGAACAAGTAATCCGGGGGGCATGTCACCCGTTCCCGTCTAGCGAACTACGGTTAGATACACCGCGCCGGGCCTGGAACTTAGTGCCCTAGCGATTTGCCCTAGCGATTTTCGGCCCAGGCGTTGATCTGGCTTTGTACTTCGTCGATGATGGTCTGGGCGCCCGCGGCATTCAGCCGTTCCAGCATATCGGGGGCGGCTTCGTCATAGGCGACCCAGCCAAAGGAAATCGGCTGATTGGCCTCGTCCAGCACTGCGGTGACCTGGGCGATCTCGGTGCGGATGGGTTCCCGATCCACCACGAAGCCCAACGCCTGCGACGGATAGGCCGTGTTATTCATTTCCAGCGTAGCTTCCCATGCGCCCACCTGCGCGGCGCTGCGATAATAGGCGTTAAACTGATTGCCATACATCCAGTCGGTGTTAGGCTCATAGCCCGATTGACCCGACTCCACGCCTTCGGGGAAAGTGATGACCTGGGTGTCTTTATCTTCCCACACCCAATGCTCACCTTCGATGCCACGCGAAAGCAGATTGTAGACTTCCACATCGGTGTTGAACAGTTCCAACACCTGCATGGCGGCTTCGGGATTCTGCGAGGTTGTGCAGATGGCGTTCAGGGTTGCCGTCGCGCCCGCAGTATCCAGAATCAGGGGATCCGTGAGGTTCTTGCTTTCAAATTCCCAGCCCACCGCGGCCTGCATTTCCACATCGTTGCCCGGCTTTTCCACATGATAGCCCATGCCAAACAGACCCGCCCGGAACTGGGCACGCGCCTCATCGGCTGCCGGCGGATCCAACGGGAAGAAACCAGCATCGACCCACCGCTTGGTCAGGTCTACGGCCTCCTTATATTCGGGCGTTTCCAGCAGATTCACCACCGTCAGGCCTTCGTCGGCGGCCCGGATGCCGATAAAACGAATGCCATCATCCAGGGGATCATAGCCATGGTACTGAGGTCGCCAGAGCGTCGCGCCGGGGCTGGCGGCATAGACAGGGGTAATGCCTTCGCCATCGCGCACAGCTTCCAGAAACGGCTCCATATCTTCCCAGCGTTCCACACCGTCCAGGCTGAAATCATATTTTTCCAGCAGATCGGTGCGCACATGCACACCCCAGGGCTTGGGGAAGATCTGCTGGTTGATCACACCATAGATCACGCCGTTGATGCGCGCGGCATCCCAGGTGCTGGGCGGCATACTGGCCCACAGACCGGGTGCATGTTCCACCAGCAAATCGTCCAGCGGCACCAGCGCGCCGTTCGCCACATTATTGGTATAGCTATTGGTCCACGGCGCAGTGAAGATCACATCACACGCTTCGCCCGCGGCCAGACGCAATTGCATCCGGTCGTTGTACGCGCCAAAGTCGATGGGTTCCAGCGTCAACTGCACGCCGATGCGCTCGTTGAAAATTTCGTTCATGGCATCCTGCACCATTTGCAAATCGCGCGGCACGCCATTGGCGGCATAGGTGTAGGTGATGGGGATCAAACCTACCGGCGCGTCGGCAGCCGGGGCCGGGGCCGCGCTTTCGCCGTCCGATTGTGCGGGCGCGCTGGGCGCAGCCGGCGCGGCACAGCCCGCCACCAGCGCAATCAGCAACATCACATGGAGTGCAACAAGCCGTCTTCGCCACTTCAACATTCGATTTCTCCTTTGGTCAAACGCAAAATTCATAAAATTCGTTGGTGATCTCGCACAAGTCCAGCACCGACCACAGCCAGCCGGCAAATGGGAGCGGCGGCCCGGTCGGATTCGTACCCAGATTTGAACGGCCTGCCACTTCACAGTGATACACATGTGACATACTTGCGCCTGGCCTGCAAGCTACCCCTTCAGCCCGCCAATGGTGATGCCGCGCACAAAATATTTTTGCAACATGAGAAAAGTAAAGAGCGCGGGGCCAAATGCCAGGACCGCCATTGCCATGCGCGCCGATTGTGCAGGGATGGGCATACCCGTAGTTTGGGGATTCGACGCCATAAAGTTGATATTTGCCATGAGCACATAGAGCAGATATTGAAGCGGATAGAGGGTGTGATCGTTGATAAAAAGCAATGCCAGAAACCAGTCGTTCCAGTATCGCAACACGAAGAACAGTCCGATAGTCGCCAGAACAGGTTTAGAAAGCGGCAACACCATCTGAAAGAAAATGCGCCATTCGCCCGCGCCGTCGATGCGCGCAGCGTCCAGCAAATCGACCGGCAACTGAGAAAATGATGTGCGCAGGATCAACACATACCACGCCGTCACCATATAGGGCAGAATCAACGCCAGCATGTTGTCGCGCAGCCCCAGATAGCGGGTCATGAGAATATAGAACGGCACCATGCCGCCGCTGAACAACAGCGTGAAAAAGACATAGAATGATAGCGGCTTGCGCAAGCGATAGTCGGTGCGCGAAAGGGGATAGGCCACCATAGAACAGAGCAGCAGCCCGCCCAGCGTGCCCGCAGCTGTGACTCCGGCTGTCACCCCATAGGCCCGCAGAATCTGCGCCGGTTCCTGCAAAATATAGGTATAGGCAAATGTGGTGAACCCCACCGGCCACAGCCGATAGCCATTCACCGCAATCTCGCGCTCATCCGAAAGCGAAACCGCGACCACCAGCATCATAGGCACGACACAGAGTATGCCGATAATTGCGAGTATGATATGCGCGCCAATTTTCACCGGGTCGCGCGGCGCACGCGTCACCACGGTCGCCTTGCTCACGTTGCGGGTTTCTACCAACGCCATGCGCCCACTCCTTTATGCTTCTTTATGCTTCCATCCGCGATACTTCCGTCGGTAATTTTCCGTCCGAATTACATCCGTGCGTACACACCCGATACTCAATAGAGCGAATAATCGCGGTTGATACGCTGCACCAGCCAATTGGCAAACACCACCAGCACAAAGCCGACAATAGATTGATAGAAACCGGCCGCGGCGGCCATGCTGATATTGCCTAGCTGAGTCAGCGAGCGATAGACAAAGGTGTCGATGACATCAGTGGTGCTATAGAGCAGCGGATTGTCGCGCGGGACAAAGTAGAAAAGCCCAAAATCGGCATTGAAGATGCGCCCAATCGCCAGCAAAACCAGAATAATAATGATGGGCAGCAACAGCGGCAGCGTGATATAGCGTATCTGTTGCCACTTGCCCGCGCCGTCGATCTTGGCCGCCTCGAAATAGGCGGGATCGATGCCCAGAATCCCCGCCAGATAGATGATGCTGCCAAACCCCACACTGTTCCACAAATGGGCCAGCACCAGGATTCCCGGCCAGTGTTCGGGCGCGCGATACCACGCCACCGGCTCCCAGCCCAGCGCGTCAAATACCTGGTTGGCAATGCCCGTATTGCCATTGAGGAAGCCAAAGACAAAGTAGCTGACAATCACCCACGAAATAAAGTAGGGGAAAAAGAGCATGGTCTGATAATACTTGCTCATGCGGCTGGTGTAGATTTCATTCATGAGGATGGCAATCGCCAGCGACGCCACGGTGCCCGTCACAATAAACAGGCTGTTCATCCCCAGCGTATTGCGCGTGATGCGCCAGGCAGTATCCGTGCCGAAGAGGAACTGAAAATTATCGAACCCCACCCACGCACTGCCCAGAATGCCATCGGCAAAGCGATAGTCCTTAAACGCAATCACCAACCCGATCATGGGCAAATACGCAAACACCAACAGGAAGATTAGCCCCGGCAATGCCATCAGGGTCAGGCTGAGAGTGGTCTGGCGTTCGCGCTGGCTGCCCAGCCAGTGCGAGCGCGGCTTGCGCACCGGGATGGGCACAGGCACAGGTGCGCCAGAAAGCTGGGATGCAGGGAGTTGAGACATGGTTTCAAACCTCGTTACATGTGACTTCGTTACATGCAGATACATTGCGCAGGGCAGCCGGTCACACCAGTCGCCCTACCCCGTCTTTACATTCACATCCAGTGCCTCGCGCAGACCATCGGCCATTCCCTGGAAGGCCAGCACCGACAACGTGATCATGACCGACGGAAAGAGAAACATGTGAGGCCAATATTGCCAATAGCCGCCGGCGTCTGCCAGCATCTGCCCCCAGCTGGGTTGGGGCGGACGAATACCCATCCCCAAAAAGCTGAGACCGGCCTCGGCAAATACGGCCTGGGGAATCCCCGCGGCGAAAGACCAGATCAGCAGTGGCGCAGCCTGGGGTAATACATGGCGCGCCAAGATGCGCCGGGTGGGAATCCCCAACGCCCGTGCCGCATGGATATATTCCTGCTCGCGAATGGATAGCGTCAACCCGCGCATAATCCGACAGGAGCCGACCCAACTGGTGATGGTTAGGGCAATAATCAGATTTTCCAGGCTGGGCGAAAGCACCATCACCATGTAGAGCACAATGAGATACCAGGGCAGGGCCGAAAACATATCCACCAGCCGTGTGATGAGCCAATCGACAAAGCCGCCCAGATAGCCTGCCAGAATCCCCAGCGGCACGCCAATCAGCAGCCCCAGGAGCTGGGTCACCACGCCGACGATGAGCATGGGCCGCGCCGCATAAAAAATGCGGGTCATCATATCGCGCCCCAATACATCGGTGCCCATCAGATGTTCGCGCGAGGGGCCGGCTAGCGCATTCGATGGGTTAATTGCATCGTAGTTGTAAGGGGTCAACAGGGGCGCAAAGACCGCAATCAACACAATCAGGGTAGTAAAGATCACCCCATACAGAGCCAGGGGATTGGATAGGTAGCGGCGCAGGGCATCGCGCCAGGGCTTGGCCTCGCGCACCCTGGCGCCGGTGGTCGAAGCCACAGGTGGCGTTGATTCAATCGTCGTTGTACTCATCTATGCTTACCTTATGGGCGGAATAACCGCGCTTACGATTCCCCAGATAACTCCAGCCCGGCAGGCTCAATAAAACTACCGGGACAAATGGGTCCTGCAAAATTGGCACGTTTCGTCGAATTCCCACGCGACACATTGTTACGTCACGAATTTTCACACCGGGCGTATCCGCGCCCTCTATTGTGAGCGTCGATCCAGGCGTACCCGCGGGTCGACGAAGACATAGAGAATATCGGTGATCAGATAGGTTAATGCGATCAGGACAGCCCAAAACATGGTAATGCCCAGCACCATCGGATAATCGCGATTCATACTGGAAAGTACAAAATATTTGCCCAACCCCGGCAGACCAAAGACCTGCTCAATAAAGATCGACCCAGTCATCATGCCGGGGAACATGGGCAGAAAAACAGTAAGCATAGGAATCAACGCATTGCGCAGCACATGGCGTACCATAATCTGGCTGCCATTCAATCCTTTGGCTTTGGCCGTGCGTACATAGTCCGAAGCGCGCGCTTCCAGCACACATTGGCGCGTCCAGCGTGCCACGCCACCCGACGCAGGCAGGCCAAAAGCCACCACCGGCAAGACAAGGTGCATGGGGCCGCCCCACCCACCCGTGGGAAACCAGCGCAACTGGGCCGCCAGGAAATAAATGAGAATAAACCCCATCACAAAATTGGGAATTGTGCCGATAAAAACCGCATAGACCGTGATAATACTATCCACCGTGCCATTCGGACGCGCCGCAGCGACCAACCCCAGAGTGACGCCGATGGTCAGGGCCAGTAGCGCCGCCAGGCCGCCCACTGTCGCGCTATAGGGCAACAGATTGCGGATGACCTGAGTCACCGTTTGTTCGGGCATGGAAAACGGCACCCCGAAATCCAGCATAAGCGCATTGCGCATCCACACCAGATATTGCTGCCATACGGGCAAATCCAAACCATATTTGGCTTTGAACGCGGCAATCTGCGCCGCCGACTGGGGAATCTCCGCGCCCTGCATCCACGGGCCACCGGGCACCGTGCGCGAAAGGGCAAAGGTAAAAATCGAAAGAAACAAGAGCGTAGTGAGAATCCCCGCTACGCGGCGAACAATATACTGGGCCATAAAATTATCTCAATGTAAAAAGTGGGGAAGGCATCTGCGCCGGCGTTTGGGGGGGGG
>JBBDIO010000104.1:34688-37235 GCA_040880365.1 Litorilinea sp.
GCCGGTCGGCCCCAACATTGTCCAAACGAAATTACAGATCGGCCCGACAATCGGAACTGGTCCAATACATTCCTTCGTAGGCATGGGGACAACCAGGACCGCCGCCGCCATAGAATCGGAAACCATCCTGGTTGGGTTCCAGAGCCTCGCCCTGCAGATTACACGGCCACAACGATACTGAGAAGGGGCTGTGCAGGAAGAAATAGGCTGTGCTTTCTACCAGACGCTGTTCGGCTTCGGCTATTAGTTCGAAGCGTTCGTCGGGATCCAGCGTGGAATTGGCCGCGTTGTAGAATTCATCCCACTCAGTGTCCACATGGGGATGGCGGCCCGTGGAACGGAATACATTCAGGAAGGTGGCAGGATCGAAGTAATCCAGCGCATAGCCCACATAGTACATAGGCGCGCCTTCCTTCAGATTGCTGGTGAACGATTGGAAGTCGGCAGGACGAATTTCCACCTGGATGCCCAGGTTTTCCTGCCAGCGGGCCTGGAGGGCCTGGGCAAATGCCAACTGCCGGTCAGTAGGCTGGCGCACCCACATTTCATAGACGGGGAAGCCTTCGCCATCCGCATATCCAGCCTCGGCCAAAAGGGCACGCGCCGCTTCGGGATCGTAGACATTGGGATCCAGATCCGCGAATTCGGGGCGGTAATTGACAAAGCCATTGGGCAGAATACCCCAGGCCGGATTCGAGAAGCCCTGGAAGATCTGCTGGACCAGTTCCGCCTTGTCAATGGACTTGCACAATGCCAGGCGCACACGCGCGTCATCCAAAGGCGGGAACGCGCCGGTGGTATTGAAGCCCAGATAGTCAGTGTTCGTAGCAATGCCGGGGTTCATTTCGCTGTTGAGCACCGGATTGTTCTCGATCAATGCAATTTCCGCCGCCGGGGTCTGGCCGCTGATGCCATAGGTCTGCACATCGCCAGCCATATACGCGGGCAGGCCCGTGGGCAACAAGGTCTCGCTGATCTGCGTGATATAGGGGCGGCGGACGCCACCATATTCGGGATAAAGTTCCCACAGATGTTCGATATCGCGCTCGAATTTGGTCAGGCGGAAAGGCCCGGAACCGACAAAGCGGGCGGGATCGGTTGCCCAGTTTTCGCCCAGGTCTTCCCACGCATTTTCGGGCGCAACCGTGAACCATACGCCCAGGCTGGGCAGATAGGGCACGGGCGCGTCGGTGTGAATACGCAGGGTGTAGTCGTCAATCGCTTCGATGCCCAGTTCTTCGGCAGGCAATTCACCCGACGCCACCGCTGCTGCATTTCTGATATCGAAATAGAACCAGGCAAAGTCGTAGTTATTGCTCAGAGAATAACGCAGCGTATAGGCCCAGTCTTGCGCCCGCACCGGATCACCATTGGTAAACGTCATACCTTCACGCAGCTTGAAGTCCCAATACAGGCCATCTTCCGAAATTTCCCAGCTTTCCGCGCCGATACCCACCACTTCCAAATCGGTATTCAGTGTGGTCAGGGTTTCGTGCCCCGCGGCATGACCAAATGCGCGGTTATAGAGCGATTCCATCAAATGCCCATAGGCACCGCCCACTTCACTCTGGCCAATGCGAATCACCTGTTGGTCCAGCGCCAGCGCATCGGCGGGCAACTGTACGCCCAATGCATTGACAAGCGATTCGGCTTCGGTGCCGGGAACTGCCGGCGCAGCCGCTGGCGCGCCAGCCGGAGCACAAGCCGCCAGGAACGAGCTGGCAGCCACACCGGCGCTAACCATGCCGACACTTTGCAGGAAACTACGTCGTGACAATGTTGATTGCATATTTTTCTCCAATGCAAAACAAAAAAGCAAATCAGGAATGTAAAATATAATCGCTAGCAGGAATCAGATACCCTATGCGCCAGTTCGCGCTCGACATTGCGCAAATGATGCAACATCGCGGCGCGGGCTGCCGCGGGATCGCGTTGTTTCAGGGCCTCTACAATCGCCGTGTGATCCTGCACAGACTGGCGCGTCACACCGGGCAGAGCCACTGTGCGACGCCGGCTTACTTTGCCCAACTGACTAATGCTCGCCATAAACTGGGCCAGAATACTGTTTTTGGCCGCTTTGGCAATCAACTCGTGCATCTCCACATCGGCTTCCAAAAACGCGGGATGGTCATCCACCAGCGCAATCGAACGATGCACACACTCTTCCAGCGCGACAATCTCGGCGTCGGTCACCCGTTCGGCAGCCATCGCCACAATGCCGGGTTCCAACACCTTGCGCGCCTGGAACAATTCCAAAAAGGCAGAATCGGTCAGGGAAAAAACAAAGTCGAGATGGGACATCAGCAGTTCGGGCTTCAGCGACGAAACATAGGTGCCGTCGCCCTGGCGAATCTCGATCACATTCATGATCGCCAGGGCGCGCAGCGCCTCGCGCAGCGAAGGCCGGCTCACCTGCATCATGGCCGCCAACTCGCGTTCTGCCGGCAATTTATCGCCCGGACGCAATTCTCGCTCCCGAATCAGCGAAAGCAGACTCTCCACAATCGCTTCGGCAATCGCGCTCTTTTTGAACGTGCCAAACAACGA
>JBBDIO010000105.1:0-5929 GCA_040880365.1 Litorilinea sp.
TAAAACATATGTTCCGTATGGCACAGTGGCGGGGGATGAACGTTTTGTCCAGCAAGGCCACACCAAAATGCCATATGGAAATCGCATATACAAATGACGCGTAGAATATTGTACTGATTATTGCAGAGTAGTATTGCAGAGAAACAGTGAGCAAAAACGTATGGATATTACCTGGTATGGCCTTTCCTGTTTTCGGATTCGTGAAGGCGGCGTCACCGTGGTGTGCGACCCCTATGACAAGCAACTGGGTGGGCAATTGCAGAAATTGCGGGCCGACATTGTGACGGTGAGCCACGATCAGGCAGGCCACAACAGCGCCGAACGCATCGGCGGTGACCCCAAAATTTTGGATGGTCCCGGCGAATATGAAGTGCGCAATGTCTTTGTGACCGGCGCGATGGGCTATCATCGCCGCCTGGCGGATGGTTTGCCCGAACGCAATGTGATCTTCTTCCTCGATTTTGGCGATATTACCGTGGGCCATCTGGGGGATCTGGGTGAAGTGCCCGCGCAGAGCGAGATCGAAGAGCTGAACCTGGGCGAAGTGGATATTCTCATGGTGCCGGTGGGCGGCGGCTCTACGCTGGATCCCTCGCGCGCCGTGGAGGTGATTGGCCTCTTCGAGCCTAAAATTGTGATCCCCATGCACTATCAACAGTCCGATTTGAATGCTCCCTGGGCCGGTGAGCTGGAGCCGGTGGATCGCTTCTTGCGCGAGCTGGGGCTGAGTGCACCCGAACCGCAGGAGATGCTCAAAGTGTCCAAGACCAGCCTGCCCGATGAATCGCAGGTCGTGATCTTTACGCCCAGCCTGTAGACCACAACGGCGCGCGTCACTATTCTGCGCAAATTTCATTTTGCGCAAACCTCGATCCGCCACGCAGCAGGGGCTACGGTCAGCAGTCGGACGGTCATCCATCCGATTGCAACCGTAGCCCCTGCTGCGTTGGGATGGCTGGCGCACGCGCGGTCATATTTGCGCATCCTTTGGGCATGAAGCCTGCCGCTATCCTATGGTAGGATAGAAGCACTGTGTATCTAACCGGATGGATTCGACTGGATTCAACCAAACCAGGTGTGACCCACAATCAGATAGCCATATTCAGATAGCCATATTCAGATAGCCATATTGGTATATCAACGCAAGGGCACATCTACACATGGCGCGTCTGCTGCGCAGGCCGTCCACAGAGAGGAAAAAGCGATGAGCGAGCGAGTAGGATTTATTGGGCTGGGGATCATGGGGCAGGGTATGGCCCGCAATCTGCTCAAAGCCGGTTTCGACTTGCAGGTGTGGAACCGCACGGCCAGCCGCGCCGATGATCTGGTTGCCGAAGGGGCCAAGCTGGCGAAATCGCCTGCGGATGTGGCCGCCAACAGCGACATCGTCGTGATCTGTGTCAGCGATACACCCGATGTGGAAGCCGTTGTGCTGGGCGACGAGGGCGTGATCCACGGCGCGCAGGCGGGCACGCTGGTCATCGATTGCAGCACCATCAGCCCCCAGGTGACGCGTGAGATTGCCGCCAGGCTGGCCGAAAACGATGTTCACATGCTGGATGCGCCCATCAGCGGCGGCAGCGAAGGGGCAGCCAAAGGCACGTTGAGCATTATGGTCGGTGGCGATGCCGATCAGTTTGCCCGCGCCAAAGATGTTTTTGAAGCGATGGGCCAGACGATTACCCACATTGGCGAGATTGGATCGGGCCAGACGGTGAAGCTGGTCAACCAGGTGTTGGTGGTGGGCAACTGTCTTGCCATGTGTGAAGCCTTGCTGCTGGCCCAGGCGGGCGGGGTGGATCTCAAGAAGACCTTCGACGCTATCAGCAAGGGCGCGGCCGGGAGCTGGATGTTCACCAACCGCGCGCCGCAGATTATCGAACGCGACTGGCGACCGGGCTTCATGGTCTCGCTGCAACAGAAGGACCTGCGGCTGGTGCTCGACGCCGCCGACGAACTGGGCGTGCCCCTGGTCGGCACTGCCACTATCTTTAATCTGTATCGCACGCTGGAACGCATGGACCTGGGCCATGAAGGCAACCATGCTCTGATCAAGGCGTTGGAAAATCTGGCGGGCTTTGAAGTGGGCGTCAAGCCTGCCGAATAGGCACGTCGCAATTCAGCAGGTGGGACGGCCTGTGGGTTAGCCTGTGCGTGCAGGAAGTTTGGTTGCAGATATTGGGGTGGGTTTTGACAAAGCCGGCGCAAAACGGTATAGTTTGCCAAGTTGCGCCGGCGTCATTTCGGGCGAATAGCTCAGTTGGTTAGAGCACCTCGCTTACACCGAGGGGGTCAGGGGTTCGAGTCCCTTTTCGCCCACACCCAATTTACAGGATATTCTTCATAGGGCGCAGCTTTGTCGCTCGATAACCTGTACACAAATCGACTGTAGTGCCACAGAACGGCTACAGACTTTTGAGCAATGCATTGTTTTGAATCGTGCTCGCTGTCACATCGTGAACTCGTCGCGAGTTGGATGTGAACGGCGAGCACGTTGCGTATAGCGCGGCAGATAGCGGCCCACAAAGGAGTTCTGTTCACCCCGCAATGCAAGCCGAGTTTCGCAAGTTGCCCGCGGTCGATAGCCTCTTGCACAATGCGCGTGTGCGTGCGTTGTGCACAGAGCATGGGCAAACCGCGATTGTGCAGGTGACGCGCACGCTGCTGGCCGAGCAACGCGCGGCCATTGCCCAGGGCGCGAAGGCTCCCGCACCCGAAGATTGGCCCGATCTGATTGCCCGCGCCGCGGCGCGCCGGGCGCAACCCTCCCTCCTGCCTGTGATCAATGGCACGGGCATCATCATTCACACCAATTTAGGCCGTGCGCCCCTGAGCGCGGCCGCGCGCCGCGCAGTGGACGCTGTGGCCGCGGGCTATTCCAACCTGGAATATGACCTGGACGCGGGCGCACGCGGTAGTCGCCACGATCATGCGCGTCAACGTTTGCGTCGGGTGACGGGCGCGGAAGATGCGCTGATTGTCAACAACAACGCGGCGGCCCTCTTTCTGGTGTTAGCAGGGTTGTGCGTGGGCAAAGAGGTGATGATTAGCCGGGGGCAGTTGGTGGAAATCGGCGGCGGCTTTCGTATCCCGGATGTGTTACGCCAGAGCGGCGCGCAGCTGGTGGAAGTCGGCACGACCAACCGCACCCACGCGGCAGATTTTCGCGCGGCGCACACCGCCCAGACTGCCGCAATTCTGCGCGTGCACAGCAGCAATTTCAAACAGATTGGTTTTGTCACCGAGCCGCCCCTGCGCGAACTGGCCGCGGCGGCCCATGCGCCCCTGCCCCGTTTGCAAACGGCAGACGACCTTGGCCCCTCCGATGCACCCGCCATCCTGATCGACGACCTGGGCAGCGGTACGTTGCTGGATACGGCGGCGTTTGGGCTGGCGCCAGAGCCGATGGTGCAGGCCAGTCTGGCCGCGGGCGCGGATGTGGTGACCTTCAGCGGCGACAAATTGCTGGGCGGACCCCAGGCCGGCATTGTGGTGGGGCGGGGCGATCTGATTGCCCAGTTGCGGCGGCATCCGCTGGCGCGGGCTTTGCGGGTAGACAAAATGACGCTTGCCGCGCTGGATGCTACGCTGGCGGCCTATGAACAAGGGCGGGCGGTGGACGAGATACCCGTGTGGCAGATGATCGGCGCGTCGCTTGCCCAGCTGTGCGCGCGTGTGGAAAAGTGGCGCGCGGTTTTGCAAGATGCCGTGGCGGGCTGGCAGTGGGAGATTTGGGATACGCAGAGCGCGGTGGGTGGAGGCAGTTTGCCCGGTGAGACGTTGCCCAGCGTGGGGCTGGCTATGCGGCCGGCTGTGGGCGCGCCGAATCCCGATGCGTTTGCCGCGGCGTTGCGCGCGGCGACGCCGCCTTTGGTCACCCGTATCCACAACAACTTTGTGCTGGTGGATGCGCGCACGGTGTTGCCCGAACAGGATGCTGCGCTGGTGGCGGTGCTCTGCCAGGTGGGGCAGGAACTGGCGGGCGCAGGAGGCGCGGCTTGAGCGATTCTGGTGGCGGTACTCCGCCCGTTTTGCGCGCGGGCGATGCGGTGCCGCGCACGGTGTTTGTAAAGCTGGGCGGTTCGCTGATTACCGACAAGCGCACGCCCGAAACCCCGCGCATGGATGTGATCACCCGTCTGGCCCAGGAGATCGCCGCGGCCCGCGCGGCCCAGCCCGATTTGCGGCTGGTGCTGGGCCACGGCTCAGGCAGCTTTGGGCACATCTATGGTCAACGCTATGGCACGCGCGCGGGCGCGGACAGCGCCGAAGACTGGTTTGGATTTGCGGCCACCGCCGATGCTGCGGCGCGCCTGAATCGCATTGTGATTGCCGCGCTGCTGGCTGCGGGGGTACCCGCCTGGGCGATCCAGCCCAGTGTGGCGCTGCGCTGTGCCGATGGTGAAATTGTGGCCGGTCCCGAAGCTACGGTAGAGGCGGCTTTGGCCCAGGATTTGCAGCCGGTGGTCTTTGGCGATGTGGCGCTGGATGCTGTGCGCGGCGCGACGATTGTGGGCACCGAGGAGATTTTTCACTGGCTTACGCCCCGTTTGCGGCCCAATCTGGTGGTGTTGTTGGGCGAAGTCGATGGCATTTACACTGCGGATCCCCTACGCAATCCCGACGCTCGCCTGATTCCCAATCTGACGCCCGCCACGCTTGCTCAATTTCATGCGGGGCTGGGCGCGAGCTACGGTGTGGATGTGACCGGCGGCATGGCGGCCAAAGTGGCCGAATCGCTGGCGATGATTGAGGCTGCACCGGGGCTGGAGGTCGTTATTTGCAGTGGCCTGGTGCCGGGCAATCTGGAACAGGTGTTGCGCAGGCGCACCCGCCCCGGGACGTGGATTCACGCCTGAGCGCGTGCCTGCTATACCCCCTGGCGTCTGATATATCCCTGGCGCATGGAGAGTGGCACAGCAGCTTTGCAGTGATGCAACCGTGGCCTGTCTGGTGTAATTTCCACAATTTGGCGGTTTTTCGGCGCGGCAAGCCGTATCTTTTGGGGCGAGGCCGAGTCAATCCAGGTGGCACGTATTTTTCATCCTGCAGATAGGTTGTGGGGACGCTGTAGGTATCCTGTTGGGTAGATGTGGGGATTGGGATAGACTCGCTCTGACCCCAAGCCAGCCCGTTGCACTTCTCCTTCAGGTTCATTTCTGGTGCATGGTAGCGATAGCCGGTGAGTCGTATGGCTGGCGTGCGGCCTGGCATATGGCAGCTTTCCCTACGCAAAAACTGGTCATCGGCACGTATAATTCAGGCTGTATTGGCCGTGAAACAGGCGGTTTGGGTAATTTGCGGCTTCATGGTGCAATTGACGCCCGCGATAGCGCGCGAGTATAATGCGGTTCGTGCTCTGGACTGTCGATGCGCGCCGAGCCTGGTCGCAATACAGGTCGAATGCAGACCATAAGCTGACTGTGTAAGTAGTTGCGTATACGGGGAAGGCTTGTGCAGAACGCTGCGAATACCGATTCTGGGCGAGGCTGCGCTGATGTGGTTCTGGGGGTTTAAGAAAGGCGTATATGTTAATTACTGTTATCTCGTTTTTGATTGTCCTGGGGATTCTGGTTTTCATCCATGAACTGGGACATTATTGGGTCGCCCGCCGCAACGGCATCGTGGTCGAAGAATTTGGCATGGGCTATCCCCCCCGTATGATTCGGCTCTTTCGGTATGATGGCACCGACTTCACCCTCAACTGGATTCCCTTTGGCGGCTTTGCCCGCATGAAAGGGGAAGACGCGGGCGACGCGACGCCGGGGTCTCTCAATGCTGCCAGCACCGGCGCGCGTGCGGCAACGATGGCGGCTGGCCCTGCGATGAATTTTCTGCTGGCGATTGTGCTCTTTGCCGCCAGCTTCATGGCCGGTTTTCCTGCGGTGGTCGGCTATCCCCAGCTGACAGATGCGCCGGCAGGGTCACG
>JBBDIO010000106.1:0-11430 GCA_040880365.1 Litorilinea sp.
CAGGCGGTGAGGTGTGCCGTGGCATTGGGTTCCAGCGCCAGATCGGCACCCAACTGTCGCCCGCGCGCGCGGCGCGCTGCCACCGGATCCACGACAGTGAGCTTTTCCAGGGCATGGGTTGCCAGCAGCCAGGTTGTTAGCAGGCCGACGATGCCTTGCCCAAAGACGACTACGCGCTCGCCTACACGCGGGGCGCTGTCGTGAAGCAGTGAAACGGCTGTTTCCAGATTGGGAAACAAGGTTGCGGCTTCGGTAGATACTGCGTCGGGCACCGTGAGCAATTGGGAAGGGGTGGCGTTGAAATGGCTGGCGTGGGGCTGAAACGCGAAGACGCGCTTGCCGTGCCAGGCCGGATCACAGTGGGCACCCACGGCTGTGACTTCGCCTACGGCG
The DNA here is from genome assembly GCA_040880365.1 of Litorilinea sp. Lineage (GTDB taxonomy): Bacteria > Chloroflexota > Anaerolineae > Caldilineales > Caldilineaceae > JBBDIO01. Next base: position 394 of record JBBDIO010000106.1, read on the forward strand.
GCATAGCCATAGCGCATGGGATAGGCAGGAGCGTCATCCATGCCGTCTAGTGTGCTGTCCACTGCCATGTGTCGGGGAACCTGGCCCCGATAGAACAGCATTTCGGTACCGGGGCTGATTGCGGAATTCAACACACGCACGCGCACCTGATGGGCACTGGGCGCGCGGATATCTTCGACGCGCACTTGTGCACACCCTGGGCTTTCAAAATACAGAACTTGGGCCAAATCGGGCATAAGGTTGGTTTATGTAGCGGCGTGCGCGGTCGGATTGAAAGTAATGTTGGCCGGGGCGGCTACTGTCGCTGCCGAGGTGCACCTGTGTTCCTCCGTAGGAACATCCGTCCAGCAGGGAACCCCCCAGAGAATCGTGTCTTTTCCGGCGGATACGGTGCCGACGTTATTCAGCCCTGGCAGCGCGGCAGAGGCCGGCGTGCTGTCATCGCCGACTGTGTCGGTTGACAGTAGGTGACGGCCGCCTGCATAGCGGGGCGCAATGGTTACGACGATATAGTCTACCAATCGCGAGCGCAGAAAGCTGTTGATTACGGTAGAGCCGCCTTCGACCATAACGCGTCGTATGCCCATCTGACCCAGAGTTGTCAACAGCGCAGCCAGGTCCAGGCGTCCGTTGCCGTCGAGGGGAATGTCGAGCACGCGTGCATTCTGGGGAGGATAGGTACGCGCGTCATCTTGCGCCGCCTTTGCGCGCCCGTTCAGATGGGAAGCCAGCCATACACCCTTGGGGTGTTGATAAAGGCTGGCATGGGGCGGTGTGCGCAGGTGGGTATCTAAAATGACGGGTTGGGGCTGATTGCCCGCTACCAGGCGCGCGGTCAGGCGCGGGTTGTCCTGGAGCACAGTGCCGATACCAACCAAAATGGCATCGTGGCGAGTGCGCAGGGCATGAGTCATGCGCATGGACTCGGGGCCGCTGATGCGCATGGGCGAGCCGTCGGTATCGGCGATGGTGCCATCCAGCGTCTGCGCGTAGGTGAGTGTTACAAATGGTCGTTGCAATCGACTGGCATGGTCTTCTGCATAATGTTCCAGGCGGGCCAACTCTGCGGTGATAGGCGCATCTAGCTCCCCACTCTCAACCGACGGAATGTCTGTCGGCGCCGTTTTATCGCGCGAGGTGCCTGGCGCATCTTCGTCGCCGTTGGCACCATTTTTATGGGGCGACTGGGGTGGCAGCGCAAGCAGATGGCGCATACGCTGCACCTTGGTGGTGAGGTAGCCGGCATTTTCGTTGTGGACAGAAGGTTGCAACGCGCGGCGTGACTCGATAGTAATGCCCAGCGCCTGTAGGGATTCGAGCTTGTCGGGATTATTGGTCAGCAGCTGGATGGAGCCGACTTTCTGATCTTGCAGGATGGCGGCTGCTGCAGAATACTCGCGCTCATCGGCCTGATGTCCGAGCATGAGATTGGCATCTACCGTATCGAATCCCTGGTCTTGCAGGTTGTAGGCGCGCAGCTTGTTTTCCAGCCCGATGCCGCGCCCTTCCTGGCGCAGATAGATAATGAGCCCCGCGCCTGCCGCAGCGATCATCTTCATGGCAACCTGCAATTGCTCCCCGCAGTCACACCGGAGCGAACCTAGCACATCGCCGGTGAAACATTCGGAGTGGACGCGCGTGAGGATGCCGATCTTGCCGGCAATATCGCCATAGACCAAGGCCAGATGCTCTTTATCGGTGCGCAGGTCGATATAATGGCAAAGTTGAAACTGCCCATAACTGGTCGGTATACGCGCACAGGTGGTACGCTTAACAGTGGCCTCGGACATAATCAATCTTTCTGCTTGCCGATATGCATGACAGTATATGATTGCATATGTTTGTGTATGACGATTATTATATTGAATATTATATTGAACAGGTAATAGGCTGTGCGCATGATTGCGGACGCCCCGCGTTGGTGTTTTGCCGCGGACTGGTACTCATCCAAAAAAATCTATCCTATGTAGAGCATTTGCGCAGTATGCCGTGTTCCGTTCTAGGCAGAACTCTTGTCCATAGCGTTGACAAATGATCCGTTTGGTGGGACGATCTGAATAATCACCTGATTTGAAAACCTGATATCCGAAATATAGGGAATCTGAAACACGATCTGTTTGCTGAATGTTTTTTCGATAGGCCGCGCAACGCCAACACCTTGGACCTTGACTAGCCTTTGTCTGTGTGAATTGGGCGGAACGGTCGGATTCTGTGGCTGTGCGGCAGTTGCATCACTTCACGCTGTCTCCATTGGACTCTGCCGCAACGCCGGCGGAACCAGAATAGTACCCAGAGAGGATATTGTATGAGATTATTGGAACAGATTCAACAGTTGAATTTTCCGGCCCCGTTGCCCGAGACTGTGTTGCGGGTGGAGCAGCGTTTTGATGCCCCCAAAATAGCAGATCTGGCGCAGGCAACATACACGGCTCTGGAAGAGTCGGGATTGCTGGCGCGCATGACTGCGGGCGAAACCGTGGCGGTGGGCGTGGGCAGTCGCGGAATCGCGAACCTGCCGGCAATCGTACGCGCGGCGGTAGATCGGCTGCAAGAGGCAGGGCTGAAACCCTTTATTGTGCCGGCAATGGGCAGCCACGGCGGGGCCACCGCCGACGGCCAAAAGGAGATGCTGGCACAGTTGGGCGTCACCGAAGCCAGCATGGGGGTGGAAATTCGCGCGACGATGGAGGTAAAGGAAATTGGGCAGATCCCCGATGGGCCGACGCTCTACCAGGGCGTGGATTCGATGGCCGCGGATCATGCATTGCTGGTGAGCCGCATCAAGCCGCACACCGATTTTCGTAGCCATCTGGAGAGCGGTCCTTCTAAGATGTGTGTGATTGGCTGGGGCAAGCAGCATGGCGCGGCGATTATGCATGCTGGCGGCGGCGCCAACTTCCAACGCTATCTGGAACCGGCGGCGCGCATTTATGCCGACAATACAAACTTTGTGGGCGCGATTTGTCCCATTGAAAATGCCGATGATGATACGGCCTATATCGAGGGTTTGACAGCCGACGAGGTGGGTACGACGCGCGAGGGCAAGCTGTTGGAGACGGCAAAGGAGCTGATGGCGAGTCTGCCGTTCCCAGAGATTGATGTGCTGACGGTCCGGCAACTGGGCAAGAATATTAGCGGCACTGGCATGGATACCAACATTATCAGCCGGCTGATGATTCCGCGCCAACCCGAAGCGTTTGGCAAGGTCGATGTGGCGGTCATTACGGTTTTGGATTTGACCGAGGAGACGCACGGCAATGTATCGGGTCTGGGTCTGGCGAATGTAACGACTGCCCGTGTGGCGCAGAAGATTGACTGGGTGGCAACCTATACCAATTGCATTACTTCGGGGATTTTTGGCATGTGGCGCGTGAGTCTGCCCATTACGATGCCCGATGACAAGCGCACCCTGGAAGTCGCGCTGCGTGGCTGCGCCGAACCACAGGCAACGGCGCGCATGGTTTTCATTCGCGACACGCTGACCCTGGACGAAATCTGGGTTAGCCCCAGCCTGCGTCAGGCAGTAGAAGATCACCCGCGTTTGCGCGTGCTGGAAGAAGTCCCGCTGAGCTTTGCGGCAGATGGGACGATGCTGAGTCCGTGGGCGCTGGACAGTGTGCAATTGCCGGTGGCAGGTCAAAATGGAAACGTACAGGCCGCACAACATGTTTAAGAATCTGGGGATCGGGGAACTGGGGCATCGAGCTTCGCTCACCGAAAGTATTGGGCTGGCTGCCAGGCATGGTTTTGAGGGAATCACTTTTTCGATTGTGGATGCTTCTGAGCTAGCGGCAAGCCACTCGGCGGACTATGTCGCTCAACTTTTTGCCGAAGCCGGGGTCCAGCCGGGCGCCTGGCATTTTCCCGTACAGTTTCGGCAGGATGAAGCGCAATGGCGTGAGGATATGGATAAATTGCCGGGCTACGCAGCCCTGGCGCAGCAGTTAGAGTGTCGCCGCACGTTTACCTATATTGTCCCAGCCGACAATGAGCGAACCTTTACCGAAAATTTTCATTTTCATGTGGATCGATTGCGGCCCGCGGCGCAAATCCTGAACGATTATGGCTGTCGGTTGGGTCTGGAATTTGTAGGACCCTATACCTCGCGCCAAAACAAGCGCTATTCGTTCGTGCATACACTGGAAGGCGCACGGGCACTGGCGGCGGCGTTGGGGACCAGAAATGCGGGCATTCTGTTGGATATCTGGCACCTACACACGGCGCACGGTCGCAATCAGGATATATTGGAGCTGAAAGGGGATGAGATTGTCTATGTGCATGTGAATGATGCCCCCACAGGCGTTGCGACGGATGCGTTGATTGATAATGTACGCACCCTGCCCGGTGAGACGGGAGTGTTGGAAATTGGGGGCTTTCTGGATGCCCTGGGGGAGATTGGCTATGACGGTCCCGTGACAGCGGAACCATTTAGCCAGCGTGTACGCGATTTGGGGGTCGATGAAGCGGTCGCGGCGACGGCGGCCGCGTTCAATGTGATTTGGCCCACGTAAGCGTGCCAGGTTTTCCGCGTGGCCTGTAATTCCGGTGTAGAGATGGGGCGGGGCGCAGAATTCAATTAGCGCCCCGCCCTATTGTTGATCAGGGGATGCCCCAGGTGCCGGGGTTCAGCAGATCTGGGTTATCGATACGGAGTACCGCGCACGCCGCGAGAAAATCTGTGGACAGAGTCAGTTGTGCGGCCTGGATATTTTCGTGGATTTCCTGTTCGGTGCGAACTCCGACCAGCACACTGTGGATATGGGGATGCGCCAGCCCAAATGCGATGGCGGCCTGGGGCGCGGAACTTTGGGGAAGATGCTGCGCCACCAGCTCTCGAAAATGGCGCGAGGCTGCGCGCAGCTCCTCCAAATTATCCGGCAGGAAGTCGCCGCGGGCCGTGAGCGCGCCTTTGAGCAGAATAGAGCGCACAATTACGCCCACATTCTGGGCGGCGGCCTGGGGCAAGAAAGTATCGTTGATGCGCTGATCGAGCACAGAGTAGGTGACCTGCATGACGTCGAAGAGGTCGGCGGTCAGGGCCTGGCTGGGCAGATCTGCGCCATAAAACGAACCACCTACGAAACGAACTTTCCCCGCGCGGCGCACTTCGTCAAAAAGCTCGGCGAGGGTTTCGCACTGCGCCAGTGTGGTCGCATCGACATTGTGAATCTGCCAGACATCCAGGGTGTCGGTACGCAAGGCGGTCAGGGAGGTATGAAGACTTTCGCGCATGTGCGCCTTGAGCGTCGCGTCTGGGGTGGGCGTTGAATCGGGCAGTTGGGTGGTGACTTTGGAAGCCAGCACAACCTGGTCGCGTCGGTCGGCGAGCGCTTGCCCAAGCACTTCTTCGCTGGAGCCATAGGCACGCGCGGTGTCGATAAAGTTGATGCCGGCGTCGATGGCAGCATGGACCAGGCGAATGGCATCGTTGACAGACGGTTTGCCGAAATGGCCGGGCGCGGGGATGCCGTAGTCCACGCCCAACTCGACTGTGCCCAGGGCCAGGTGCGAGACGCTCAGGCCCGTGCGGCCCAGGGTGACACGCGACAGGGCGGATAGAGATTCTGCGGAATTGTGTGAGGTCACGTTGGAATGTCCGTTGAGTGAGATGCAAAAGTGGGCTGAAAAATTGGAATGCGATATCTGAATGGCGCGCCGCAGTCTGTTGTGTTTGCAACGCAGAAATGGTTTTCAGAAATGGAAAAGATGTGCTACGCTATCTGTGTAACAATTGATTCAAGCAGTGTTTCAAGCAGCACATCCTATACTCAGGTAAAATAGATAAAGAATTCAAAAGCGCATCCTCATCGCGATGCGCGGGATTTCTTCTCATTTCATTCCTGCCGTATCTTAGCCACAAGTTCTCAGGGAGGCAAAAGCAATGAGTGACACGACGCAGCAAACGGCTGGCCGTCAATACAAGGTTATCGGCACGCGTCCGATTCGACACGACGGCGTTGACAAGGTCACCGGTCGGGCGAAATATGCCAACGATACTACGTTCGTCAATACGCTGCACGGCAAAGTTCTGCGCAGCCCGCACGCCCATGCGCTAATTCGTTCCATCGACACCAGCGCGGCCGAGGCGTACCCCGGGGTCGTCGCGGTCGTAACATCGAAGGACATGACCGAGGTCGCGGACCGGATTGAGGAAATGGGTGAGGATTCCGTCAGTCTGCGGTATCTTGCCAATAACATCCTGGCCGGCAACAAGGTTTTGTATCACGGCCATCCGGTTGCGGCTGTAGCCGCCCGTTCGTCGCATATCGCCGAAGAGGCGCTGGCCCTCATCAAGGTCGACTATGATGTGTTGACGCCGGTGATGGATGTGAAAGACGCCATGCGCGACGACGCGCCGATTTTGCTGGACGATCTGCGCACCGATGAGATGGGCAACACCGGCTCGACAGGCACCAATATCGCCAAGCATCTGCGCCATGCACGCGGGGACATTGCCAAGGGTTTCGCCGCGGCCGACGCCGTGGTGGAGCGCACGTTCAAGACGTCAATGGTTCACCAGGGCTACATCGAACCGCATTCCTCGACCGTTGTCTATCGGCAGGATGGGCAGATCGAAGTCTGGACCAGCTCTCAGGGGCCGTGGCAGATTCGTAGTCAGGTGTCGGAGCTGCTGGGCGTGCCGGTCTCCAAGATTCGTGTAATTCCGTTGGAAATCGGTGGTGGGTTTGGTGGCAAGTTCACCGCCTATACTGATGTGCCGGCCGCGTTGCTTTCGCGCAAGGCGGGCGGGCGACCAGTGAAGATTGCCATGTCGCGCACGGAAGTGTTGCAGGCAACCGGACCGACTTCGGGTGGCTATATTCATGTAAAGATTGGCGCCAAGAAAGATGGCACGATTACCGCGGCCCAGGCCGAACTGATCTACGAGGCGGGCGCGTATCCGGGTTCGCCGGTGGGCGCGGCTTCGGGTGTGATTCTCGCCCCCTATCGCCTGGATAATGTCCAGATCGATGGCTATGATGTGGTTGTGAACAAGCCCAAGACTGCTGCATATCGGGCACCGGGCGGCACCAATGCTGCATTTGCGTCGGAGTCGGTGATCAACGAGCTTGCCGAGCAGCTGGGCATTGATTCTCTGGAATTCCGCCAGCGCAATGCCGTCGTCGAAGGTGACCGTCGCCCCGATGGTCCTGTCTATGCGCGCATCGGCTATCTGGAAACGGTGGAAGCGGCGTTGAGCCATCCCCACTACAAGGCGCAGCTGGAAAAAGTCGCCGCGGATGGTAAATTAATCGGTCGTGGCGTAGCGTCCGGCTTCTGGTTCAATGGCGGCGGGCGTTCTAGCGTGGCTGCCAGCGTGAACCCCGATGGCCGCGTGAACCTGCTGGAAGGTTCGGCAGACATCGGCGGGACGCGTGCATCGATTGCCATGCAGTTTGCCGAGACACTGGGGCTGGCCGCGGAAGACATTAACCCGCATATGGTGGATACTGACACGGTCGGCTATAACGATGGCACGGGCGGCAGCCGCGTAACGTTTGCCACCGGCTATGCTGCGATTGAGCTGGCGAAGAAGATTCGTGATCAAATGCGTGAAGGCCTGGCCCAGATTTGGGACGTGCCGGTAGACCAGGTGACCTATGATGACGGTGTGTTTGCACAGAATGGCAACACCATGAGCTTCAAGGATGCGGCTGCGGAACTGGGCAACGAGCAAGTGCCGGTTGTGGCGAGTACCTCGACGCGTGCCACCAATCCGGGTGCCGGCTTTGCCACGCACATTGTGGACGTCGCGGTCGATCCCGATACCGGCAAGGTCGATATTCTGCGCTATACCGCGGTGCAGGATGTGGGCAAGGCCATTCACCCCAGCTATGCCGAAGGCCAGATCCAGGGCGGGGTTGCCCAGGGTGTGGGCTGGGGTCTGAATGAGGAATATTTCTACAATGCCGACGGCCATCTGATGAATTCGTCGCTGTTGGACTATCGGATGCCCACAGCGTTGGATCTGCCTATGATTGACACGGTGATGGTGGAAGTTGCCTCTCCGAGCCACCCCTATGGGGTGCGCGGGGTCGGTGAGGTGCCGATTGTGCCGCCCGCGGCGGCCTTGGCAAATGCGATCTACAATGCAACCGGCGTGCGCATGGAAGAACTGCCCATGTCGCCGCCCAAGGTGACAGCGGCGTTGACTGCCAAGCAAGCGGCCCGCTAATCCCCGTCGGGCAGTAGCTGAGACGCGAAGCTGGTGGGCGCTGCGGTTATTGCCTGCCAGCTAATCGTCTCAACTATGATGTGAATTCAGGGCGTGAGATACAGGCTTTTCTGTATTTCACGCCCGCTTTTTATTTGGGCCAATTTTTCGGGAGAATAGATATGAACGCAGGCCAACACGCGAGTGGTTCAGTTGTGAATAGCACGACTGTGAATAGCACGACTGTGGATGACGGTGTGACGGAACAGGAAGCTCGATTGGGCGCTGCGCTGGCGGCGTTGCCGCGAGTGGCCCTGGTGGCCCAGCGTCCGACGCCACTAGAGCATTTGCCGCGTCTCAGCGCGCATCTGGGCGGCCCCCAGATCTATGTGAAGCGCGATGATCTGACCGGTCTGGCCTTTGGCGGCAACAAAACGCGTATGCTGGAGTTCAGCATGGCAGATGCACTGGCAAAGGGCACGGAAGTGATTGTTTTTGGCGCGGCAGTGCAGTCTAACTACTGCCGGCAATTGGCCGCGGCCTGTGCCAAGCTGGGAATTGAACTACATCTGATTCTGCGCGCCGAGCGTGAAATCGACCACCAGCAGGTGCAGGGGAACCATCTGTTGCAACGACTGTTTGGTGCCCATGTCACCGTATTGCCCGACAATGATCGGGGCAAACAGCAGGCTGCGATTCGCGCAGAATATGAAAGACTAACGGCAACCGGGCGCAATGTCTATTGGCCGCGGCGCGAAGATACCGTGGACCTGGACGCGCTGGCCTATGCCGAATCGGCATTGGAGATCGCCCAGCAGTCACGCGCGCTGGGCATCGCACCGGCAATGGTCTACACCGCGGCCTTTGATACGACGCAAGCGGGCCTGGTGTTGGGCATGAAGGTTCTGGAAACGAACATTCATGTGCGCGGGATTAGTCCATTTCAGGCTACGCCGGAACGCTTTGCCACGATGGCGCGCATTGCCAATCAGGGTGCACAGCGCATCGACCTTGATGTGGAATTTAGCGAAGCCGACTTTGACAACGACAACAGTTATGTGGGCGAACGCTATGGGATTCCTACGCCTGCGGGCATTGATGCGTTGCATACGCTGGCCCAGACTGAAGGCATTCTGGTGGATCCGGTCTATACCAGCAAGGCGCTTTCGGCGCTCTTTGATCAGGCACGGCGGGGCATGCTGGATCCGGATCAGCCGATTGTCTTTTTGCATACCGGGGGCGCACCGGCTATTTTCGGCTACGCCGAAGATGTTCTCCCGTCCGCCTAGAACTGTGATTCCCAAAGGTGTGCAAATCTAATTTGATAGATGCACAGAAATCGACCAGAAGAAGGTGAGAGATGCGAATTTTGATAACTTCGGGTGCGAGTGAGCTGGCGCAACAATTGGCGACACAGCTGGCCCCGAATCACCAGGTACGCCTGACTGACCGGAGTCCGGCCACTACCGAATTTGAATTTGCCGTGGCTGCGCTGGGACACGACGCATCTACGCGGCTGCTGTTACAGGATTGTGATGCCTTGCTGCTCTTGCACCAACAGGGGCGGACGGGCGAGTCGGAGTATGACCTGATCGACATGGCAACCAGGGGCGTCTACAATCTGTTGCACGCGGCGGTGGAGGCGGGCGTGCGACGCGTGGTCTGTATCAGTACGCTGGGCCTGATGGATGCCTATGCGCCGGAAATGACGGTCTCGGAGCGCTGGCGACCGCGCCCGACGACGGCGCCGGCTGTCCTCGCTGCATATCTGACCGAGGCCACGTGTCGAGAATTTGCCCGCGAACACAAACTGGACGTGACGGTACTGCGCATTGGTACGTTGGTGGCGGATGACGCGGAACTGACACCCGCCGGGGCCAATCTGCGCGGGCAGGATCTTGCGCACGGGGTGGCGCTGGCCCTGGCGGCGTGTACGCGTCCGTGGGTGGTCTATCATCTGCAATCGCAGGTTGATGGTGCTCGCTTTTCAACGGCCAAGGCTCAGGAAGAATTGGGCTATTTGCATGTCTGAGCGCGCGCACACCGTATTTCTGTCCGTTAATCTGCCGCAGTTCAAGTTGATGGGGAATCTGCTATGAAAGTTCTTATTTTAGGTGGGGCGGGGATGCTCGGCCCCCATGTTGTGCCGCAATTGGATCAGGATTTCGATCTGGTAGTCACGGACATCAAGCCGCTGGAAATTGATTTTCGCGGGGAGTTTCGCACGGTGGATGTAGCAAATCCGCAACAGGTGATGGACGCTGCCGCGGGTGTGGATGCCATCATCAATCTGTCGGTGTTGCGTCACGACCGCAAGTTGGCGTTTGATGTGAATACGCTGGGGTGTTACAACATGATGCAGGCTGCGGTCGCGCACGGCATCAAGCGCATTATCAATACCGGGCCACATTTTACGTTGGCCGGTCCCACCTTCGAATATCTGGACTATGATATTTCGCCCGACATTCCACCCCAACCGGGCACCAATCTGTACGCGCTCTCTAAATCACTCGGCTATCAGATTTGCAAGACTTTTACTGAACACCACGACATCAATGTGCAGACCTATTTGTTCTACCACTTTCGCGCACCCGACGATCAGCCTGGGCCCCGGGAAACGGCGCCGTTTTCGGTCTCTTGGTACAACTCGGCAGAGGTCTTTAAGCTGGGTTTGGAGATCGACCTGAATCAGCTTGCGTCGGCGAATGAGGCGTTTTTCGTGTTCACGGATATGCCCCACGGGCGGTTTTCCAACAAGAAGGCGAAGCGGGTTCTGGGTTGGCAGCCGCGCAACGATATCGAACACTTCTGGCGGCGCAGTACATCTGTCCAGTAGCCGGAATAGCACGGGGCGGGGAGCTTTTAGTTATGCTGCCCGCCCC
>JBBDIO010000106.1:11440-36655 GCA_040880365.1 Litorilinea sp.
GTCGGGCCCCCCCCGACTTTGGAACTGCCGATCATTGAACCTATGACCGAGGATTAGCTCATATCTAGCGGCGTTCTTCGCTGCGGTCGGTAGCCGGCGGCGGATCGTAGGAGAGTGCAGAGACCTCGGCGCGATACGCTGGGTCCATCACCAATTCTGCGGCTGCCAACGATGCGTCTAATTGCTCCACATTGCGCGCCCCAATAATCGGCGCGGTGATGGCAGGGTGATTCATGACCCACGCCACAGCCAGTGTGGCCGGGTGGACACTTTTTTCGCCGGCATAGGCACTGAAACGCTCGGCAATCTCGTAGTACATGGATTCGGCATAGCGTTTCATATAGTTCTGATTGGATGTGAGGCGTCCTGCTTCAGGTCGGCTCTGGGTGGTATACTTGCCGGTCAGCAGGCCACCGCCCAGAGGACTATAGGGGATGACGCCCATCTGCTCGCCGATTGCCAGGGGCAGGATTTCCACTTCGGCCTGGCGCTTTGCCAGGCTGTACATGGGTTGGATACATTCGAAGCGCGCCAGCCCTTCGCGCGCGGAAATTCCCAACGATTTAGCGATTTGCCACGCTGCCCAGTTGCTGACACCGGGATAGAGAATTTTGCCGGCAGTCACCAGATCGTCCAGCGCGCGCAGAGTCTCTTCGATGGGGGTATCGGCGTCGAAATGGTGGACGAAATAGAGATCGATGCGGTCGGTGCCCAGCCGCTTGAGGCTGTCTTCGACTTGGCGCATGATGTGGCGGCGGGCGAGTCCCCGGTCGTTGATGCCTTTGCCCATGGCCGATGCGACTTTTGTGGTAATGAAGAGATCATCGCGCATCCCCGCCATTAGTTTGCCCAGAATCTCCTCCGAACGCCCGCCGTTGTAGACGTTGGCGCAATCAAAAAAGTTGATGCCTGCATCCAGACACCGTTTGAACATTTGCGCCGACATGTCGGCATCGGCATCTCCACCAAACGACATAGTGCCGAAACAGAGCCGCGAGACTTTGACGCCGGTCCGCCCTAGGATTTTATAGTTCATCTGTGGCTGATCCCTTCCTGCCTGGAGTTTACTGTCTGAAGTTTATCCCTGATATTTACTGGTAGCTATTGCCTGTCTGATATCTGTGACCGGGTAAGTGCCACCGGACAAGTGAAAAGACAGATTCCCTGCTTGAAATTTTGGCGCGGTAGGAGTATAGCTACTGTAAGTCTATCGGGTGGATGAGTTCCACCGCCCCTTGATATTACGGGCTGGAATTCGCGATGTCAAACCGCGGACGCCCGGCAGACGCCTTTCTGCCTTCTCCATATGAAAGTGAGCGTGACCGATGTTCAAGACTATTTTGATGGCAACCGACGGATCGCCGGCTGTGAAGCGCTTGCTGGTATTCACCGAGCATATGGCGCGGCGCACAGATGCCCATGTGGTAGTTGTCCACGCCTGTGCGCTGCCGGATATTTATGACTGGACCGAACGCTATGGCGCACTTGTGGCACAGTTTCGCGGGGTGGCGGAGGAGGCACCAATCACGGCGACGAATTTCTGCTGCCCACCAGCATCTGCGGGCATGGGCGCTATTTACCGATCATGCGCATGAACTGATCGCGCTGCTGGGCGTCGGTCTTGAACACTCCGCGCATGGCACTGGTGAGTGTGGTGCTGTTTTGCTTCTGTACCCCGCGCATCATCATGCAAAAGTGGGAGGCTTCGGCGACTACGGCTACGCCCTGCGGTTGCAGGATTTCGTCCAGGGCGTCGGCAATCTGATTTGTGAGTCGTTCTTGTACTTGCAGACGGCGGGCAAAGACGTCGGCGATACGGGCGAGCTTGCTCAAGCCGATGATTTTTGTGTTGGGAATGTAGGCAATATGTACCTTCCCGTAGAAAGGGAGCATGTGATGCTCGCACAAGGAATAGAATTCGATGTCCTTGACCAGGACCATTTCCTCGCCGGCGTCCTCAAAAATCGCGTCGTTGACCACTTCGTTCAGGTCGGTTGTGTAGCCACTTGTCAGGAAGTCCAGCGCTTTGGCAACGCGCAGCGGCGTGCGTTGCAGCCCGTCACGCTCGGGCGATTCGCCCAGGCGGGTAAGAATCTCTGATACCAGCCCTTCGAAGTGCTCATCATAGGCAGTTTCATCCGGTGCGACTTCGGGCGACGAATTGGCAGGGCGTGCGGGCACGGATTTGGAGATGTCCGCAACAGATTTGCCATTGATGGCTGTGCCATTAGTGGGGTGGGTGTGTACGCCGTTGCCGTTGACGGGCAGTGTAGGATAAATTTCGGCGTAACTTCCATTCTTAGTGCTCATGTGACTACTTTCTTTTGGGTAAGGCTAGGCGTTGGCATGCCAGGAACAAATCTCTGTTCTTGGCCGTGGCATCAGGCTACATGCGGGTAGCTACGTGCGGGTAGCTACTTGCAGTGATGGCGTGTCCATCAGAGTCCGCGCGATTTGTTGTATGGACTTCTGTTGTTGTGGATGGATCCAATCGGGCAATATCTGCGCAATCGGTACGGCTGCGTGCATTGCGCTGGCGACATCGGGATGGATGTGGAGTGAGTCAGCATCCGCATGTTCACGTGTAGATATATGTTCGTCGCGGCACGGTTCATTCGTGTACAGGTCGGCACCGAATAGGGCGATATCCAGATCGATGGGTACCTCGATTGACTTTGGTGTAGACGTGGGTTGATTGCGCACCCGGCCCAGCTCAGCTTCAATCTGGCGTAATTGGGCACGCAGTTCCACGTAGTCGAGTTTAGTCGTACCGCGTACCGCCATATTGAGATAACTTGGCTGCCCGGTGGGTCGGCCCTGGCTATCTACGGCAGGCGTATCGAGCACGGCACTGTACGCCTGGATGGATAAATCCCGATGCGCTGCCAGGCGTGCCTGCGCCTGGCGCATGTTGTGGTCTTTGTTTAGATTAGAGCCGAGCAGTATTACAAAATGAAAAGTTGACACGCTGGGTTGATTCCGATCTCGACTGCGTACACGCCTTTTGCCAGCATAGTTGCCCGGATTTTGCAGGTGCAATGCGACACGCAGGCGTGCGAGAATGTATTGGGACGGCGACTGCACCGATTATGCCTCACGGATAACAATACTTCAGTGACAAATCCTACAGATTCGGATAAAATTTGTACAATATTTGCACAATAATTGTCAATCCTCTGCTTGCATGAGTTGGAGTGTGGCTTCCACGGCCTGGCGTTGTTGTTCCTGGCGATCAATGGTGGCTGAATTATCACCGTCTTGATCGCCATACCAACCGAATTGGGCATGATTGCCGCCTGCGATGGGCACAAAGCGCGCCGCGGGCGGGAGGCGCGCCTGCGATTCGAGGATCTGCGCCTGAGTTGCCAGGCCATCGCGCGTACCATAAATCGACATGACGTTCAGCGTCGAGTGATCGGCAAGACTGTTGTTTTCGGCAGGGTACGCCGCCCAGAGAATCAATCCCGCGCAACATTCTCTATTCGCATAGACGTAATTCGCCGTCATGGCACCACCCAGCGAATGGCCTGCCAGATACCATTCCTCAATCGTAGGGTGGGCCGCCATGACGGCGCGCGCACTGCCCGGCGCCAATACCGCCAGATTGAGCGGCATAGGAACAATGACCACCAGGTAGCCTGCCTCTGCGATTGCGTGTGCCACCGGGGAATAGGCACGCGCGTCCACACGTCCACCAGGATAGAAGATCAAACCTTTACGCGGCGCGGTCAGGGCGGGGGCGAATGAGTACCAGGTGTCTGTGGTGACGGTCACTTCGGCGGTGGATTCCAGCGCCAGCAGTGCGGTATGCATGGGTTCGGGAATCGCAAGCGCCCAAACCGCGAAGCTGGCGCTGGCGAGTGACAGCACGACAATGAGCGCGCCGCCGATCCAGAAAAGGCGTTTGCGCCAGGTGGGGCGCGGGGGTGGATTGTGTGATACGCGAATCATGACGAACATATCCCTAAAGAAATAGCGGGTCATGGGGTCGGCGGTAGCCGGCATCACGGACTTCGCCCATCTTGCCGCCAACGGTTGCGTTTTTTTTGAAAAGAATCACACGTTTTTTGGCGGCAGCCAGGCGAATGGCCGCGCTGAGCGCGCCAATGCCGCCGCCGATAATCCCGATAGGCTGTGATTGTATCGACATGGGATTAGGGGCGCGCGTGTCGCCAAAGTGCGGTGCCGAGGAAGATGCCCATGAGCAGGCCGCCGACCAACGCGGGACCTGGCATATCCCAGAAGAACCAGAGGCCGACAGTCTGGAGAAACCAGGTGATGCCATAGACAGCCAGTGGGCGCGCAACTGGGAGCGGTCGGGGACGTACGATCAACGTGAGTAGGAAAGCGCCCAGGATCCAGCCCAGAAAATTTTGCCAGGGAATTCCAAAATAACCGCCCGGTGTTTGCCACTGCCACACGCCCCAACTCACCATCTGCGGATCGAGAAAGAAGTCCCAGGCAGTGAATGCGAGCGCACTGACCGCGGCAACGCGCAGGGTCTGTGGGCCGGCAAGAATCTGACCGATTGCCCAGGCGGGTGGAAGCATCATGAGCCATGCCAGGGGAATGATCATGGGCACATGCCCAATCTGCGGCTGAATGCGGGTGGTGTAGGTATAGTCTCCAAATGGGAAGCCAGTGGTACTGCCCACATATTCCAGTAGCCAGGCAAACGTGAGAATCAGCGCGACGGTTTGGACAGTCTTGGTTCCGCCCCAGGCGCGGAAAAGCGCAAGCGCCATGGCTGCGGCGAGAATCATCACATTGGCGCTGATGGCCCAGGGCAAGGCGCTTGCGCCCACCGTCCACAGGATGATGGGCACGCAAATCATGCCCAAAACCCACACGCCAACCAATCCGTCAATTCCGTTGAATCGCCACCCCTGGGCTAAGCCATCTGCCGCTGGGGCGTTTACGCGGTTCTGTATTAAGGTCTTTATATGCATAACGCCTGGTTCATTGTTTGTGCGTCGATCAGCCCAGTCGCACGCCATAATCCCGGCTGGCGTAGTCATAGAGCTGGGCCGCGGCGGCGGTGGCGTGTTCCGTCTTCAGCCCCCGGTAGTGGGGTTTGATTTCGCTGAGTTGGATCAGGAAGCGGATGGTGCCAATCTCGACATGCCCGTACAAACTCCACCGCTCCTCACGTTCCAATAGCGTAAATTCGCCCAGGAATTGGGTGGAATGGCGATGCAGATGCGCGGCTGCGGCTTCTAAATCATCTACTACAAAGCCCAGGTGATGAATGCGGCTGGGTTGCGGCGGCGCCAGCGGGGCATCGGGATTGAAGTCGAAGAGGAACAGGGCGGTATTGCCCGTGGTCACAACGGTCAGATGCTCGTCGTCGCGCACAATGTGCATGTTCAGACCATGTGCAAAGAAGTCGCGGGCCGCGGCGCGATCTTCCAGCGCCAGGGCGAGGTGGTCAAACCCGAAATTGATAAATGGGCGCGTCTCTTCCAGGTTCAGGCGAGTTGCAGTGACCTCGAAGTCGGCATTGCCGTAGTGCTCGATGATTTCGTATAAAAACATGTCGGGATAGATGAGTGTGCCATCCTTGTGTACCGACAGTTTGTGATTGTGTTGCACATGATCGGGCAATAGGCGATGCAGGGCAAGATGCACCACGTCGGCAACGGGAATTGGCCCCGTATAAGTTTCGCCGCCGTTCACACGTAGCTGCACGATTGTGCTCGCGCTGGGATTTTCGCTGGCAGATAGATTGTCCGCGGAATGGCTGACTGATGATGGGCTGGACATGGGGCACTCCTTCATGCTGTATCCTTATGCCTTATGAAGAGTCGGATCGGTTTGACTCTGGGCATGGGCGGGTTTAGAAGATAGGCGCGCCATCCAGTCTATCACAGATTGGGGCGCACGGGTCTGGCTTTCCTGGGCCAGAACCAGGGTTGTCCCAAATACTATCAGCGTATTGGTTAGGAGGAAGAAGACAATTTCTTCCAGCGGCAATATGCCCACGGTGATACCGGTCGATTGTGCCGGATCGATTGTCCATGTGCCGGAGCCAATTGCGAGGGCGTCGGCACCACACAGATAGAACGTCGCCGGTAGGAGCGTGAAGAATACCAGCCGCCGATAGCGCCAGATGATATCGGCACCGAAGGCCAATTGCAGGATGATCGGCGGGAAGGCCCAGACGATTTCCAGGCCCAGATAGGTGCCGGGTGCCCAGCCCGAAGCCAGCAGCACGATGGATCCAATCCAAATCGCCCCGGCCATCGCCGCGCCCCCGATGCGGAGGCTTCGCGCCTGTCCTGGTGACGAAGGCGTATCCGAAGCTGATGGCGCGAGGCGACGCGCCAGATAGATGTAGAACATGCCTGTCAATATGGTTTGGATCACGAAAAATGTGTACTCTTCCAGGGGAACCCAGCCGAATACGATCCCGGTTACTAATGCCGGGTCATACCACCAGACGCGGGTTGCGACCAGGTAGTTGTCCCAGGGGGTGGTATAGATGAGCGCAACCAAAACATGGGCACCAATCACAAATGCCGGTTGCCAGGTCGCCAGGCTTGGCGGCAAGTGTTTGCCACGGCGCGCGTCGCGCCAGTGGAGAACTGCCAAAATTGCCAGGGGGATGCCGATGAAGAGTGCGAGAAATCCGAAATAGGTCATAGATGCCTTCGTTGCGAGAAAGTTAAATGCGGCGTGCCGATAGATCTGCCAACAGAACGCGCGCGGCGTTGCGACCGGCTGCGCCCATGATGCCACCGCCGGGGTGCGTGCTGGCGCCGGTCAGGTATAGCCCGTCGACCGGGCCACGGTAGTTGCTGAGCGTGAGGGCCGGGCGCATCATAAACATCTGATCGATGGACATTTCCAGATGCATCACGTTGCCGCGCAGCAAACCGAGTTCGCGCTCCAGATAGAGGGGATGTTGCACAAGTCGCCCCTGAATCGCCTGGGGCACATTGGGCGCATATTCGGCGAGCTTGGCAATCATACGGTCGGCCACTTCGTCCCCTACTTCATCCCAGCTCCGTCCCGAAGCCAGTGCATAGGGATAATATTGGCCCCAGAGAAAAAGCGTGTAGCCGTCGGGCGGCGCTAAGGTAGGATCGGGTACGGAGAACGTCATGGCAATGAGTGCCGGATCTGCCGACGGTCGGCCGCCCAGATAGTCGCCGTAGGCGCGTTCCAGGTAATCCAGATCGGGACACATAAACTGCATGGCCGTGTGGTGGGGGCCGGGAGTGGTGGCCGAGGGCATGGGCGACGCAGTATAGTTTGGTAATTCGCGCATTGCCAGCCGCACCATCATGCCGAAGCCGTTGCCAATGCGCGACTGGCGCAGAAGCTGCTGCTTGGCGGGCGCGACTGCGGTTTCATCGAGCAGCCCAAGTGTGGTGTGGATGTGCGCATTGGACACGACGGCGCGCCCGGTCACCTGGATGCCGCCCGTGGTCTCCACGCCGATGGCTTTGCCCTGTTGGGTGAGGATGCGCTTGACCGGTGCACCGGCGATGATGTGCCCGCCGTGTGCCTGAATCATGCGCGCCAATGCCTGCGTCAGCATCCCCGAACCGCCTTTGGGGCGTTTCATGCCGCTTTCGTGGTACATGGGTTGCCACAGCGCAAATGGGGCGGAGAGTGGCTCGCCTGGGGGCGGACCCGACTGGGCCGCCATCCAACCGATGACGGCCTGGATGCGCGGATCGCGAAATGTCTGGCGCAGAACCTGCCCATAGCCGCGTAAAATGGCAGACAGTTGCTGGGTGCGATTGGGTCCGCCGGTCTTCCAGACCAGATTGCGGAATAGATTGCCGGCGGTGGGTGGTTCCAGAAAGCTCTGCACCATGCCTTTGGCGAGCGGCTGCCACTGGGTAATAAAGGCGCGATAGGCTTCGGCATCTTCGGGTGAAATCCTGGCAATGCTTTCGCAGGTTTTATCCAGGTCTTTCCAGATGGTGACGTGGCTGCCATCGGGGAATGGCGCGAAAAACAGGGGGTCCAGGTCGATATATTCCAGCCCATACTTTTCCAGTCCCAGATCCTGGATGATGGGCGTATGGTGGATCAGGATATGCGCCGAGCCGCCGAGATCGAACTTGTAGCCGGGGATGATCTCTTCGGTGACTACCGCGCCGCCAACCGTATGCCGCCGTTCGACGAGGATGACCTTATAGCCCGCTTTGGCGAGATAACCGGCACATACCAATCCGTTATGACCTGCGCCCACCACAACTACATCACAATCTCGCACGCGTTTCACTGCCTTCTATACCGTTCTGGTCGGTGTTCTATTCTGCCTTGTGTGTGGTGGCTACTCGGCATGGCGCGTCTACGTCTGGTCTGCCTGCCGGTTAGCATGGCCCACTGTCCACATTCACGCATCAGTATATCAGGTGCGTACAAAACTTCGACAAAGTCTAGACTGCAATTGTGTGGCGAATTTGATGATGCGTTTGATTTCGGCGTGTGGCGCGCAACGGTAGGGTGCGTGGGGCAGCGTCATTATCCACTACGATTCTCGTCTTATTCGGTGGTGCGGGCCGCCTGATATGCTTCCAGCGTGCGTTGGCGTGCGACGCTGTGATCGACAACTGGCTCTCCCCATAGCTCGCGGATGTTCCACGGTGTCAGGTTGGCAAATGTACGTTCATGGCGATGTGCACGCGCCACGTAACAATCTTTCCTAAGCTACTGTTTCTATGGGTACAGTTGTTTCCAGAAGGCGTCGTGTTCGCCAGCCCCGATAGGCGAACAGAAGTGGCATGTTGGCCCACATACCCAGGCTAAGCAAGCGTCCCCAGAACCCTGTTCCCGGCTTAGCTTCGATTTCGTCCAGCACTTCCGTGCGATTGTCGTCCAGTGGAATAAAGGTGTGCTTGTGGAGCCAGGCTCCATAGGGACCGCGAATCTGGCGATCCCAAAAGCCGGTGTTGCCCACATTTTCCATGCGCGCGCGCCAGCGAATGGGGAGCACCAGCATCCACAGGGTGAATCCCACTTCGGCACCGTCGAAGAGTTGATCGGGAGATTCATGCATCTGGACGACGATAGGCGGCGGTGTAATTGCGGCCATACTCGACGCGGCATGATGAAATTCTGCAACGCGGGCGAGTGGGGCATTGACAGTGAAACGATGGGCGTATTTCATCACTTTAGCAGGTCCTCGAATGCTGCGGTCGCGTTGGGAAACGAGAAGGTGAAACCGGC
Organism: Litorilinea sp.; assembly: GCA_040880365.1. GTDB lineage: Bacteria > Chloroflexota > Anaerolineae > Caldilineales > Caldilineaceae > JBBDIO01. The sequence continues at coordinate 20,627 of JBBDIO010000106.1, forward strand.
GTCGGTCAGCGCTTTGGGGATCACGCGGTGACTATCCAGCAGCACATCGGCCATTTCGCCCAGGGCCAGACGCAGGGCAGGTGTGGGCGCGGGAACAAAGGCCGGGCGACTCATGACCGCGCCCAGACGCTGGGCAAACGCATAGTTTTCCAGCGGTTCGGGCGCAACCAGATTAAACGGACCATGTGCATCATCATTTTCAATGAGAAACTGGATGGCCCGCGCCTGATCTTCAATATGAATCCAGGGCCACCATTGGCGCCCACTGCCCATAGGCCCACCGGCGAAGAGTTTGAAAGGCAGCAATACTTTAGGGAATGCCCCGCCTTCGGTGGAAAGTACAATGCCCGTACGGATGATCGCCCGACGCACGCCCAAGGCTTCTACACCCACGCTAGAACGTTCCCAGTCTACGCAGATTGTCGGCAAGAAGCCCGTGCCCGGACCGTGATCCTCGGTAAGAATCGTGTCGCCTTGTGAACCGTAGTAGTCAATGCCCGATGCCTGGACAACGACTTTGGGTTTTGTAGATGCCGCTTTCACAGCTTCGGTAACGGCCTTACCGGCATCCAGGCGACTTTGACGGATGCGTTGTTTGCGTTCGCGCGTCCAGCGTCCGTCGGCAATGCCTTCGCCGGCCAGATTAACGATGGCGTCGGCTGTGGCCGCGGCCTCTACCCAGCCGTCTGCGCTTTTCGCATCCCACTCGACCAGCGTGACGCCTTCCGGCGTGGATTCGGCCGCGCGCGCCGCATTACGAGTAAGGATCGAGACCTCATGATTACTTTTTTGTAGATTCGCGGTGAGTGCACTGCCGATTAGGCCGCTGCCACCTGTGATGAGTACGTGCATAATGTCATGTTCCTTTGTCATTGCGAGCCGCTTATACTGATGAGCCGGCAGTCTTTCCGTCGTGCAGCGAGCGCCCTGGTCCACGATTGCTGCTATCGGCACTATTCTGCGCACCGTCTGCGCGGTACAATCTGCCATCTGCGACTGTTGTATTCTGGGAATGTGCTGGCAAGCCGCGTGCGATCGCGTGATTATCCGGCTGGCGAGGCCCAGGCATCTGGTGCATGGCATTGGGATCAATTGTACCATGCTCCGGATCGGCTGTGTTGTCGGCGTTGGCCGTTCCCAGATTGCCTGTACGTGTACCGTCCGCAGACAATGGGGCGGGCACGTCTGCGTCTTTGCTATTCGTGGCAGAGCCAACTGTGCCCGATTCGGGCCTGCCTGGGTGGTTGCCATCCGGCGGCGCGATATGCGTGAGCCATTCCAGAAGGGGTGTGCCTGCGCGGTCCAGATGGCGATGGGCGGCGGCGCTATAGGCTTGCAAGTATTCCGTGATCACAAAGCGCGGCATTTGATAATGATTGTGCAGCAACTCCTGCAGCCACTTCATATCAGAACCCAGGTAGTTCATATTGCCCAAAGCCAGTGCCGCCTGAATACTGCGTCCAAAGTTGGCATTGCCTACGGTCAGATGGTGTTGGGGCAGATTACCATGTTCCAGATGCATCCAGACATCCGCCTCGATTTGGGCACGCTTTTCCTGAAAATGGGCATGGGCCTCTGCACAGTGTTGTGGCACACTTTCGTCGGCAGGCTTGGGACGCGGCGCAGCCATGATCTGCTCGACTGCGTGAATCGCCTCGGGCAGTTCATAGCCCAGAAAGTAGCCTGGAATAATCCGCTGAAGTTGGGAAAAACGGTTAAAGATTAGGCCGCCAAAACCCAGTGGGATTTGCTTTTTGTGCAGAACAGCCGCCATTTCGGTCAGGCCGACCACCGTGTGCAATTGTTGCGCAGAGAGGACCACGAGATCGGGGCGCGTCGTCGTGATGGTTACTTCCAGGCTCTCAACCGGCACATCTGCACCCAGATAGATGACGTTCCAGCCTTTGCGACGCAGCAATAACGACAACATAAGCGGTACAAAGATATGCGATTCTTCCGGTGGGCAACCGACCAGAATTCTGCCCACGCGGGTGGGTGGCGGGGTGGAAGCGAGCAGCGAATCCAGGCGGCGGGTGGCAAGCGCCGAGGCAAAGTGTTCCTGTTGGACCGTTACCCGACCCTGGAACCATCCTTCGCCAATGATTGCCAATCCTTTCTGCAACAAGTCAATGCAGACGGATTCAGGGCTAAATAGCCCGAAGGCCGTTGCGAGAACCATATCGGCTGCCTGCTCGTCGAAGGCGAGCGTTGCAGCTATCCACTGGTCGCGCAGCGCCTGAATTCGTTCCGCCGGTTCGGGGTGCGTCGTCGATGATCCGGTTTCGGGTGCGCGGCGAACTGGCTCACGAACAAGGCCCGCCACAGGGGCTGTTCCCTGTACTTGCAGAGGATCGCCAATTTCCTTCTCCAATCGCTGCCACAGGGCGACGGCGCGGCTAATGCTCAATCCCTCGTCCTGACGCTGGAGTAACCATTTGAGAATCTCGATGTCGCGCTGAGTATAGAGGCGGTGTCCACTTTCCGTACGGGTGGGCGCGGGAATTCCATAGCGGCGTTCCCATGCGCGCAACGTGTCGGGCTTGATGCCGGTTTCTTGAACTACGGCCTTTAAGTTGAAGATTGGCATCCGATTCGTATGACTCATAATGCTCCTGTGATGAACGGAACGTTGAATTGCCTGGGAACATTATAAGGCAATATAGCATGGCGCTCTGTGAGTGTCAACACTTTGCACAATCTTTCTCTGGCGAAATGTTGTGCAAAACTTGGCAAATGTATGAAACCTACCTTGACAATCATTGCAGCCGATGATAGCTTACAGTTCGTTCCGCTAGTTGTCGATATGGAGAACTAGTAGAACAACGTTCGAGTGAGCCAACTCCGCACCTACCCATGGAGAATCTGTCCGGATGCAGTTACAAACCCACGCATGGGAAAGCACTCTCTTGTCGCTGGCCCACGAAGCCCGCCATCAGAGCGAGTATCCCGTCTCGACGTCATTTGATTCAGCCGTGTTGGATGAAGCTTACAGGTACTGTGAAACCGTAACGGCGCACCACAGCCGCTCGTTTCATATGGCATCCAGCCTGCTGGGTCCCGATGCCCGCCGCGCCGTGCGTGCGCTCTATGCCTTTTGCCGCGTCAGCGACGATATTGTAGACGACGAGGCCGACGCCACCGGAATTCGGTCCGCGGCCATGCGCAAGACGCAACTGGAAAGGTGGCGTGCGCTGGTGATGACCACAACGCCGCCCGAAGGCGAGCTGGTGGCCCTGGCGTGGACTGATGTACGTTTGCGCTATCGGATCCCCATGCGCTATGCGGAGCAATTAATTGATGGCGTGGCGCAGGATTTGACGCCGCGCCGCTATGCCACTTTCGAGGAGTTGGCAGCCTATGCCTATGGGGTTGCTTCGACGGTGGGACTCATGAGTATGCACATCATCGGCTATCAATCCAACGATGCAATTCCCAATGCCATAAAGCTGGGTGTGGCCCTGCAATTGACAAATATTCTGCGCGATGTGGGCGCCGATTTGCGCAACGGGCGCGTATATCTTCCCCAGGATGAATTGGAGGCGTTTGGCCTGTGCGAACATCAGATGGAGCGCGGCGTAGTTACACGCGAGTGGCGCGAATTTATGAAGTTTCAGATTGAGCGCAATCGCCGGCTCTATGCCGAAGCCATGCCAGGGGTGGGACTATTGGCTGCAGAAGGTCGGTTTGCGATTGCGGCCGCGGCCAATCTCTATCGCGCTATCCTGCGCGATATCGAGGCGCACGATTACGACGTCTTCAAGCGCCGGGCGAGTATTTCCACCCTGGGCAAATTGCGGCGGTTACCCGCAATCTGGTGGCAAAGCCGGACCGCGCGCATCTGATGCGCTTGAGTATTCCTGGGGATCCAAAAGCGGACAAACATGATTGTGCATGTCTGCCCGCTTTTCTGTTGATGATGGGGAACAATGTATTCCAGCGCACCTCAAACAGCTTCTAAGCGCACCGAAGTTTATCCGAACGCTGATATACCGGTTAAATCGCGCCCGATGATCAGCTTCTGAATCTGGCTGGTGCCTTCATAAAGACTGGCAACGCGCGAGTCGCGCCACAGGCGTTCGGGTACATATTCTTCGGAATACCCATAGCCACCGTGAATCTGTATCGCCATATCCGCATTGAGTTTGGCAATTTCCGACGCGTGATATTTCGCCATGGAGACCGGGATTGTGCTGACTTCGCCCTGGTTTTTGACCCAGCCTGCGCGGTAGACCAGCAGGCGGGCAGTTTCCACATTGACCTTCATCTGCGCCAGCATATCCTGCACCATCTGAAAGCTTGCGATAGGTTTATCGAACGCGATGCGCTCGGTTGCATATTTCACGCTGGCATCCAGCGCATGTTGCGCTGCGCCTACACAGCCGCTCGCCACGCCATAGCGCCCGTTGTCCAGTGCGCTCATGGCAATTTTGAAACCCTGACCCACTTCGCCCAGGCGGGCAGAATCGGGCACGCGCACTTTGTCCAGGAATAGTTCGCCCGTATCGCTGGCGCGCAGCCCCAGCTTGCCGGTCATCTTCTGGCTGGTATAGCCGGGGGTATCGGTTTCGACCAGAAATGCTACCATACCCCGATGCCGGGAACCTGGTTCCGTTTGCGCAAAGATGATAGCCAGATCCGCCCACGTGCCATTGCTGATCCAGACTTTCTGACCACTCAGGATCCACTCGTCGCCTTCCTGGTGCGCGGTCGTGCTGATATTGCCGGCGTCGGAACCGGCGTTTGGCTCGGTAAGCCCAAAACAACCAATCCACTCACCGCTACACAATTTGGGCAGATACTGCTGTTTCTGGGCTTCGGTGCCCCAGTGCAGGATGGTTAGCTCTACCAGCGACATTTGCACCGAAAGCGTGGTGCGCACACTGGAATCGCTGTACCCGACTTCTTCAAAGACAACCGCTTCGGAGATGTAGTCGAGACCTGCGCCGCCGTATTCTTCGGGGATGGGGACGCCCAAATAGCCCAATTGCCCCATCCTGGTGAGCAGCTCGCGCGGGAATTTACCGGCCTGGTCCCAATCGTGGGCATGGGGCAGGATTTGACTGCGGGCAAAGCGGCGCACCGATTCCTGAATCATGTGCTGTTCTTCGTTCAAGCTAAAATCCATTGCTGGCTCCTTCATTGCACCCTGCATTGCCGCAGGTGGATGTGCGTTCGGTTAAATGCGGAGTTTAGATCACGCCTTGCTGGCGGAGAGCTGCGATCGTCGTGGGATCCATTCCCAGTAGCTCGTTCAAAACGGTTGCGGTATGTTCGCCCAGATGCGGCGGCGCGCTCTGGACCCGTGGCGGTGTCGCGCTGAGTTTAATAGGCGGTCCGATTTGGGGAATCTCCTCGCCGGCAGGATGGTGTACAGATTGTACCATGCCCCGCGCCTGGGCTTGGGGATCGTGCAGGGCTGTGGGAATATCGTTCACCGGCCCACACGGAATCCCCTGCGCGTGCAGCAGCTCCACCCATTGCCGGGTTGTACGTTTGCAAAATTCGTTTTCCAGCAGCGGGATCAGTGTCGCGCGGTGTTCAACGCGTGCTGCGTTGGTGCAATAGTTGGGATCGCCTGCCAGTGTCTCCAGTTCCAGCACACGACACAAGCTCCCAAACTGACGATCATTGCCCACGGCCAGCATGAGCAAGCCATCGGCGGTGGCGAAGGTCTGATAGGGCACGATGGAGGGGTGGGCATTGCCGTAGCGTTGGGGCGGTGCGCCCGAAACCAGATAGGCGCTCGCCACATTCGCCAGCCAGCTGAGTTGAACGTCGAGGAGGGCCACATCGATATATTGACCCTCACCCGTTGCATCCCGGTGGCGCAACGCGCCAAGGATGGCAATTGCGGCGTGCAGGCCGGCGGTGATATCCACGATGGCGACGCCGACCTTTGAAGCTGTGCCCTCGTCTGGCCCGGTGATGCTCATAATGCCGCCCTGGGCTTCGATGATATTGTCGTAGCCGGGCAGATGGGCATAGGGGCCGGTCTGTCCATAGCCAGTGATCGCGCAGTAGACCAAGCGCGGGTTCACGGCACGGCAGGCGGCATAGCCCAGACCCAACTGATCCAGCGCGTTCACGCGAAAGTTTTCTACCAGGACGTCGGCGCGCTGCACCAGCTCCAGGAAGATGGCCTTGCCCGCAGCATCTTTCAGGTTCAGCGTAATGCTTTGTTTGTTGCGATTGGCGGTGAGAAAGTAGGCGCTTTCTCCCGCGGCGGTAAACGGGGGACCCCAGTGGCGCGTATCATCGCCGCGGGTTGGCTCTTCGACCTTGACCACCCGTGCCCCATAATCGCCCAGCACCATCGTGCAGTATGGCCCTGCCAGCACGCGCGAGACATCCAGGATCAGGAGGTCTTTCAGCGCGGCGGGCGGATGCGCGTCTGGGGGGATGCCTAGGTGGGGCGCGCCCATGTGACCAGACCCATTTCCGAAGGATGGATTAGGTGAGGGTGAGTCGGAACCACCCGAATGCCGACCACAAACGCGCCACTGGCGGCAGGGGTGAATTCACCCACAAAAGTCGCGACCTGATTGTCGCGCTTGGAAAACGCGAGCGACACGATCTGCGGATCAACCAGGGCAACCTCTGGTTCGGGCGTGCCTACAACGGCTTCGACGCGCACCGCATCCTGGGGGATATCGTGTAGCGAGACCCGCGCGCTCAATGCTACGGTTTGCCCAATTTCCACCACACCACCATTGAGCGGAGGCGCTTCCACGTGTACCTGGTGCCACTGGCGGCGCAAGTCCTGTTTCCAGGTAGCAAGTTTGCGGGCCTGGGAATAGGATTCTGTGTGGAAAGCCGCACCCGCTTGCGCGGCGGGGAGGTAGAATTTTTCGGTATAATCGATCACCATGCGTCGCATACTGTAGCGTGGTCCACAGCTGTGGACCGAGTTTTTCATGGTCTGCACCCAATCGCCGGGCACGCCTTCGGCATCGCGGGTGAAATAGCGGGGAATGATATCGTCTTCCAGCGTCTGATAGAGGCTGAATGCGTCGGCGGCATCCTGGGTGTCGAAATCCTTATACTCGCGCGGTTCACCAATCGACCAGCCATTAGCGTCATTGAAACCCTCTGCCCACCAGCCATCGAGAATACTGAAGTTGGGCACGCCACTCATGGCTGCCTTCTCGCCACTGGTGCCGCTGGCTTCGCGCGGGCGGCGCGGGGTGTTGAGCCACACGTCCACGCCCGAAATCAGATGGCGCGCCACGTTCATGTCATAATTTTCCACGAACACGACTTTGCCGGCGAAGGCCGGATCGTGGCTCAGTTCGTATATCTGGCGGATAAGCTCCTTGCCGGGTTCGTCATCGGGATGCGCCTTGCCACTGAAAATGATCTGCACAGGCCGATCCGGATCGTTGAGTATGCGCTTGATACGGTCCAGATCGTGGAACAGGAGTGCTGCACGCTTATAGGTGGCAAAGCGACGGGCAAAACCAATCGTGAGCGCCTTGCTGTCCAGCGCTTTTTGCGCAGAGGCAATGATCTGTGGTCCTTCGCCGTGGCGTGTGTATTGTGCCACCAGACGCCGACGGACTTCCTGGATCAGTTTTTCTTTGCGCGTGTGATGCACGGCCCACAGTTCGCCGTTGGGGATCTCGTCTACCCCCGCCCAGGCTGCGCTTTCGTCATCCCGATCCAACCAATCGGCGGCAAAATAGCGCTTGTACAAATCGCGCAGTTCCTTGACCAGCCACGTTTTGGTATGGATGCCATTCGTCACATGGTCGATAGGGATTTCATCGACCGGCGTATTGGGCCACAGGAACTGCCACATTTTGCGGCTCACCTCGCCATGCAGTTTACTCACTCCATTTTGCAGGCTGCTCAGGCGAATTGCCAACACGGTCATGCTGTATTGAGGTCCCCACGGCAGCTCCTGGCGCGCAAAGTTGATAAAGCGATCGCGGTCGATCCCCAGCTGGCCCCAATATTGCCAGAAGAACTTGTCGATAAGTTCGAAAGCGAACGCGTCATTGCCTGCGGGAACCGGTGTGTGGGTAGTAAAGACCGAATCGGCGCGCACGGCCTCTACCGCTTCATCAAAGCTAAGCTGCTCATCCTGAACCAGGCGTCGCACACGTTCCAACCCCAAAAAGGCACTGTGCCCTTCGTTCATGTGCCAGATGGCCGGCTGATAGCCCAGCGCTTCCACCGCGCGCACGCCGCCAATGCCCAGCACAACTTCCTGGCTGATGCGCATTTCCCGGTCACCGCCATAGAGACGGGCGCTCAGTTCACGATCCTGGGGCGCGTTGTGGGGCACATCGGTGTCCATCAGATAAATGGGAATACGCCCCACCTGAATTTTCCAGATCTTGGCGTGGACGGCACGCCCCGGCAAATCGACCTGAATCAGAATTTCGTTGCCGTGTGTATCCAGCGCGGGGAGGGCCGGCACTTCGTGGAAATCGATCTTTTCATATTGGGCTACCTGTTGGCCTTCGGCCCCGATTCGCTGATTGAAATAGCCCTGGGGATAGAGGAAGCCAACCCCGATAAAGGGCAGGCCCAGGTCGCTGGCAGCTTTGCAATGGTCGCCGCTGAGAATGCCCAGCCCGCCGCTGTAGATGGGCAGCGCCTCGTGCAGGCCAAATTCGGCACTGAAATAGGCAATCACATCCTGGCTTTTATCAGGGTGGTTCTGATTGAACCAGGTGGAGGCATCGGCGCGCATGTAGGTGTCGAAATCTGCAAATACGGCCTGATAGGCATCCAGAAAATCGGGATCAACGGCGGCGTCATCCAGGCGGCTTTGGGCAATGCGCTGCAAGAGCTTGATGGGGTTGTGGGTGACTTGGACCCACAGCGCGGGATCCAGGCGTGCATAGAGGGCCTGGGCGTCGGGTTCCCAGCTCCACCACAAATTATAGGCCAATTCGTGCAGGCGCGCGATAGGCGCGGGCAATTTGGGCGCAACAGCTAATTTACCAAGCAAATGAATCATGCAGACCTGTCTCCGATTTGTTAACGCGCCAGGCTGACCGACTGGGGATTCCGCCAATAGCGTCCATCGCGCGCCAACAATTCGTCGGCTTCGTTTGGTCCCCAGGTACCGGCGGCATATTTAGGCAATTTGATCTGTTTGGACTTCTTCTTGGCAGCCGCTTCTTCCAGACGCCAGGCTTCGGTAATCTGTGTCACGCGTTCCCATGCCAGCTCAGTTTCATCGCGGCGGATGAAAAGCGTAGAGTCGCCTACAAGCGCATCCAGCAACAAACGCTCATAGGCATCGGCAGCCGGTTGCTTACCGAAGTGATCGCTATACATGAATTCCATGGCAACCCGTCCGATATTGACTGCCGGACCAGGGCGTTTGGCGTCGAACGAGAGTCGGATGCCTTCATCGGGTTGGATGCGCAAAGTTAACACATTGCTGGGGGCGCGCTCATCCTTCACCACATTTTTAAAGAGGAGCATGGGGGGCTTTTTGAAAACGATGTTGATTTCCGATACTTTGGCCGCCATAGCCTTGCCGGTGCGCAGATAGAAAGGCACACCTTTCCACCGCCAGTTGTCCACTTCTACGCGCCACGCCACATAGGTATCGGTCACCGATGTGGTAGGAACATTCTTTTCCTGTGTATAGTCGGGGATTTCACGGCCATCGCTTACACCGGAACCGTATTGGGCGCGCACGACGGAAGAAGCTGCCGCGTCCGACTCCAGGGGGCGCATGGAGCGCAAGACATTCACCTTTTGGTCGCGCACGGGTTCGGCGTCGAAGGAGACCGGGGGTTCCATGGCCGTGAGTGCAAATAGTTGCATCATGTGATTCTGGACCATGTCGCGCAATGCGCCCGACTGGTTGTAGTAGCCGCCACGATCACCGATACCCAGTGATTCGGCGACCGTAATCTGCACATGGTCGATATAGTTGCGGTTCCAAATCGGTTCGAAAATGCCATTGCCAAAGCGGAAGACCAGAATATTCTGAACGGTTTCCTTGCCCAGATAGTGGTCGATTCGGTAGATTTGGTCTTCGGCATAAATGTTGAGCAAGTGTTCGTTGAGCTTGCGTGCGCTTTCCAGATCATGCCCAAAAGGCTTTTCGATCACCAGGCGATGCGTGCCGTTTTCGCTCTTAGTGGTTTCGCCCATGCCACACAAGCCAACCTGGGCAATGAGGGTGGAGATGGACGCGAAAACTTCGGGCGGTGTGGCTAGATAGTAGAGATGATTGCCGGCGGTGCCGCGCTCGGTATCAAATTGTTTCACGCGCGCGGCAAGCGCCTGGAAGCTCTTTTCGTCGTCGTAGTTGCCACTCTGATAGTACAGGCCTTGCGAAAAAGCATGCCATACATGCTCATCAATGCCCTGTGGGCCATATTCTTCGATGCCCTCGCGTGCCAGGGCGCGGAATTCTTCGTCGCTATACTTTGTGCGGGCAAAGCCAATCAGCGTGAAATTGTGGGGCAAGAGGTTCTGATAGGCCAGGTGATACAAGGCAGGGATCAGCTTGCGCTTGGACAGATCGCCCGAAGCGCCAAATACGACGAGTAGAACAGGTTCTTCGATGCGTTTCATTCCCATTCCTTATAGAGCCTAGAGATCTAGCGCCTAGAGATAGAGCATAACATGCCCAGCGAATCCGACACGACAAAGTTTGCACGCCGCCGGCGAATGCCTGTGGCGGTTAGGGCGTGGTTGAGACCGGATAGGTCATCACCGGGCCGTTTACCCGGAGTTGAACCGGCTGTCCGACTGCGAAATGATACATTGGCCCCATGCGGGCGTCAATACGCAGACCGCTGTCGGTCTGGACGCTGATGATCTGATCGTGACCGAAAAAGAGCAGATCGCGCACGCGCGTGCGCGCTTCGGCAGACGCAGGAGCCACCACAATGTTTTCGGGGCGTATGAGTACATTGACCGCGCCCTGATTGACGTTGATAGCCTCTAATGTGCCCAACTCGCATTCGACGTGATGGCCGCTGGCGTGTCCGGTCAGGAAATTGGCATCACCTACAAACTCTGCGACTGCCTGGTCTGCAGGTTGCCGATAGAGCTGTTGGGGCGAAGCCACCTGGCGCACCACGCCATCGACCAGGACGGCGACAATATCTACCAGGCTTAACGCCTCTTCCTGGTCGTGGGTTACAAAGACCGCAGTGGCGCCGGCCTGTTGTAAAATTGTGCGCACCTCGGCGCGCACCCGCACCCGCAACCCGGCATCCAGATTGCTGAATGGCTCGTCGAGCAGGATGAGATCCGGCTCGGGGGCGAGCGCACGCGCCAACGCGACCCGTTGTTGTTGCCCACCGCTCAATTCATGGGGCATACGGCGGTTGTATCCGGTCAGACCCACCAGTTCGAGCACCGTAGCCACGCGCCGGCGCACGTCTCCGCCATAGTGATGCAGACCAAAGGCCACATTTTCGGCGACGGTCAGGTGGGGAAAGAGAGCATATTCCTGGAAGACCATCCCCACGCGGCGTTTTTCCGGCGGCAGATGAAAGCCCGGACCAGCGACCGGATTGCTGCCGATTGTAATATCGCCCTCATCCAGGTGTTCAAAGCCGGCAATCAGGCGCAGTGTGGTGGTCTTGCCGCATCCACTGGGACCCAGGAGGGCCAGCAGGCGACCGCGCGGCAGTTCAAAATTTACGCCATTGGCCGCGCCCACATCGTTGAAGCGCTTGGCAACCCCGCGCAATAACAGACCGGGCGTTTCGCTGCGCGTGGGGCCAGTGTCTCCCCGTGCAGGCGTGGGAGCATCGGTGATTGGGGCGGCAAGCGGAGTCGCTTCAGCCGCGCTGGATTTAGGTGTTGATTGCGCCATAGTTGACTTTGATTTCAGGACAGCTAGAACTGTGGATTACACAGGCGACTGTGTAGATATACAATCGCAGGACCATTCAGGCTTCATCGGCTTCCTGGCGCAGAATCAGGAAGATACTCAACGCCGATACCGTGAGCAGAATCAGGCTGGGCGCGGCCGCGCGGGTGAAGAAAGCTTCGTCGGTTGCGCTCCAGATTTGGGTGGCAAGTGTAGAAAAGCCCGACGGGCTGAGCAAAAGTGTGGCAGGCAGTTCCTTGATGGTGCTGAGAAAGACCAGGGCAAAGCCTGCCCACAGCCCAGGACGTAACAAGGGAATCAAGACCTTGTAGATCATGGCGCGCCGATTCAAACCCAGGCTGCGCGCCGCCTCTTCCATGCGCGGGCTAATCTGCATGAGACTGGCGCGAATCGTTCCCAGCCCTTCGGGCAGAAAGCGCACCACGTAGGCGAAGAGTAGCGTAAACAAGGTCTGGTAGAGCACGGGCGCATAGTTCGCGCCGAAAAAGACCAGGCTGATGGCAACTACAATCGCCGGCAGACCGTTGCCCACATAGACGGCACGCAATATCCAGCTGCTGAATGCGCCCGAATAGCGGGCGGTGAGATAGGCCAGCGGCATTGCCAGGAGAACACAGGCCAGCGCAGCCAGTGTGGCGGCTTGCAGACTGTTGAGTGTGGCCTGCAATACTGGTTGCAGCGATTCGCCCGCCAATATGCCTCGCACCAGCCAGTAGACGACGACGCCGGTCGGCATCAGGAGCGAGGCAGAAACCACGGCCAGGCATAGTGCCAGCGCCGGCCATTTCCACTGGCCTAGCTCAATTTCATGTTGGCGGCGACCGACCCCTGTGCCCGCGCGGTAGTAGCGTTGCGTCCCTTGAAAACGCTGGGCGGCAAAGAGCAGAAAGATACTGACCAGGACCAAAACCAGGGCGAGCAAGGATGCCAGACTGCGGTCGAAACTGGTGAGGTATTGAATATAGATGGCGCGGGTAAAACTGTTGAACCGCAAAATTGCTACGGCGCCGAAATCGCTGAGTACATAGAGCGCGACCAACAAGCCACCGGCTGCCAACGACGGGCGCAGGCTGGGCAACGTGACGCGCCAAAAGGTTTGCCACGCGCCATAGCCCAGGCTGCGTGCGGCTTCTTCCGTGGCGGGATCCAGGCGTTGCAAGCCCGCGCGCACACTCAAAAACAGGTAGGGAAAGCTGAAAATAGTCAACGCCCAGACTGCGCCCGGCAAACCATAGATAGAAGGCAGCCGCTCGATCCCCAAGGGCGCCAACCAGCCCTGAACAATACCGCGTGGTCCCATCATGGCGACCAACGCATAGGCGCCCACATAGCTGGGGATGACCAGCGGCAGCGCGCACAGCACGCTCCATATGCGTTTGCCCGGCAAATCGGTGCGCACCGTCAGCCAGGCCAGTGGAATGGAAAGCGCCAACGACAGCCCTGTCACCCAGACAACCAGCACTACGCTGTTCCAGAAAATCTGGAGGGAACGGGGGTGAATCAGCAAATTCAACGCGGTGCCTATTCCCACGTTGCTGGCGCGCAGGAGCAAATAGGCCAGCGGCAGGAGCAAAGCCGCGGCGATTCCGGTGCAGATAATTCCCAGCCACAATTTTCCCTGGGAAAGCTGGGTGGCACCAAAGACGCGGCGACGCCAGGTTGGGGTGGATGCCTGTAAGTGGAGAATAGCCCCGCCTGGAGTGCTGCCGGTGCGCGGGGCAGACTTGCGCAAGGTAGAGTCGGGTGTGGCAGAATCGGGCACGACGGACAGGGGTTGCATGGGATTAACGGGCTTCATCCACGGCGCGCCGAATGCCATACGCGATCAGCGTCTGCGGCCACACCAGCCAGATCAGGCCAATCAACGGCTGGAAGAGGGGGAAATAACCGTAGTCCTCACCAAAATGCCGCCAAACCGTACGCCCCACAACTTCCGGTTCCAGCAGGCTCCAGATGCCGATGACCAGGGTCATGATCGTTTCAAAAGCCAGCACACCCACCGAAAGCCACCACGACCAGCGCCGACGATAGGCAAACCCCACTGTGGCAATCAGATAGAGAACCGCGGCCAGCGCACTCAACTGGACGGGGAAGTAGTCGACGATGTCGCTGCGAAAAAAGAGCTGGTAGCCTGCCCGCACACCGGTCGATAACGCCAGCACGGGATATGAAACGGCAAGAATGTAGCCGGCCGGGCTAATCAGGCTTGCCCAGAGTTCTTCGGTTTCGCTCTTCTTTTCGGGCTGCGGATTCGTAATCCGTTTCTCGGCTGCGATCTTGGTACCCTCGATTTTCATAATTTGATCTGCATCGGGCGAACCAGACGCGTCTCCCACGCGTGCCCTGATTTCAGCTCGCAGGTTGGGAATCGGGCGCGATCCCAAATTCGCGGTCTAGTTGCTGCACCCATTGCGCAATGCGCACCTCCGATAGTTCGGGTTGGTTATCCACGTCTAGCATTAGCCCCAGAAAGCGCCCGTCCTCTACCGCCCACGACTGGTTGAACTGATAGCCGGCAGTAGGCCATGCCCCGACTAATCTTGCGCCGCGTGTGCGGACTTTATCTGCCAGAAAGAACAGCGCATCGCCAAAGGTGTCGGGATACCCCAGTTGATCGCCCAATCCAAAAACCGCCACTTGTTGGCCGTGCATGTCCAGATTGTCGAATTCCTCGAACACAAGCTCCCAATCTGCCTGGAGTTGTCCGTGATTCCAGGTTGGGATACCCAGAATCAGATGCTTGAAATCGGCCATCTCTTCCAGGTAAAACTCGGCGATATCCAACAGCTCCACGGACCAGGCAGCAGCAGCGTGGGCGGTGATGGCGTGGAAGGTTTGTTGGATCTGAGCCGCAGCCCGCGCAGTTGTGCCGGTGCTGCTCCCATAAAATAGACCGATATTCATCACGCGTTCAGTCTCGTGTCCAGGCTTGCAACACCCAGACTTACGAAACTGTCCGCGATAAGGCCCAATTGTATTTTTATGAACAGTTTCATACAAATGCGCAAAGGGCGCAATGCCGACCATGCTGATCTCATGCCATCATGTTGTCACAGCTTCGACCGCGCAAAACTCCTGAATGCGCGCCAATAACCCGGCATAGTCGCGTGTGATGGGCAGGTCGGGATAGTCGTTGATTACTTTTTCGGGCGGGCAGAAGAGGGTTGCGCTATCGGCGAGTGTCAGCATGGGAATGTCGTTGTATGAATCGCCGACCGCCATGGTGCGAAAACCAAGTTCGCGAAAGGCTGCCAGCGCGCGCCCCTTGCCGTTCTCCAGGCGAAACTTATAGCCGGCCAGATTTCCGTCTTCGTCGATAATAAGATTGTGGGCGAAGATGGTGACAAAGCCCAATTTTGGCAAAAGTGGCTGGAGTAGCTCGTAGTAGCTATCGGTAATCACGACAACTGGTAACAGACTGCGCGCCGCATTCAGAAACTCTAGTGCGCCGGGCAGCGCGTCCATCTCTGCAATGACTTCCTGCAACAACGAAATTCCAATGCCATTGGCCTTGAGAGTTGTCTGACGCATTTGCATGAGTTCGTCATAGTTGTCGATATCGCGAGTAGTCAGACGCAACGATTCAATGCCGGTGCGCTTGGCGACTTCGATCCAGATTTCGGGCAGCAATACACCTTCCAGGTCGGACGCTAAAATTGGCGGAGCCATTGTAAAAGCATTTTCTCCAATCGAACTATACAAAGTCTATAGTAAATATGGTAGCAAATTGATTATCCTGGCACACTTATCCTGACAAGATGGCGGGTGTGTCGTCGTTAAACCATGTGCCAAACCATATGCCAAGCGGAGTGCCAATCAGAGGTAGTCTACCAAACTACCAGGGGAGACCCCAAACCATTTCTGGGCTGGAATCGTTTTGATTTATGCAAAACAGACTGATTATTCGGTGGTAGGGTAGGCCCGATTCCGGGCTAGCGTTGCGTTTGAGGTCAATGGGTTTGGCGGTTACCGGACAAACTTGTAGAATGATTCTATACTAAGATTTACATAGATTTACGACGGTTTAGAGGAATGAAATTTGGGAAGATGTTCGGGCGACGCGACGTGCGTAGGCTCATTCCCCTATCAATCGGGCCTGGCATAGATTATTCGATGCCGCTACCTGCATAGTTTCACTGGCCCTCAGATTTTGTAAGGTATTATGGACTCAAATTTGGAAGACGCTAAATTACACGATGGCCTGACAC
>JBBDIO010000107.1:0-5787 GCA_040880365.1 Litorilinea sp.
GACGCATGGGCGCGGTTTCAATTGTATGCATAAGGCTCTTGCTTTCCACTGAATAGGATACATATTCTATTGCTCCGGCAAAGAACAGGGCGCGATATAGCCGATCAGGATCCGCCCCAGAGCCAGCAGACACAGGTGCGTCCGACTGTTCCGGAAAATCTGGTGTCGCCGGGCCGGGGCCGACCACAATCACCGGCAGATTGTGCTGTTCGGGCAGGGTGCGCAGCCCACGAATAAACTGGGTAAGCGCGCCAATCTGCCTGGTTTCTACTGGCAAATCTGGGGAAGGTGTGGCCTCCATGCGCAGATTCTCGCCTGCGGCAGAAGCACGCCCCCCGCGTTCCCAGTCGGGCGCGAGATCGTAGAATACTATGTCGGCAGCGTGTTCGGAACTGGCAAACCATTCGAGGGCCGCCGCCCCATCGGGACAAACCTGAATGTGGGCCGCGGGCATCTTTGCCATGAATTCCTGAAAAGGCCGCGCAGGACTGCTTGCAGTAGATTCGGGTTGGGGGGATACGACCATGATGGTAGAACGATTCAAACCCTTCAATTGGCTCATAGCACCCGTGATATGAATTTCTGGCACATATTTGCGCGCAACCAATTGCTCAACCCTCGCGCTGCAAGTAGATGACGCCCAGGGGGGGTAAATTGACCGGGGCCGAGTATTCGCAATGTTGCCAGGGCAGGGCTTCGGCGCTGACCGGCGGGGTATTGATGCCACTGCCGCCAAATTCGGGCCGATCCGTATTCAATATCTCGTGATAGACACCGGCGGCGGGCAGCCCCACGCGATAGCCCAAATGCGGCGCAGGCGTAAAATTGCACACCACAATCACATCGTCGTTGGGCTGGGTTCCCCGGCGTATAAAGCTGAGAATCGAACGATCCGCATCGCTGAAATCGATCCACTGAAAACCTTCCCAACTGGAATCGATTTCATAGAGCGCGCTGTGCGTTTGATAGACCTGATTGAGCGTGGTCACAAAATGCTGGAGCTTCTGATGGTCTTCAAAATCCAGCAGGTGCCAATCCAGGCTTTTGTCCTCGTTCCATTCCGTCCACTGCCCAAATTCTCCGCCCATAAAGAGCAATTTCTTGCCGGGGTGGGCAAACATATAGGCATAGAGCACGCGCAGATTGGCATATTTCTGCCACAGATCGCCTGGCATCTTGTCCAGCATCGAACGTTTCAAATGTACCACTTCATCGTGGCTGAAAGGCAGAATGTAATTTTCGCTGAACGCATAGACCAGGCTAAAGGTAATCTCGTTCTGGTGATAGCGGCGATAGATGGGATCGCGCTGCATATAGGCCAGCATATCGTGCATCCAGCCCATGTTCCATTTCAGGTCGAAACCCAGCCCGCCCATATAGGTGGGTTTGGTGACCATGGGCCACGATGTGCTTTCTTCGGCCATAGTGAGAATGCCGGGGGTTTCGGCGTGCGTCACCTCGTTGAAACGGCGCACAAAATCGACCGCTTCCAGATTTTCGCGCCCGCCAAAGCGATTGGGGATCCATTCCTGGTTTTCCCGGCTGTAATCCAGATAGAGCATAGACGCCACAGCATCTACGCGCAGGCCGTCGATGTGATATTCCTTGAGCCAGAAAATGGCATTGCTCAACAGAAAATTGCGCACTTCGTTGCGCCCGTAGTTAAAAATCTTGGTGCCCCACTCCACATGCTCGCCCTGGCGCGGATCCGAATGTTCATAGAGATGTGTGCCGTCGAAATAGGCAAGGCCGTGGGCATCGCGCGGGAAATGGGCGGGCACCCAATCCAGAAAGACGCCAATCTCGTGCTGGTGGCAATAGTCTACGAAATATTGAAAATCGGCAGGCGAACCAAAGCGGCTGGTGGGCGCAAAATAGCCGCCGGTCTGATACCCCCATGAGCCGTCGAAGGGGTGTTCGGTAATGGGCAACAGTTCCAGATGGGTGTAGCCCATTTCCTTGCAATAATCCACCAGCTGATGGGCGAGATCCCGATAGTTGAGAAAGCCATTGTCTTCGGGCACGCGCCGCCAACTGCCCAAATGCACTTCGTAGATGCTCAGAGGGCGATCCAGCGCCTGGTTTTCGACGCGATTGTTGATCCACGCCGCATCGTGCCATTCAAATGCGCCTATATCCCATACCCGAGAATCGGTGCTGGGCCGCATTTCGCTCCAGAAGCCATACGGGTCACTCTTGTCTACTTCATAGCCCATAAACCGGGATTTGATGGCATATTTGTAGTGCATCTCCGAAGGCAGATTGGGGATAAAAATCTCCCAGATCCCGGCATTGGTGTGGCGTTGCATGGGGTGCGCCCGATTGTCCCAGCCGTTGAAGGTGCCGATCAGACTCACCCGTTCGGCATTGGGCGCCCACACGGCAAAATTGACACCTGCCACGCCATCGACTGTGCGCATTTGCGCGCCCAGTTTTTCATAGGCATAGAGGAACGTGCCTTCGCTGAACAAATGCAGATCAAAGTCGGTCAACAATGGGGGGAAACGATAGGGGTCTTCCAACTCGTATTCATTACCCAGACCATCCACCACAATCAGGCGATAGGCAGGGATGACTGCACCTTCGGGGTCATCCCTGTGGGTCTCGGTCAGGATCGCCTCGAAGAAACCGGCAGGATCGACGCGCGTCATGGCAATGCGCGTGCCCGCGGCCAGCTGCACATAGGCTTGGGCATCCAGCGGGCGAAATGCGCGAATAGCCACGACAGGCGCACCGTCGACCGTGACCAGATGGGGACCGAGCACTTGGATCGGCGCGCCATAATAGCCTTGCACAATGGCACGAATCTCTTCTGGCGTTGCCGCCGCAGAAGAGACGGCAGAAGAGATGGCAGACGGGGTAGCCGATGGATCCGCGAAGGGTAGGTCAGGCTCTGTACTCATCGAATATCTTCTCTCCGGTCGTTGCGCGATTCCGGTCGGTTGCTTGCTCGATCCACGCTGTTCAATCGGCCGCGCACAGGCGGTCGGGCAAGCTGTGAATCCGAGCGGATTGGGATGGTCAGTGTATACCGGAATTTGCAATGATGTCTATGTTACTCTGAAAAGGCTCTGTGCAGGCTGTCAGAATTCTGGCAGATACCTGCATGTGCTCTATTGACACTCTATTTACCGCGCACGGGCTGCCCTGTGTTATTCATGCAGCCGCACGGGCTGCACACCGCGCACTGCTCACATTTTCACCAGCGCGGCCCAGGCGGCTTCCAGCCGGAAGCCGCGCGCTTCGTAGAGATGGGTGGCGACAGGGTGGCGTACGCTGTGCGTATGCACTTCGACAGCCTTCATGCCGCCTTCGGGCGAGGGGGCATGATAAATGCGCTGGAGCGCGGCATCCAACAGCCACGCGCCCGCGCGCCGCCCGCGCAACTGGGGCGCGAGCCAGAAGCTGCAAATGGCCGTATGCTGTGCGCGCGCCATGGGATACCAGCCGATATGCCCGAACAAACGTTGGGCGTCATCCACAATCAGCAGCGCCGTATAGGGGTCGCCCCGATTATCGCCCCACAACGAATATTCTGCGCGCCCCGGCGGTTCTTCGCCAGTATAGGGATGGCGATGGCTCACTTCGATGACACGCATCCCTTTGGGCAAATCGGGCGTGGCGGTGGCCGACGGCGCGGGCGGTTGCGCCATCTCCAGCCGCAGGGAAACATCGCCCGGTTCGTAGACGCGATAGCCGTGGCGGGCGAAAAACTGAAGCGTCGCGCCGTCCTGGGCATTGATGGCCAGGGCCTGGGTGCTGCCAAACAGGGGCGCACGCGGCCCTTCCACCGCGCCATAACAGGCCTGTCCGGCTGCGCCCACATAGACTGGGCAATAGTAGAGCCAGTTTTCGGCACTTTGCAAGAGGCGGCTGCCGATGCCCTGTCTGCGCCAGGCGGGCAGCACATGCAGATGGGCAATGCCCGGCTGCGCGCCCCAACGCGTATAGACTCCGGTCGCGGGCTGCGCGCGGAAGGCGTGCACCATGCCCACCAGCGCGCGTGTTTCGGCTTCGCCAGGCTCCGCCGGGCGCGCCGATTCTGCCCATGCCAATCGCAGACCTTCGGGCACGAACGCAGGACAGTCGAGGATGCGACGCTGGAAGATTTCGGGGGTCAGGGGCTGAAAATTGCGCTGGTCGCGATAGGCACAGTTCCAGAATTCTACAATGTGCGGGATCGCGTGGGGTGCATCCGCGAGGGTGAAGGGGCGGATCACGGTGCGCGCGTCGGCAGGCACAACCGACGCGGGTGTTCCGGGGCTATCCGCCGATATACTTGGCATAGAGAGTGAGTGCCGTTTCTGCGCTTTCGGTGCCTTTGATGATTGCGCGGTTATCGGGAAACACGGTGAACTCATAGCCGTCGATCTGGGCGCGCAGCAGATATTCGTTGCGTTTTACTGCCGTTGCCACATGGGTCAGCTGATCTGCCAGGCGCGCCAGATCCAACTGGCTGCGCCCGCCGCTACTCACCTGCACCGCGTTGCGCCCACACAGCACGGCCCCCGACACGCCGGCCTGTGCGTTGAGGAATTCAAACTCCCGCCGTCCACACGCCGGGCAATCGGGCTGGCGCGCCAACCCGCCAAACTGCATATATTCATGGGTCCACAGATCCATATGCAGCAGACCGGCGTTGAGCGTGCCGCGCCCGGTCAGCAATTTCATCACCTCGGCGGCAGTGGTGGCGGTGATGAGCGCGACGGCAGGACCGATGACGCCCGCGGTATCGCAGGTGGCGGTCGTGCCGGGCGGCGGCGGTTCTTCCATAAAACAGCGCAGACAGCCGGTAGATTGACGCTCACCGGGCAAAGTGGCTTCTGCACCGGGCGGGATAAACGTCGCGCTCATACCATACGATGCAATCACGCCGGTGTAGATCCACGGTTTGCCCCGCGCCAGACAGGCATCGTTGAGCAGAAAACGGGTAGAGAAATTGTCGGTGCCATCCAGCACCAGCGTGGCGTCTTCGATAAAGCCCAGCACATTGCCGGGGTTCACATCGGCCACAATGCCTTCAATTTCGATCTGGCTGTTGACCATGCGCAATTTGCGCGCGGCGGCCTCGGCCTTGGGCAGGGCTTGCTCAATATCCTGTTCATCGAACAACACCTGTCGTTGCAGATTGTTGAGTTCGATGAAATCGCGATCGATGATGCGCAACCTTCCCACGCCCGCCCGCGCCAGCAGATTGCTCAGGGCGGTGCCCGTCGCGCCACAGCCCACAATGACTACGGTCGCCTGGGATAACGCCACTTGCCCGGCCTGTCCCAGTCCCGAAAAGATCATCTGGCGATGATAGCGCGCCAAATCCGGGCCTGGCGGAGGCGGTTGATTGTTTGCGGGCACATTGTTTACGGGTTGATTGTTTACCGAAGTGTCAGGATTCATGATTACCTATTCTACTGCCGCGCATGGGCCAAACCGGGTAAGAAAAATTCCCGAACCACCACATCCCAACTCATTTGCCCGGCCAATGCCTGGCCCGATTCGATGAGGCGATCGGCGGCGGCGTCGGTGCGGGGCAAGCGGGCAAAAATCTGTTGCGCCGCGCCCAGGCTGTTGTGGTGCTCGATATAATCGCGAATACCCCGGTCGATGCCCAGCGCGTCGAAGGGGCTGTCGATCCAATAGCCGTCGGGCAAGTGCACATAATCGGCCACCACCACATTGGGCACATCCAATCCGCCGCCCAGTGTGGCGTGTGCGCTGATCAGATGGGCATCGGCGGCCAGTTGCAAAGACGGATCCAGCCTGGCCGCGGCGCGCTGCACAAAGCCCACA
>JBBDIO010000108.1:0-5771 GCA_040880365.1 Litorilinea sp.
CTGCGAGAGCTGCAACGCCTGCGGCTTTTGCCGCACGTATTGCCCGAATTGTCGGCAACGCTGGGTGTGAGCCAGACAACGCCTCATCACGAAGATGTCTACCATCACACGCTGCACACCATCGAAAACGCGGCCCAACTGCGCACATGGCTGCTAGCGGCACACCCCCACACCACCAGCACGACCGACAGGAACGCTGTCGAATCTGACACCGCCCGGATGAATGCCGCCCGGATGAATGCCGCCCAGATGAATGCCGGCTGGATGGATACAGCGCTGGGCAAATGGCGCTATCGTCTACGCCAACTGTTCACCGAATCGGTCACCGGCGAGCATACACGCGCCGACTGGTTAGTCTGGTATGCACTGTTCCATGATACGGGCAAGCCCGCGACCCAGGAACCTATTATTCCCGCGGTCAACGTGGATACGGATCTACCGGCGTCTACCGAGACGCGTATCCGCTTTTTCGGCCACGAGCAGGTCGGGGCAGACCTGACCCAAACGCGGCTCCAGCAGCTGCGCTTCAGCCGCAACGAAACCGCCCTTGCCACCCGTACGGTTGCCGGACACATGCGCCCCCATCTGCTGCACACAGCGTTTGGCATTGCGCCCGTGAACCGCCGGGCCAGTTTTCGCTTCTTTCGCGATGTTACCATCAAAGCTGACTGCCAAATGGCCGGCTTCGACATCCTGCTGCTGGCGCTGTGTGATCACGTAGCAATCTTTCGCACCAGTCAGCCGGCATTTTCAGCAGCATACTATCGGCGCATCGAGGAGTTAGTCGCATTTGGCTTCGAACGGATTGACCAGGCCGGCAAACAACACGCCCCGCTGGTGGATGGCCGGTTGATCATGCGCCATTTTAATTTGAAACCGGGTCCCCACATCGGCGCGTTGCTTGCCGAAATCCAGGAAGCCCAGGTTGCGGGCGAAGTCACGACAATCGAAGCCGCGCTGGCCCTGGCAGGCGCGACGCTCGCCCAGCGCAATCCTGCGTCGCCCAGCAAGGCAGATATGTCCGCAAATCGATCGAATGTATCTCAGGAAAGCAGGGGTGCATGAACCAGAAGCAATTTGGTCCCCGACGCCCTATATCAAAACCTGAACGCCATCTGTGCCCCCATTTGGGCACACTGGATCGCAACGACGCGGCCGCCGCGGCCATCGACTATCCCAGCTTTGAAAATCACTGTCTGGCCCGCGATCGCGCCGAACAGATTATTCTCACCGAGCAAGCAACATT
This sequence comes from Litorilinea sp., assembly GCA_040880365.1. GTDB lineage: Bacteria > Chloroflexota > Anaerolineae > Caldilineales > Caldilineaceae > JBBDIO01. The sequence continues at coordinate 1,247 of JBBDIO010000108.1, forward strand.
TTGTCTCGCCGCCTCCCATCGCACCTGCCCGCGCTTTCTCGCTGCCGCGGCCCAGGCCAACCCGCGCGCAAGTGGGCACGCTGCCTACCCCCAGCAGGACTTCCCGCGCGAATCACCATCGTTGACGACCGCTCCAGCGTCTGCGGGGCCAGTCGGCGTCATTGGGCTGGATCCCGAAACGGACGACGCCTTTCCCCCAGTCCGCGATCCTGTCCGCCGCCATAAATGGAGCTGGATTGGCGCGGCCATGATTTTTGTCTCCACCCTCCTCTGCGGCGGCATCTTTGCCGTTTATGTGGGATGGCAGATCGCCAACACCAGCAGCCTGGCAGTCCAGCCCGGCACAGTCGATACGCTGGCGGATCAACCGGCACAGCCCCAGATCTATCTGGTCGTCACAGCCACCAGCGAACCTGGTGTGGCAGCAGCACAAGCCGGCGACCTTGACCAGCCAGCCCTCCCGCAGGGCAATCCTGCGGGCCAGACACTCGACCCCGGCACGCTGCCGCAGGCAGTCACCCCCACGCCGGGCACTGGCATCACCACCGGCGCGATCAATACCGGCACCACCAATATCAACCCAGACACACAGTTCGACCCTGCCGGCCAACCTGCAACCGGCGACCCGGCAGCCTTTACCCAGAATTCGGGGACAGAGCCGCTGCCCGATGCGCAGCCACTGAACAACCCGGCCAACAATCAAACCGCAGATCCCAACCTGGGCGCGCTGGCGCTGGATATCCCCACCCGTCGCCCTACGCCGTTTCTCGATATACCCACCAGCACGCCCATGCCCGCCGAGCAGACCATTCCGACCCCGATACCACCTCCCAGCACACCGATGGTCCTCATCAGCGCGGCCGACGAGGTGCTGGAACATGACGAATGCACCCTGATAACCTGGAATGTGCGAAACGTGACCGCAGTCTACTTCGACAGTTCGGGCGTCGATGGAAGCGGTGAACGCGAAGTCTGCATGAACGAAAGCGATCTCAATTACGTCCTCACGGTGATGTATGCTGACGACACAGCCCATTATTTTCCCGTCACCATCACATATCTCGCGCCCACACCCACGCCGACACCGACCTTTACGTTTACGCCCGAACCCTTTCTGACACCGACCTGGACGCCCGTACCGCCCACCAGCACCCCTACACCCGATGTCCAATATGGCGCACAACTCGCCAGTCAGTCGGGCGACACCGTGCAGTGCAGCGCAGAATCGACCTGCGAAGTGAGTCTGCTCGTTTCTAATAGTGGCAGCGACATCGACAGCATTGCCGTTCAGATCGTCAACAGCGGCCGCTGGTCGGCCCAGGTCTGTCGGCTGGATGGTGTCTGCGATGCCGGATCGCTCATCATCGCCAGCATGGGACCGGGCAACACCGCGCTGGTTAAAATGATCGTCCAGGTGCCCGCGCTCGATGCGCCTTCCCAGCAAAATTATGCCCTGCGCGCCGTCAGTCAAGGCTCGGGCCAGACAATCGTTTCCAATTCACTTCAGCTCACACTAGAAGCAGGCCAATAACATTCGCTAATGGAATTGCTAATCATCCTGGCCGTGATTGTTGTGTTGATTGCCTTTAATGCGCTCTATGTCGCCGCAGAATTTTCCGCCGTCAGCGTGCGCCGCGCCCGCCTGGCCCAGGCAAGCGCCGACGGCAATGCACTCGCAACCTACATGCTGGAAACCGTGGAATCTCCGGCCCGGCTCGACACCTTCGTAGCCGCCTGCCAAATCGGCATCACCGTCTCCAGCCTGGTATTGGGCGGCTATGGCAATTCCCAACTTTTGGCCCTGGCTGCCCCCTTCGTCAGCACCCTGGAGCCTGCCACCCAGGTCATCGTCAACACGGCCATCACCGTCAGCGTGTTGTTCGTGCTGACCGTGTTACAGGTCATTCTGGGTGAATTGACCCCCAAAAATATTGCGCTCCAGTTCCCCGAAGCGCTCTCCCTCCTGACTGTGCGCCCCATGGTGTGGTCGATTGCCGCCTTCCGCCCGCTCATCGCCATCACCAACGGCAGCGGTAGCTTTCTGATGCGACTTGTCGGCCTGTCCGCCGTTGCCGAACATGTGCACGTCCATTCGCCCGACGAAATTCGTATCCTGGTCGAAGAGAGCAGTGCCGGCGGCGTGCTGGATGAAGAAGAGCGGCGGCTGTTGGTCAACACGCTGGAGTTGCGCAATCTCAATGCCCGCAAGGTCATGATCCCCCGCACCCACATGCTGGCCGAAGATGTCACGACGCCGCTCGCCACCCTCTTCCAGATTCTGGCAGATTCCAACTTTTCGCGCATTCCCGTCTACAACGAATCGGTCGATGCCATAGTGGGCGTGGTGCATCTTAAAGACCTGGTCGAGGTGCTCTTTATGCCCGCACCCGACACGCTGCTGCCCCAAAAGACCGTACGCGACATCATGCACCCCGTGCTTTTCGTGCCCGACACGGTCGAAGTCGGCGATGTAATGCAACTGATGCAACAGGAACGCAAGAATCTGGTGGTAGTCGTCGATGAATATGGCGGCACCGCAGGCATGATCACTTTTGAAGACTTGCTGGAGGAGATCATCGGCGAATTCCAGGATGAGTACGACGTCGAGAATCCACCGATGGAGTTGCGCCCCAATCGCCGCCTGCGCATCCGCGGCGACGTATTGCTGGAACAAGTCAACGATATTCTGGAAACTGCATTTGTTTCCGAAGATGTAGATACAATGGGCGGTCTGGTTTTCAGCGAACTGGGACACATCCCAGAGGCCGGAGAGACGGTGATCCTAGTCGGTCGCGAACTGCGCGTGGACCGCCTGCAAAACAACGCCGTGGAATATGTGAGTATGCTCCTGACGCCCGAAGAGGCGACCGAAGTGGCAACCCGGCTCAAACTGATTGGCTAGCCGGCGCGTGCGCACCTACCGCACCCCGCGGCATGTCCTCGCCCACGGAAAGTGCCGCCCACGAAAAATGCACTACCAGACAGGAAGCAATGCGTGACCGAAATCTGGATACTTGTTGTTGTAATCACCCTTCTGATCATCGCCAATGGTATCTTTGTCGCGGCCGAGTTTGCCATTGCCGCCGCGCCGCGCACGCGTGTCCAGCAGATGGTCGCCGAGGGTTCGGCAAGCGCACAGCACGTACTCGAAACACTCAACGATAGCCGCCTGCTCAACCGCTACATTTCCACCGCGCAGATCGGCATCACCTTCGCCAGCCTCGGGTTGGGCATGTATGGGGAACACTCCGTCGCCGAGCTTATCTATCACCAGCTGGAAAACTACACCTGGATTGGCGTTGCCACAGCACACACACTGGCGACCATCATCGCCGTCACATTTCTCACCTATCTGCATATTGTGCTGGGCGAAATGATTCCCAAATCGCTGGCGCTACAGTCGGCCGCGACCGCCGCGGTCTACCTGTCGGGCGGCATGATCTGGGTCGAGCGCGTCTTTCGGCCCCTCACCTTTCTGCTCAACGCAATTGGCGACCGCCTCATGCGCCTGATTGGCATCCCACCTGTGGATGCCACCGCGAAATATTTTTCCACTGCCGAAATCAGCTACATCGTATCCGAAAGCTTTGAAAGCGGCCTGCTCGCACCCGAAGAACAACTCTTTCTGGAAAACGTGATCGACTTCCACGAACGCGGCGTCGGTCAGGTGATGACCCCGCGCAATCGCCTCAATGCACTGGATGTTGCATCGTCACGGGACGAAGTCATCGTCAGCGTCTGCGAAAGTCACTTCTCGCGCTACCCGGTCTACGACGGCGACCGCGACCACATCATCGGCATTCTCTACATCAAGGATTTGGCCCGCCATCTCTCGCGCGCGCAAAGAGCCGACGACCCACAAGCTGCAACAGACCCAGACGCGCCCCAAACCAGCGCGCCGCCTTCACGCCACAACAATGGACCCCGGCACAATGGCGCGCCGCAACCCAATGTCACCGCGACAGATACCGACCCTGCCGACTCTACAGATAGTAACCTGACAGAAAATAGCGACCTGACAGACAGTGATACAGCGGAAGCCGGTTCAGCACCGAAAAGTGCCCTATTCGACCTGCGTACATTACTGCGCGCCGCCGTCTTTGTGCCCGAAAGCCTGCCCCTGGATGCCATGCTCGCGCTGTTTCGCAAAGAACACTTTCAGATCGCCATCGTCCTGGATGAATATGGCGGCACCGCCGGGTTGGTGACCCTGGAAGATTTGGCCGAAGAGCTCATCGGCGAAATTCAGGACGAATTTGACGAGGAAATCCCGCCCTTTGCCGAAATCGCGCCCAATCTCATCCGTGTGCGCGGCGATCTTCTGCTCGATGAACTGAACCAGCACTTCGATCTCGATTTTGAAGACGAAGATGCCGAAACCGTGGGCGGGCTGATCATGAGCAAACTGGGTCGGCTGGCCCGGCCCGGTGAACAGATCAGCTTTCCCACAAGCCAGCTACAGGTCGAAGCCGTAGAGGGGCTAGCCATCCATACCGCATTGCTCCGGCTGCTGCCGCCCGACGAC
>JBBDIO010000109.1:0-29278 GCA_040880365.1 Litorilinea sp.
ACAAAGTCACGCCAGAGTGCGTCGTCATGGAATAGCGCGGCCGCGCCATCGGTAACCGGCCCCACTTGCGGCACCAGATAGGCCCGCGGCAGGCCATCCAGATGCTCATAGATCTTCACATCGCCGCTGTGTACCAGACGAAATCGGCCGCGGTCGCTGGGCAACAGGGGCAGAAACATGCCCGTGCGCGCGTCGTAGAGCGTGACGGCCTGAATCGAAAGCTCGTCTGCCCAGGCCACACTGTCGGCAGCAGCCTCGGCAGACTCGGCAGACGCGGTCAAGCGGGTAAAGACCAGGCGGTCGGGCGTGGTCGGGGTGGTCAGCGCCAGCCGCGCCCGATAGGCCTGGCGTTGATTCTCGCTATCCACGAAGGCGACGGTCGCGCCGTTGGATTGCGTCTGGGCGTCGGTCAGGGCCGCGGGTCCCAAATGCGCGCCCGCGCCGTCTCCCGCACCGTGTCCCGCGGTCAGCGGCAGTGTATCCAGCTGGGCTTCCCCCTGATAAACGGCGACAGTAGCAACGGTGGCGACCGTCTCCACCGGTTCACTTCCAGCAAGCCCCCCATTTCCCGCCACCGCGCCAATGACATCTATATGCGTGGCAGAAAAGGCATAGGGCACTTCGACCACCAGCTGCGCACCCCCCGCACGCGCCCCCGAATCGGACACAGAATCGGGCACAGAATCAGAAGCAGGATCGGAGGCAGGATCCGGTGCTGCGCGCAAGGTCGCGCCCATCTGCCGGTCATAATAGACCCCCTCGAACCAGAGATCCTGCACCTTGTCGGTGATTACATATTGCACATTGAGCAGGCTGAGCAGATGCGCGGGCGGCACCTGGGTCAACTGTTCGCGCACGCGCCCATCGGGCACCAGCTCATCGGGGGGGATGAGCAGCGTCAGGAATTCGTTATAGCGTTGCAGGGGCAGCGTGCCGCCGTCAAAGCCATCCACGCCCGGCACTTGCCAGAGCATGGCAAGATTGGGCGCGAGAATCTCCTGCGCCTTGAGCGCGATGATCAGATCGCGAAATGCTGCCTCATCCAGCACCGGCGGTTGATTTTCCAGCTGTTGGTTTTCTACAAACAGACGGCGATAATCGGCCATGTCGCCGGGATCAAATGTGATTGCGCTCATGCTGAGAAAGCGTCCCATTGCACCGGGACCGACGGCCGTGCGCTGGGGATCGGTGAGCAAGTGCGCGGGCGCGGTGCGCACATCGTAAACCGCCTGCGGCGCGGTGAGCTGCGTATGGGGCAATGCCTGGGCTGCGACCAGCAATTCCACCGCGACCAGCGCCGCCAGCCCGCCTGCAATCACTTTCTGCTGTGACTCACCACGCCCGGCCCACGCGCGCAGCAACACAGCACAGCCCAGCCCCGCCAACACCGCCATGCCCAGTGTATAGAGCATCATCCAACGCGCCGGCGCGCGGAACAGATCGAAGCCCGGCACCACGGTATAGAGCAAAAAGTAGACGGGATTCCACCGCCCCAGCGCCAGAAAAAACCCCAGCCCGGCAAAAAAGAAACCAAATCCCCATGCGGGTAGTCGCGCGGATAGCACGGACGGCACGTCAGCGGCGTCAGACCCAGGGGGCACAGCAACAGACGCGACGCCCCGGCGCAGATAACCGCGCGCGGCCCAGATTCCCCACGCCGCCAGCGCCAGCCCTACCAGCCCCACATAGGCCACATATTCGCTATAGCCCAGCGTGCCAAAGACCACGCCCAAATCTGCCAATCCATAGCTGGGCAGCAGTGTCCATCCCAGGTCCAGCGGGCGCAGGCTGAAACTGCTGGCTTCAGCATAGCTGAGACCCCCACTGCGCAGCCCCAGCCCACTCAATTCCAGTGTGGGCCAAAGCTGGGCCGCGCTCGCCAGCGCGCCGACCCCACACGCCAACCCCAGCACCGCCAGACTCCACAACCCGCGCCGGCTATACGCAGCCCACTGCCGCGCCCCCGCGTCTGACGCTATCGCGCCTGCCAGGCTCGCCGCTACAATCCACGCCCCCAGCCCAAAGAGATTGATATAGACGGTTTGCGTGTGTCCCGCCAGGAGCATGAGCATGATCAGGAATCCCAGACCGCCCGCCGCGGGCAGCCCCGTGCGCGCCCACCAGCGAAGATCGACACCGTGGGGCCTATGCCACAAACTGGCGCGCACTCGCTCCATCACCAGCGCGGCCCACGGCAACCACGCCGCGCCATTCATCTGATTGAGATGGCCCAGCAGCCCACCATAAAAACCACTGCCTGCCAGCACCAACCCCGCGACCAGGCTGCTCACCCGATCCACACGCCAAACGCGCAGCAAGGCATAGCCGCCCACCCCCAGAATCCAGGTGTGCAGGGCCGCGCTCCAAAAAACCTGTTTGGTCACCGGAAGCCAGCTAAACGGCCAATGCAGGGGATAGAGCGCGGCCGCCTGCGGATTGGCGAGAAAAGGCGCGCCCATAAAAATAAACGGATTCCACAGGGGCACATTGCCCTGGCGCAGCGCATCGGCGGCCAGCGCGCGATAGGGATAGAAGTAGTAGAGAATATCACCGCTGGCAGGGACTCGGTTGGTAAACAACAACTGCGCATAGAGCGCCAGCACAAAGCCCGCCAGCACGCCCACGGCCAAGCTATCAGCCAGGCCAGCGCGCGCCCCATCCTCCGGCCCCAAACCCAGAATATTGCGCCCCAAAAATCGCATCATTTTCTTCATGGTTGAGACATCATACCGGGTTCAACGGGTTGCGCCAAGCGCCAGGGCACAGCAGGCAGCCGGCTGGCACACCACCTACACAGGGGCTGGGGCGCGTGGACAATTTCCAGCACACGAAAGTTGCCCGCCACCAGCCGCGTCTGCAACGTCTGCCCCCGCGTCTGCAAATGCAGGCCCAGCTGGGGTTGTGCGGCCCACGCGGGCACAATCAGATATTTGGGCGGATAGGCGGTCTTGGCGGCGTTATCGGCCAGACCGGGCGGATTGGGAAACCAGCGCAACTCCACGCGCCCAGCGCGCAAGTCGTCGAACAGATAGAAAGGGTAGTGCCAGCCTAACGCCCGGTGATAGAGGACAAAACGTGGTCCACCGTTGGCGTCCAGCCAGCCTAAAGCCTGGTGCAGACCCGCATAGTCGCCATGATCCCCGCCCAGCGGATAGCGTCCTTGCCCCGCTTGCCAGGCCGGTTGCGCCAACAGCCCCACCAGTGCCAGCCCCACCACCCATATGCTGCGCCGTTGCGACCCTACCCACCGCCAATACTGCGCCTGTGCGCCCACCCGACCCCACATCCAGCCCAGGCTCAGCGCAAACAACGGCGCTAGCGGCAGCAGATAGCGATCCCAGATCTGCACCGTTGTGCCCACATGCAATGCCAGAAAGCCCAGACTCCACAGGGCCAGCCACACGACTGACCACCGGCTCGCGCTGGAGCGCGGCGCGCGCAGGGCCAATCCCAGGACCAGCCCCACGCTCCACACGCCCCAGACCCACCACGCGCCCGCCAAATACCAGATCCACTCGCCCCACGCCGCCAAACGTGCAGGCCATTCTATCAGCGCGACCGCTTGCAGCGGGCCATAGTTACGTTGAGCCAGATCCCAGGGTGATGGCGCAACCGCCCAGCGCAGGCTATCCCAATAGATAATGGGCAGAACCAGCAACAGCGCCCCGCCCACCAGCCGTGCCAAAGCCGCAGGCCGTGCCTCGGTCGTGGGATCTCGGCCCAGCGTCCACCAGATGCCCAGTAGCAGCGGCACATAGGCCAGTCCCTGCTGCTTAGTCATAATGGCGGCCCCCAGCCAGACCCCCGCCCAGAACCAGCGCCTGCACACCGCACACGCCAGCGCAGCCACGCCGCCCAACACCAGCAGCGTATCGGTGTAGACAGTGGGCGCAAAGGCAATCGCATAGGGGTTGAACGCCATGCCCGCGGCGGCAACCCAGCCTGCGGGCGCACCCCACCAACGTCGGGCAATCGCGCCGATGAGCGGAATGGTCAACACACTCGCGGCCACGTTGACCCACCGCGCCAGTGCTTCGGCCTGCAAAGCATCTTCGGGGCGCGCCACACCCAAAAACGCGGCCAGCGTCCAGAGGAAAAGGGGCGGTTTATCGGGCCAAACGGTCAAAAACAGAGGATCTTCGTGGAGAAAATGCAGCGCCCAATAGGCGTAGATGGCTTCATCTTCGCGCAGCGGAAAGCGCGCCAACAGCGGCAAGCGCACAGCCCAGCCCAGCAGACAGAGCGCAACCAGCCCCCAGGCCAGCCCCCGCTGGGGTCGCGTCCCAGAGCCATTCGACTGTTCCAGTGGCGGAAACTGTGCAGGCGGTGGCGTTTTTGTAGTGGCAGACACGCAGGTGGGCACGCTATGAAGCTGGGGTCAACGCGCCGGGCGGGCGCATTCAATCCACAAAGCGATATTTGAGCAACGTGCGAATGGCAGGCAAGCCATCGCGCCAGCCGATCTTTTTGCCTTCGTGAAATTCGCGACCGTGATAGCTGATGGGCACTTCAAAAATCGTATAGCCCCGCTTGAGGATTTTGGCGGTCAGTTCCGGTTCAATCTCAAAGGCACGGCTACGCAGGATCATGCCCTCAATCACGTCGCGCCGAAAACACTTGTAGCACGTTTCCATATCGCTCAACGACGTGCCATAGAGCACATTGGTCAACAGCGTCAGCAGCTTGTTGCCCAGCGTATGGGTCAGGCTCATGGCCGCGCGTGGCCCGCCCATAAACCGGCTGCCATAGACCACAGGCGCGCGCCCTTCGATAATCGGCTCCAGCAGTTTCACATAGTCGCGCGGATCATATTCCAGATCGGCATCCTGAATTACAAAAATATCGCCCGTGGCGTGTTCAAAGCCCGTGCGCAACGCCGCGCCTTTGCCCCGATTGTGCTCGTGATAGATGATCTGCATTGCCGGATTCGCTTCTTCGCGCCAGCGATCCAGAATTTCGCGCGTGCCATCCGTCGAGCCATCGTCCACAACAATCAGTTCGCGTTCCAGAGCAATCGGCCCGCCGCGAAATGGATTGGCACGGTCGGCATTGACGGTAAGATCAACGTTCAGAACCTGGTTCACGATCTCTTCCAGCGTCGTCCGCTCGTTATAAACGGGCATAATAATAGAAAGTCGCAACAGGATTGCTCCTCAAGAATTGCTACACACGGATTGCTCTTGCGTGACGCGTTGGGCGCGCGAGCTTCGCGATTTGGTCGGGCGATGTCTGGTGTTGGCGCGGCAGATTCGCGCGTGACGGACTAACAGCCGCTGGACCGGGCCACAACCGGCATTCGCCTATTGTTCACTGATCTGGTGCGCCAGAATAATCGCATCGGCCACAGTCCGCATCGATTTGCGATTGTTCATACTCATCTTCTGGATTTTGCGAAACGCTTCAGTCTCGCTCAGGCCCTGGGTATCCATAAGAATCCCTTTGGCCCGATCCACGGCCTTGCGTGTCTCCAGCGCGTCTTGCAGATTGTCGACTTCGCGCTCCAGAATCCGAAATTCGCTGAAGCGGGCCAATGCAACTTCGATGGCAGGAGCCAGATCGCTTTCGCGGAAAGGTTTGACCAGATAACCCGCGACGCCGGCTTTTTGCGCACGCTGCACCAGCTCTTGCTGGCTATAGGCGCTGAGCAGCAAGACAGGCGCAACCCGCTCTTCGGTGAGCACCCTGGCTGCCTCGATGCCGTCCATATCGGGCATTTTGATATCCATGATCACGATGTCGGGGCGCAATTCCTTGGCCAGATTCACTGCGCTCTGTCCGTCGCCAACTTCGCCAACCACCAGGTAGCCGAGGTTGGTCAACATCTCGCGCAAATCCATGCGGATCAACGATTCATCGTCGGCGATGATTACTCTTGTTCGTTCCACGTCTGTTCTCTCCTATAGTAGGGAGCGGACACCGAATGCCGCGCCCACGCGTCCCAGATTGCCGCCACGACCCAGTTGTCGTGGGCCTGCAATATCCAGCCGCGTAGATCTCTGCGCGCCAGTCGATGCAGTGTGTGCATCATTGCACACGAATTGATTTTTGAAATTTTTTAGCATTCCCATTTTTGCCATTTTGCAATGGCTTTGCCTATTTTGCCATAGGCCCGCGGCAGTTGGCACATCCGACCCGCCCGCAACAGAATTTGCGCAGAATTTGCACAGAATTTGTGAGGAAATCAGAAGCGCCTGTCTTGCGCCATTCCCCCCTCAATCCGCCCTGAGCGAACGTTTGGGAAATGTCACCACCGCGCGCGTGCCTTCTTTCAGCAACGCGGGTGCCGCCGGTGCGGTCGCTACCCTATCCCCAACCGTGGGTGGCGCAGATTCAAGCGGCGCCGGGGCAATTGGCTCGATGACCAGTTTGCCCTTGAGATCGTCGTCCACCAGTGTGCGCACAATCTGCAAACCCAGGCTGGTCGTCTGCGCCAGATCAAAATCTGCGGGCAGGCTACGTCCGTTATTCAGAATCTCCATGCGCACAGCATCGCCCAGATCGCGCAATACTACGACAATTTTGCCCTGATTACCACTTTCGGACCCGGCGATGCCATGTTCCACCGCGTTCAACACCAGTTCATTCAAGACCATTGCCACGGGTGTCGCCTGCCCCGCGGGCAGACGAATACTCGGCCCGCTCACCACAATGTTGATCACCTGATCCGGCCCGCTGGTCACCTGGGTCACCTGTTGCGCAATGCGCTGGCTCAAATCTCGAATATTGATGGGGCGATGTTCATCTTCGCTCAAAAACTCGTGAATCACCGACACGCTTAGAATGCGGTTGACAGCCTCGTTCAGCTGCAAACGGGTCTCTTCGCTGGGGCTGCGCCGCGCCTGCATCCGCAAAATTGCCGCCACATTCTGCAAATTATTTTTGACCCGATGATGCACCTCTTGAATTAGCGCCGATTTTACATTCAGCTCACGCTCTTTCTGCACGCTTTCGGTCGCATTGTGCATCAAAACCAGCACAGCATCCGAATTTTGCCCAGACCCCAGCCGCCGACGGGCAAAAATGGTAAACCAGGGCATACGAAAGCGCAAAACAGAAAGGGACGTCACCGGCATCCGCAGCGGCACCACCTTGCGCAGCCAGACGCGCCCGTCTTCGGTTTCCATGCGGTGCTCGCGACACAAGCCGCGCTCAAAGGCTTCGTCGATCAACTCCTCGTCCACATCTTCCAGCCCACCCACATTCTGATTGCGCAAATTGACCGCAATGCGGATCGAACGAAAGAGATTGACGGCAATGCCACTCATATACAGGATAAAGCGGCTGCGGTCGGTCAGATAGACACCATCATATAGACCAAAACGGCTAAATTCTGCCGCCGAAGCCAGCTCTCCCCGCATACACATTTCCTGGATCCCCAGCACCGCGCTCCGAAAAAACCGATTGCGCCGCCGCTGTCGTTCGTGGGCAATCATGTTGGTTTCCATGACCAAAGCCGCAACGATGCGCTTTTCACTGTTATAGATCGGATAAATATCCTGCATCACGGGCGCGCCGCTGCTCACAATTTCGGGCTGGTTGCGGCTGCCCACGCCGGTGCGCAGTGCTCGAAACAGCTGGGGATGCTCATCCGGGCGCAAAAGCTTGCCCGTAGATTCTTCGCGGTAGATGGAAGAAATCGAACGCGGCATGGTATGTTTGGCGGCGAGGGCTTGCTCTGGCGCGAGCAGACACCAAAGCTGGATGTCGGCGCGACTGACATCGGCGGTCAGCGCCATTCCGGCTTCGATGCGTGCGAGGAGTTCATGGTCTTCCTGGGTTAGATCGCGACACCGTTTAACACGTGGATCCATTGATGTGTGCGGTAGATTCACCCTCCTGAACAGGTTAATGCGCCAAATCAGTGGATCATTATACTATTTTTTAGAAATTTCTGCCTTTTTCACAACTCGCGCCTGCACCCCAATCCATCACAGGTACAAATCAACAGGGGCGAAACCGCAGGCGCGAATCAATAGCTGCGCTGCATGGGGCCAACCGGCATTTCGATGAGCGCGGGCTTGTGGGTAGCCTGGGTTTCAGCCAGAGCCTGGACCAACGCCGCTTCCAGTTCTCCCGCGTCGTGGACGCGGCGACTCCAGACGCCATAGCTTTGGGCCAATTGCATAAAATCGGGGTTGTGCAAGCGTGTCCCAATCTCATGTCCATCGAATTCTTCCTGTTGGGCGCGCAACACATTGCCATAGGCATGGTCATTAAACAGCACCACCACCACCGGAATCTCATATTGCACCGCGGTCGCCAGTTCCTGGGCATTGTAGAGAAAACCGCCATCACCCATCAACGCGACCACCGGACGCGGATCAACCGGCGCGCCATTGGCGGCGCGTCCTGTAGTCGCGTCCAGGCTGGCGGCTTGCTCGCCCACAGCGGCGCCCAACGCCATAGGAAAGGCTGCGCCCAGCGTCCAGAGGCGGGTACAGGTGAAATAGGATCGAGGCGCGCAAACCGCATAGAAATTGCGGCTATAGTAGCCCAGCTGAGTCATATCCGTGGCGAGGATGGCCTCATCGGGCAAGGCGCGACGGATGGCGGCCATGATCGCGGCCTGGGGCTGCAACTGTTGATCGGGCGCCACGCGTGCCCCATTGATTGCCGCGACTTCGGCCTGCTGCGCATCGACACTGCGCACAACAGAATCACCCACAGCAGAGTCGCCTACAGCAGAATCGGGCGCAAAATCCTGTCCGGCCTCTACGGCCTGGGCCAGCAACGCGGCCAGAATCGCGCGCGCATCCCCGCGCAGCCCCAGGCGCGACGCGTCTGCATCCGACACATCTGTATCCGGCGCACCTGCATCCGGCGCGGCCTCATGCGGACCGGCATGACGGGGGTCGATATTGATGTGGATCACCTTGCCCGGATGGCGGCTAAAATCCATAGAGGTGCCCACCGCCAGAATCACATCGCTTTCATCAAAACGCCGGCGCAAGGGTCCAAAGCGTAGTTCACCAAAGCCCAATGCCAGCGGATGACGATCCGACAGCGCGCCTTTGCCGCTGCGTCCTGTCATCACCGGCGCGTGCCAGCGTTCGGCGACTGCCCGCAGTGGAGCATGGGCGTCGGCAGTATGGACGCCCCCACCCGCCCAAATCAGTGGACGTTGCGCCGCGCGCATCCAGGCCACGGCCTGCGCCAGCGTTGCGCGCGCCACGGGATCCGCCGTCGGGGCTGTGGTTTGGACACGTGGCACAGAAGGTTGGGCAGAGGCATCCAGATCCACAAACTGACGGTCGGCCAACACCTCCTGGGGGATTTCTATCGCCACCGGCCGCGGCCGCCCCTGGCGCAATTGCTGCATGGCGGTGTAGACCAGATCGGGAATCTCGGCAACGTGGCGGGCGCGGCGCGTCCATTTGGTAACCGATGCCAGCAAAGGCGCTTCCCGCAGCTCGTCCAGCCCCTCGCGCTGGTGGTCGGTGCCGGTGATCACCAGCATGGGTGTAGAAGCAGCATAGGCAGTCGCCATCCCCGCGCCCGCGTTCATCAGCCCAGGGCCGGGCACCACCAACACCGCAGCGATTTTGCCGGTGGCGCGGGCATACCCATCGGCCATATAGCTGGCGGCCTGTTCATTGCGTACGGAAATATAGCGAATTTCTGGCGTGGAATAGAGCGCGTCGACCGCTTCGTATTGTCCCAAACCCGGGATGCCGAAAACAGTACGAATCCCAACACGATAGAGCGTCTGGATGAGGGCTTCGCCCCCGTTGAGTGTAGGCATAGAACCTCCGGGCAGTAGGCAAACAGCCGGGGAAAGATCGCGGACATATAGGCACATATAGACAAGGCGATAAAGAAAGGGGTCGCACAGTGCAACCTGTGCGACCCCTGTGCGACCCCTTTTGTCTATCGATCCACCAGTTTAACAGGCGTCGGTGGGTTCCAGATTCAGAATCGTCAGAATGAACCCAGCCCAGACGTCATAGGGCGCGACATAGGGATCCTCGGCATTGGGCCAACCGCTCCAGCAGGTGGAGTTGTAGGTCCAGACATGCCGTTCTTCGGCAACCACAATCTCGGGCAGATCGTTCATCCAGATGTCGGCAGCTGCGCGGAAGAGCTCCACGTATTCGGCATCATCAGCCGAAGGCGACATGGCTTCCATCTGGTCGAGCAAGGCATCATACTCGGGATTGTTGTAGCGAGTATTGGCCCAGCGGAAGCCGGTGCTTTCGCCGATGGGCGCATAGTACTTGCTGTGGAAGTGGCTGAAGGTCGGATAGGGTTCCTGGGCTGCGCCACAGTGGGGATCCAACCAGATCAGCTGTGTACCATCACGCACGTTGTTGGTGATCTGCCCGGTGTCGTCGTGGCGGGCAATGGCATCAAAGCCGGCGACGCGCAGCTGTTCGGCCAAAGGCGGCCCCAGCGGGCGCAAACCACCCACGCTCGAGATGGTGACCTCGAAGCGCACACCTTCGCTGTCGGTCCAGAAGCCTTCTGCATCCTTGGTAAAACCGGCGCCGGTCATCAGTTCTTCAACTTCGCCCAGATCCTGGCGGTCAATATCATAGGAGTCGACCAGGTCCTGGATTTGATCCTGATAATCGAGCACACCACCAAAGCTGGAAAGCGGCAACACCATCGGCACGGTGCTATCTTCATAGGCCAGCGTAATCAGGCGGCTGCGATCAATCGCACGGTTGATGGCCCAACGCACTTCACGGATGTTGTAGGGGTGGGCGTCGTTGTTCATACCCAAAATGTAGGTACACGCATCGGCGGTACCCCAGACCGGGCCTTCGTTGTTCCAGGAAATCAGGTTCGGGTTGCGTTGCTGGGCAGCTTCAAAATCGCCCTTTTGCAGCGCGCCGCCAAAGTCCACTTCGTTCTGGGCAAACAGACGGGTTGCACCCGCGGCGTCACCACCCGGAATGCGGAGGATCTGCTTCACAGCCGGCAGTTCCTGGAAGCCAATTTCGGCAGCCCACCAGTCTTCGCGCAGCTCATAGGCCAGCTGCTGATCCGAGGCGCGCACCAGGCGATAGGGACCGGTGCCCAGGGGCCAGCCCTGTTCCAGGTCGAAGTTGTTGAAAGTCTCCGGGTCCTTATCTGCCCAGACATGCTCGGGCAAAATCGCCATGTTGATTTCCGAATTTTCGGCCAGATACTGGAAGACCCAGCGCGGATTCGGGCTATCCAACACGATGCGCAGGGTCAGATCGTCCACAACTTCGACTTCGGCGACCGAGTCGTTGAGCTGGGCCGAGAAGACCATGCTGGGCGTGTTTTTCACCAGGTCGAAGGTGTATTTCACATCGTTGGCAGTGAAAGGTTCGCCATCGGCCCAGGTCACACCCTCGCGCAGATGCACAACGATCTCGTCGAACGTATCGTTGTATTCATAATCCGTCGCCATCCAGGGTATAATCTCGCCGTTGTTGTGGTTGTAGAGGAACAAGAATTCATAGATAGTCTTGTTCAACGTATCGCGCACAACACCCAGACCACCCAACCCATAGGGGTTCATCTGGTCGAAGTTGTTGATAACATTGCCGGCGCGTTGCAAAACCAACGTATCGGCACGCGTATATTCACCGCTGCTCGCGGCAGGGGCAGCCGCCGGCGCCGCGGGTTCGGCACCTTCACCGCCAGGGGCAGCCGGAGCCGGGGCCGCTCCGCCACATGCCGCCATTACCACCAGCATGACGCCGGCGGTTGCGGTGACAACTGCTCTTTTTAACCAAAATTTCGCTGACATTCCTTCTTCTCCTTTGATGGGTACATTGTTCTACTGGATACACTGTGCTACTGGGGATATTACCTGGTACACAAACCTACTCGCGACCTAGATCTATTTCACTGATGTTGCACCACACCGCGGCGGGATACGCGGGTGCGGGGATATTGGCGAGGAACGGGCGCAATCATGGGCCAACCGGATAATGGATGCCTCTGATTATCGATTGCCATCGCCGGCTGTGCCACATCAAAGCATCTAGCGTTTTTCAGGAGCGTTCTGAAAGTGGGGCATGACTTCTTTGGCAAAACGCTCGAGACCCGCACGCGACGGGTAATCCATAAACCAGAGCATGAAGCAATCGATGCCCAGGTCGGTATATTCTTCTAAACGGCGGATCACGGTTGGGACATCGCCAATGATAAACTGTTCTTCCAGCGCGGGCCAATCGCTATAACGCTGGGGATTGCGCGCGCTGATCTGCGCTTTCAACTCTTCCAGATGTGCCGGCGATTCGGCTACCAGAATCTGCGTTTCCACCGATTTGCCCAGCGTGGCATAATCCCGGCCTTCTTCGGCGCAGGTTTCGGCCAGCAAAGCCAGCACCCGCGTCAGCGTGGCCGTCGTGACTGGTGTGATATTGTACCAATCGGCATGGCGAGCAATCAGGCGCATCATCTTGCGCACCAGCGAACGGGCTTCCGGGTTGGCGCCGCCGCCTGTGCCCAACCAAAGCGGCACACGCTTTTGTACCGGTTTGGGGCTGCAAATGGCATCTTCCAGGCGATAGAAACGCCCGTGGAAATTAACTTTGTCGCCTTCCCACATGCCATAAATCAGGCGAATGGTTTCTTCAAAGCGGGTCAGGGTTGTATCTTCGTCTTCGGCAGGCAAACCATAGGCATCGGCCTCGGGGCGGTCTCCGGCATAGGGGTCGTGAAAAAACTCGAAGCGCCCGTTGGAAATGAAGTCCAGCGTCGCCACCATTTTGGCTAGAATTGCGGGATGGCGAAACCGCTGGGCCAGATGAATGGGTCCCAGGCGAATGCGCGAGGTCATGCCCGCCAGCGTCGCCATGGTCGTCCAGCCTTCGAGGATCGCGCCCTGGTTGCCCAGGATCAGATGATCTGCCACCCACAGCGAATCGTAGCCCAACTCCTCAGCCGCCAGGACACTTGCTTTCAACTCGCCCATATCGAGTTGTTCCAGCAGCGGCGTCCGCACATGAGCATCGCCCGCGCTGGCAAATATGGGCAAACAAAAACCAAATGTGGTCACAATTTCACGCTTTCTTTATCTGGTGATGGGTGCAATCTACAGTGTGGAGTCCTAGCCCTTTTGCAGGCGCGGGTTCGAGACATTGTCCAGCCCCGTCGCCAACAGGAAAAGCCCCACAAAGATCAGAACCAATGTCACAATCGGCGGCACGAACCACCACCACATGCCGCGGAAGATAGCATCGTAATATTGTGCCCAGAAGATCATCATGCCCAGCGAAGGCAGATGCGACGGCCCCAGGCCCAGCACTTCGAGACCAATCGCGGCCAGAATGCCCGACGAGATGGAGAGCACCAGCGTCGCCGCCAGATAGGGAATCAGGTTGGGCATCACTTCGGTGAAGATGATTTCCATATCGCGGATGCCCGAAATGCGCGCCATCTGAATATAGCGCCGCTCGCGCAGGGTCAATACCTGGGAACGAATCGTGCGCGTCGGCCCCATCCACGAAAGCGATGCCACAATTAGCGCCATCGCCTCGATACTCAGCACACGGATGGAAGACGCCACCACAATCAGAATCGCCAGCGCGGGAATAGTGAGGAAGATATCCGTCACAATGCGCACCACCGTATCCTGGAAGCCGCCAAAGTAGCCGGAGATCAACCCCAGCACAATGCCGATGGTCAGCCCGACTATCCCGGCGATGAGGCCGATTTTCAGAGTCTGGGGCGTGCCCAGAATCAGCAAGGCCAGAATATCGGACCCCTGCACATCGGTGCCCAACGGATATTCGGCGCTGGGCGATTGGCTGGGCAGCACAGCACCCACGCGCGCCCGTTCCATATCATAAAGAAACGGCCCCAGCAAGCCAAAGAGAATAATCGACCCCATGATGAAGCCGCCCGCGAGCAACATATAGTTGATGCGCCGTGGGGCACGGGTGGTGGTTGGCGGGACAACGCCCGTTTCGGTAATAGACTGCGCGGTCATTTCTGTTCTCCCCCATAGCGAACACGCGGGTCAAGCAATGGATAGACAAAATCCATAATCAACATGGATGCGGCGATTGAGACAATCAGCAGCAAGAGAATACCCTGGGTGACGAAATAGTCCTGCCCGGCAATGGCCCGATAGAGCGTGTAGCCGATGCCCGGATAGCGGAAGATCACTTCCACCAGCACCGCGCCCGATACCACATGGCCCATCGCCAATGCCAGCTGCGTCGCCTGGGGCAAAAAGGCATTGCGCATCCCATAGGAAAAGAAGATGCGCGCCTTGCTCAGGCCCTTGGCTTCGGCGAGCGTCATGAAATCTTCACCCTGGATGGAAACCATCATGCCGCGCATTCCCAATCCCCAGAACGCCACACTGGCAATGATGATGGAAAGCGCGGGCAGCGTGGCGTGATAGAGCACATCGCGGATGCTATTCCAATTCCACCCCAACTGGGTGAAGACGCCAGACCCACCGCCGCTGGGGAACCAGGGAAAGGTGAGCGAGAAGGCAAAGAGCAGAATCAGGCCCAGCAGATAATAGGGAATCGCGGAGAAGACCACAAAAAACGGGATCAAAAACCGCGTCAAGGTTTTAGGCGTGGCCGGCCAGGCCAATAGGGCCCCCACCAGCGTGCCCACCGTAAAGGCCAATAGGGTGGCGATCCCCAACATACCTACCGTCCAGGGCAGAGCCGAGCGGATCATCTGGCTGGTGCGCGCCGGATAGTGGCTAATCGAATAGCCCAGATCGCCGCGCAACAGATCGCCCCAATAGTTGATATATTGTTCCCAAATGGGCTTGTCATAGCCAAATTTCTCTTGATACACCTCAACAAGCGCCGTAAAATCTCCCGCCACTGCCGACCCCTGCGAAGCCATGGCTTCCAGACGCTGGGTGACCGGATCACCGGGGCTGAGGCGCGGCACGATAAAATTGATGGTGACAGCAGCAACAACGACCAGGACAAACGTGCCCAGCCGCGTCAAAATATAGCCGATAGTCATGGCAAATCCTCTCTACACGGGGGCATACTCAAATGCTGTGGGCGGGGCAGATACACGCGGAGACATGTCTGGCGGCACCGCGCCCGATGCGCGGCAGCGGACGCTACGCGATACCACGCCGCGGGGCACAGATTACTCGCCATTCTGGTTGCTCCGGTTGTGCAAAGCCACTTCCGACATCATGTGCGGCAGGTCTTCGGGCTTCATCGCCGGCGATTCCTGATAGAGATAGCAGGCCACGCCGCGGTGCGCATCGGTGCGATAGGTGGGCACGCGTTGTGTGCTGCAAATGGGCATGGCATGGACACAACGGCCCACAAATTTACAACCATCACTTACGATATCATTCTCGTCGTCGGTCGCCAACACATCGCCCACCTTGCCCCACCGATGGCTCGGGTTGGCAATGGGAATGGAATCGACCAGCAAATGGGTGTAGGGATGTTTGGGGTCTTTAATCACCTTGTCCACATCGCCCAATTCGGTCACATCGCCGCGATAGAGCACAAGAATATTGTCGCCTACCTGATAGGCCGTGGTGAGATCGTGGGTAATATAGACCAGCGAAATCCCCAATTCCTTATTCAGACGCAAGAGACTTTCCAGAATCGTGGCGCGCAACGAAGCATCGACCATGGAAACGGGTTCGTCGGCGATGATGATGCGGGGCTTGAGCGCCATGGCCCGCGCCACCATAATGCGCTGGCGTTGGCCGCCGCTCAACTGGTGGGGATAGCGGCCCAGCGTATCTTCGGGATGCAAGCCTACGGCTTCCAGTGCCTCGGCAATAATCTGCCGCCGCTCGCGATCCGAACCGCCAATGCCAAAATTGCGCAAAGGCTTAATCAAGACACGATCCACTTTGTGAAAAGGGTTGTACGCTTCGAAGGGATCCTGAAAAATGGCCTGGACTTCGCGGCGAAACACCCGATGCTCATCGGCGTTCATTTCGCTCATATCCTTGCCCCGATAGAGGAGCTGGCCCGCGGTCGGCTCAATCACCCCCAGCAGCAAATGCGCCAGGGTGGTCTTGCCGCTCCCGCTTTCCCCTGCCACCACGGTGACCGAGGGATTCTCCTCATCAATGAGCAACGACATCCGGTCTAACGCAGTATTGCTGGTTTTCTTGCCAAAAGAACCGGCCGTGTAGACCTTGCTGATATTGCGTGCCTCTAACAGTGCGGTCATAAGTTTCTCATTTGTAGCTATTTCAGTCCGAAGTTTGCAACGCGGGGGCCGTTTGGGCCGTCAACTCATGCGCGCCATCGGCAGTGACCAGGTGGCACGCTGTCCAACGGCCCGCGACATTTTCCACCAACTCTGGTTGGTCCGTCTTGCAGTGATCCATGATATAGGGGCAGCGGGGGTGAAAGTTGCACCCCGGTGGCAAACGCCGCAACGAGGGCGTAATGCCGGGGATGCCGTGAAACTTGCCCTTGATTTCCAACGAAGGCAGGCTGGAGATCAGCATTTGGGTATAGGGATGTTGCGGATCGCTGAAGAGTTGTTCGACCGAACCAATTTCCACCATGCGCCCGGCATACATCACGCCGATTGTATCCACAAACTGGGCCATCAGCCCCATATCGTGCCCCACCAGAATAATGGATGCGCCCAGCATTTCCTGCACATTGGCGAGCGTTTCCATCACCTGGCGTTGGGTCACCACATCCAGCGCGCTGGTCGGCTCGTCGGCAATAATCACCTGCGGTTGCAGGGCAATCGCCATGGCAATGCAGACACGCTGTTTCATGCCGCCACTCAACTCGTGGGGATACATGTTGGCGACCGTGCGCCGCAGACCGACCATCTCCAGCAAATCGCCGATGCGATTGGCAATGGCCGATTTGCCCATGCTCTTGTCGTGGGTAGAAATCACATCGCCCAATTGTCCCTTGATGCGCATGACCGGATTGAGCGAGTTCATGGCGCCCTGGG
The DNA here is from genome assembly GCA_040880365.1 of Litorilinea sp. Lineage (GTDB taxonomy): Bacteria > Chloroflexota > Anaerolineae > Caldilineales > Caldilineaceae > JBBDIO01. The sequence continues at coordinate 16,861 of JBBDIO010000109.1, forward strand.
GAATCAACGAGATGCGCGAAAAACGCATCCGGTTAATATCGGCTTCGCTCAATTTGAGCAAATCGGCGTCGCCCAAATGGACTTCGCCACCGTGGATAAACGCGGGCGGTTTGGTCAGGCGCAGGATGGCAAAGGCTGCCGTCGATTTCCCGCTGCCCGATTCCCCGACCAGCCCAAAGCGCTCACCCTCTTTGACGGCAAAACTCGCACCGTCAACCGCCTTGACCGGGCCTTCCGGGGTATGATAATAGACCCGCAGGTCTTTCACACGTAAAATTTCGTCCTTCACACACTCCTCCGCAATGACTTCAAAGCTGGCAAGCGATCAAAATGCAGGTCCACTCACGCAGGTCTAGTGCAGACAAACCATGCCAATCCGCCCGGCTTTTCACAAGCAAACACACCCTCGAATGGTTGCAGGGCGGCATATGACCGGCAAATGACAGTGGATTGTATGCTTTGGCTGACACGCGTCACGGTTTTCGCGGCACAGTGGGCGCGCATATCCGTAATCGCGCATAAAACGCGCATCGTATTAACTTGGCAGGTGAACAGACTACACAGGCGATTACGCAATTGCACAAGCATGTAGTTACACAAGCACAGGGTTTACCAAACACAGGAGAGCCGTCCCACACAGACTATGTCAGGGGGTGGTGGTGAAACAACTATCCAAAAAGAGGCTGGAATGTGGTTGCAAGCAAGCAACTCCCTTTGCGCCTGCACAACTGGTGTTCAACATGTGGTGTTCAACATGCAGCATAAGGGCAAAGTGAAGTCTGGGAAGCCGGCAACTACGCAATCTGTGCCTAAACGTAACAAAAATTACGAATCCAGTCAAAGACGCCACGCGTTAAAGCGCGCTATAGCTTGCACGGAATCCTGCTTAATCATACGCATCTGCACACCCTACAGATAGAGCACAACCGTATCGCCTTCTTGCACCACGGCATAGGTACGCACCGCCATTTTGGGATCGAAAAGCGCCTTGCCCGTGCGAATATCAAACTCCCACATGTGCCAGGGGCATTTGAGAATCTCGCCCTCGCGTTCAAAGCCCACGCCCGCGGCTTCGTCGTAAGTCACCAGCGGCCCCATGCGCCCATAACAGAGCGGCCCGGCGCGGTGTGGGCAATAGTTGAGCAGCGCAAAATACTCGCCATTCACATTAAACACGCCAATCTCGCGCCCATTCACCGCCACCAGCTTGCGTTCTCCTGGCGGCAACTCGGCAGCCGGGGCCACCACGACACGCGTCTTGTCGCGCTGTCTCATCATGCTCTCCTACCCTGCCTGCGTAGTGCAATATTTTGGCTCGTGCGCCTGGCGACGACCGCGCATGACGGCATGAGCGTGTCGTCGCTCACCATCTCGCCGCCCTTGTCAACTCGCTCACGCTGGGGTCTTCTCTGGGGTCTTCTCTGCTATCGCCGTTTACGTCACAGTCTCCGTCTTCTGCTCGGCCACCCCATAAAACGCCAGCGCGTTCTCGCGCATAATCTTCCGGCGCAGCCCCGCATCAAAATTCGCCAGAAACGTGCTCGGCTCGTCCCAATCCCAATGGGGATAGTCGGACGCAAAGAGCAGAATCTCGTCCGCGTGCATCCATTCCATAAACTTTTCCAGATCGCCCTTGCTGGGCATATTGGGCATGGGCTGCGAACCGAAGCGGATATTGCTGCGCACATAGTCGCTGGGCAGCTTTTTCACCCACGGCGTATAGTCGCGCAGCCCTTTCCAGTCGCCGTCCATGTGCCAGAACAGACCCGGCACCCAAAAGACATCGTGTTCGATGAACAGGAACTGGAAATCGGGAAATTTTTCAAAGACGCCTTCGCAAATCAGGCTCACCGTGTGCGCCATAGCAATCTGGGGGCGCGCCATGCGCATTTCCAGATAGTAGGAAGGATAGCCCGCGGCGGTGGGCGGCGCGGCAATCCCTGCGCCTTCTGCGCCAAAATGCACACACAGGGGCAGCCCCACTTCCTGGCACGCGGCGTAGATGGGATGATAGAAGCGATTGCCAAAGGGCAGGCGCGCGCCCGCGGGCATGATCACCTGGGCCACATCGGGGCGATCCGCCAGCCGCTGAATTTCGGCCACGGCCAGCGCGGGGTCTTGGGGCGCGATGTGGATCGACGCGCGGAAGCGCGGGTCTTTGGGCGTCCACTCGGCCAGCGTCCAATCGTTGAAGGCCGAGCAATAAGCCGCGGCATAGTCGGCATCGGGATGCACCGCCGTGGCATAGGGGCCGCCCGTCAACACAGCCAGCTCGATGTTATAGACATCCAGATGCTTGGTGATGCAAACTTCGGGCTGGGTCGCGGGATTCACCTCTGCGCCCACCCACAAATCCTGGCGCGCGCCCTTCCCCGGCACATTCGTATGGCCCAGACTGGGCATCATCGCGCCAAATTCCTTGATGTGCTCAATATAATGGCGCGGCAACCAGGGGAAAAGCGTAGCGGGATCGTCGAACTGGTGATGTATATCGCAATCGATAATGCCATAATCGGGCAGCCCTTTGGCACGCGCAGGCGTATCCCCATTTGTGACTGCGCCATTGGTAGCTGCGCCGTTGATAGCTGCCCCGTTAGTTGATGTCCTGGAGGACATGTAGATTTTCCCTTTCCTCAACATCACTCAAAAAAGTCACTTAAAAAGTCGCCTAAATCCCCTTGCGCCGCCCGCCGCGTGCCGTGGGGCGCGCCAGGGGCGGATGCGCCGCCATCTCGTCTTCGTTGAGCGTCAATCCCAGCCCCGGCGCGTCGGGCACAGTCACATAGCCATCCTGCTGGCGGGGAAAGCCGTCGAACACGGTGAAATAGTGACCCGTGTAAAATTCGGCGTGATATTCCTGGATCTCGAAATTGAGAATGGCCGCGCACAGGTGCATTTCGGCGATTGCGCCCACGGGCGAACAGACATTGTGGGGCGCGACGGTGATGTGCTTGGCTTCGGCAATCGTCGCAATCTTCTTCAATTCGGTAATGCCGCCCGCATTGGCAATATCGGGCTGCAACACATCCGCGGCGTGCGCCTCTACAATCTGGGCAAAGGGAAATTTGGTATAGAGCCGTTCGCCCGTGGCAATCGGAATATTGACCCGGTCGCGCACATTGCGCAGTTCGGCGATATTTTCTTCGGAGACGGGTTCTTCATAGACAAGCGGGCGATAGGCTTCCAGCCGCTGTCCCAGCTGGATGGCGGTGGCGGTGTTAAATTTGGCGTGGGCCTCTACCAGAATATCCACATGGGGACCCACCGCCTCGCGCACCGCGGCGACCCGGTCTTCGGCCAACTGGGCCTCTGCCAGCGAAATTTTGTAAAAATTATCCTGCCCAAAGGGATCAAACTTCATGGCGGTATAGCCCATATCCACCACGCGCCGGGCTTCTTCCCCGTTCTGTTCGGGCGTGCCGGGGTTGGTATACCACCCGTTGGCATAGACGCGTATCTGCTTGCGATAGGCCCCGCCCAATAGCTTGTAGACGGGCTGATCCAGCAACTTGCCCTTGATATCCCACAGGGCAATGTCGATGCCCGAAATCGCGGTAGAGGCCAGCCGCCCGCCGCGCGCATGGGGGTTGTGATAGAGCGTGCTCCAGTGCACCTCGTGATCCAGCGGATCTTCGCCCACCAGATAGGTCTCGACAAAATTGCGAATCAACCCCTTGACTTCGGCATGATCTTCCATGGGGCTGGCATCGCCCAGGCCAAAGACACCGGGCGCATCGGTGTTCAGTTTGACAATGAGCCAGTTGCGCGAGGCATTGTGATGTTTGGCCGAAAATTCGCGAAATTCCACGCCGGTAATGGCAGGCATATGCAGACTCTCCTCGTCTGGGTGAGATATTTTTCTGATGGATAATTGGCGGCAGACAGGTGATAGCGGGAGCACTGCGCGCTGTACTTGAGTGTGCTGTGCGCCTGTAGCAGAATCTTACAGAGGAACCGGCAGGGTGTCAATCGGCACAGGCGCGGTCGGGCGCGGAGACGCGACCGTCAACGCCGATGCCGCGCAGATGGCGACGTGTGCGTTTTCCAAATTGCAGATTGGCGGCTACACTTGGCTCAATCTACCCAATCCACTTAGAAAGCACAGTGACCATGTCTGCCAATCGACCAACCCTGATTTCCGTTGTTCAATATATCTCTGCTCTGGAAGCGGGCACTATGAGTATCGACAATCTCATCGACAAGGCCCTGGCCCTGGGCGTCGACGGTGTGGAACTGCGCCGAGAGCTATGGCGCAACTATGCCGATGAGCTGCCCGCGGTCCGCGCCCGGCTGGAAGCCGAAAAGCTGCACGTGACCTATGCCACCTTCAGCGTACTGTTTGCTCCCGACGACGACGCGCACGCGCTGCTGCTCCACGACATGGACACGGCCCACGCGCTAGGCTCACCGCTGCTGCGCGTCTTCCCCGGCGCAACGCCTGCCGATCTCAACGGCGCGGGCTGGAACCGCGCGCGGGCAGCCATCGACCACGCCGCCGGCCTGGGGCTGGAGATTGCCCTGGAAAATTTCAGCGGCACGCCGGGCGGCACGCTGGCCGAAATTCAGCACATTCTCAACACCATCAACGTGCCCGCGCTCAAGACCAATATCGATACCGGCAACTATCCGCTGCACGGGCAGGATGTGGTCGAAGCCATCCAGGCGATTGGCGACCGCGCCATCTATGTCCATCTCAAAGACTATGCAGGCAAACCGGACGGCGCCACGGTCGCGCTGGGTCAGGGCGACGCGCCCCTGCGCGAAATTCTCGCCGCGTTGGCCGCCCTGCCCCAAAATCTCCTCTACTGCTTCGAATTTGGCGGCGGCGAAGACCCGGATACCCGCATCCGCCAGGCACAGACCTTTCTGCAGCAGATTGCGGCGCAGGGGTAAGTCTACCCGCCATAAGCATGTTTTGCGCCGCGATCCTCGGATAGAGAATCCTGGGTCGCGGCGGTGAGCTTCTCGATGGCGTCGGCCAAATGCGCATCGGCAATGTTATAGTCGCCCGCAGCCACGCGGATGCGATGCGCTTCGAGCAGCACCTGGGCGTGGGTAATGCCTGCCGGCGGTTCGAACTTGTAGGCCGAAAGCTCAAAAAGCTGGCCCAGCGGGTCGCGGAAATAGATGGAATCCATAAACCCCCGGTCGATCTCGCCCGAATGGCTGATGCCGCGCGCTTCCAGACGGGCGGCGGCCTGGGTATAGGTTGCCCGCGAGACGCTGAAGGCTATGTGGTGCAGATTGCCGATGCCTTCGGGGTTGGGCGTGGAGTCGGGCTTCCGGTCTTCGCGCGTGAAGATGGTAATCAGCCGTCCATCGCCGGGGTCGAAATAGAGATGGCTCTCCTCTTTCACATCCAGGTTGGGCTGTTCGAATACAAAGGGCATCCCCAATACACCCTCCCAAAAGTCGATGGAAGTCTGGCGGTCCGCCCCAATCAGGGTAATGTGGTGGACGCCCTGGCTCTGAATTTTCTGCATTATGATTCCTTGTCTCTATTAATCCTTGTCGCTATTAGACCGTATAGCGGTCTGGCTGGGATCCAGCAGTCGCATGAGCAATTCCGCCTGTGCGGTCGATGCCGCGGCGGCAATGCCCTGGATCATAGGCTCCATGACGGGCGTCACATACACAGGCAGGCGTTGCGTATAAAATTGCGCAATGTTCGAATAATGTTCTGCCATTTGCTCACTTCTCATAACACAGGGTGTACCACCCTATTTCCCAGTCTACACCCAAGCCAGAGAGGGCGTCAAGGAAGTTTTGACCTATGCCCCGGCGTGCTATAATGCGGCGGACGCAGGGGCATTGCAAGCATGGAAACCGCGGGCCGCATGGCAGATTCCCAGGACACGTTCACAATCGCATCTACCATACCGAAGCCAGCGAGCCTTACCGACCAGTCTGCGAGAAATCCTGCGGCAGAATTTGCCCACCTGGCACGCAGCCGGCGGTCGATTCGCCGCTATACGACACGGCCTGTCGACCGCAGCATACTGGAAGAGCTGCTGACAAGTGCATGTTGGGCGCCTTCGGCCCACAACCGTCAACCGTGGCGGTTTTGCGTGGTCACCAATCTGCCGGTCAAAAACGAATTGAGCCGGCGCATGGGCGAACAGTGGCGCGCCGACCTGAGCGCGGATGACGCGGATCCCAATTTTATCGCCCGGCGGGTTGCCATCAGCCATGCCCGGATCACCGGGGCAGCCGCGCTGGTGATCGCCGCGCTTTGCATGGAAGACATGGACAGCTATGCTGATGCCCTGCGCAACTCTGCCGAACAGATGATGGCGGTGCAGAGCGTGGCGCTGGCGTGCCAGAATCTGCTGCTGGCGGCCCACGCCCACGGGCTGGGCGCGTGCTGGATGTGTGCACCGCTCTTTGTGCCGGATCTGGTGCGCGATGTCCTGGACCTGCCCGCGCATTGGGAACCCCAGTCCCTGATTACGCTGGGGTACCCCGCCGAAGAAAAGACCAAAGAACGTGCGGACCCGGCGACCCGCATCCTGTGGCGCGAATAAGCAGAAAACACCCAGACTCATACCCAAACTACACTTGCATGAGGCGGGAATCGTACCCTCCCCGGCATTCCCCCGGATTCATCCGCCACTTCTAACCAACCTTCACCAGATACGCAGCATATGCCGCCATGAATCAACTGACACCAGAAGATACACCCCGCACCGAATTCGCCGACCAACGCATTCTCGCCATTGCCGGGGGCGTGGGTGGAGCCAAACTCGCGGCAGGCTTACAGGCAATCACCGCGCCGGGCCGTCTGACCGTGGTGGTCAACACCGGCGACGATTTTGAACACTGGGGGCTGACCATCTGCCCCGATCTGGATACCGTCATGTACAATCTGGCGGGCATTCACAACCCCGAAACCGGATGGGGCCGCGCCCACGAAACCTTTGCCGCGCTGGAAGCCATGTCGCGCCTGGGCGGCGAAGACTGGTTTCGCTTGGGCGATCAGGATCTCGCGCTCCACCTGCGGCGTACCGAATGGCTGCGCCAGGGCGTTTCGCTGACCGAAATCACCGACCGCCTGCGTCGAGGGCTGGGCGTTGCCACGAATATCCTGCCCATGAGCGACGATCCCGTGCGCACGCTGGTGCATACCGACGAAGGCGATCTGCCCTTCCAACATTACTTTGTGCGCCGCCGCTACGAACCCACCGTCATCGATATCAGCTTTGTGGGTGCGCGCGAGGCGCGCCTACATCCAACCCTGGTCCAGGCCGTAGAGCGCGCCGATTTGATTGTGTTGTGCCCCAGCAATCCCTATCTGTCTATCGATCCGATTCTCGCGGTCAATGGCATGGCGCGTCTGCTGCGTCGGGCCGATGCGCCCATCATCGCCGTAAGCCCCATTGTGGGCGGGCAAGCCATCAAAGGGCCTGCCGCCAAACTCATGCGCGAGCTAGGCCAGATGGTCAGCCCCATCACCGTGGTAGACCATTTTGACGGCATGTTGAACGGTTTTGTGCTGGATCAAACCGACGCCGCCATCCGCCAGGCGATTGATGTGCCGGTGCTGGTGACCGATACACTGATGACCGATATGGCGACCAAAGCACGCCTGGCCCAGGAAACGTTGCGCTTTGGCATGGAGATGCGCAATGCAGGCTGAAGCGGGCCGCGTCTACGCTTCCCCGCGTATACGTGGCACCGGACGCGCGTCGCGATGACCCACCCCCGCGTGGCCTGTTGGCTAATGGTGCCGGTGAAACCCTTTTTCGAAAGCAAGAGCCGGCTGGCAGGCGTATTGGATAGCCAGGCGCGCGCCGCGCTGAGTCGTCAATTGCTGGAAGACGTGCTGACCCGCAGCCGGGAAAGCGGTCTGTTCGCCGAAATTCTGGTCATCAGCCGCGATGAAGCCGCGCGGGCGATTGCCCAGGCCCACGGCGTGCGGAGTCTGCACGAATCGCCGCGTCGTGAATCTACCCTGCCCGCAACGACGCGGCAGCAATCTACTGGTGCGCACCCGATCACGGCGCGTGCCCAAACAACCGCCGGTGGATCCCAGCAGATTGCGCATGTGCCCGAAGCCACGCTCAACCAGGCCCTGCACGCCGGGCGCGACCATGCTCTGGCGGGCGGTGCGCAGGCCATTCTGGTGCTGCCCGCCGATTTGCCCCTGCTCACCACGCAAGACCTGGCCGCCCTGGTTGCGCCCCTGCAAAAACGGCCGCCGCCCCAGGTGATCATCGCGCCCAGCCACGATGAGGGCACCAATGCCCTGCTCTTGCATCCACCCACGATTATCGACTTTGCCTATGGGCCGCAAAGTTTTGCCCGGCATTGCGCATTGGCGCAGGCGGCAAACAGCACAGTCGAGATTGTGCGCTCGTCGTCGCTCACCTACGATCTGGATTTGCCCGAAGATTTGTGGGGCGAAGAACTGGGCATCTGACTGGGTATCTGACGCCCCGCGCGGGCGTGCTTGATCGAAAAACATTCTAGCCGCCGAGGAACCATCCATGCGCGATCAAACCATCTACAACTGCCATGTTCACATTCTCACCCGCGATCACGCGCCCCGGCACACACTTAAGCTGCTCTTCGACGATACGCGCCTGGGGCGTCTGCTAGGACCGCGCATCGGCGCGTGGTTGGGCGTGGCCCTGAGCGAAGTTGCGCACTATGGCTGGTTTCCCCAGGTTTTCAAATATGTGGCGCGCTGGCTTGCCTATGCCACCGGCGACGATGTCTGGGAACGGGAAGCCCGCTTTCTGGATGTGGGCAACCAACCAAGCCAGGCCAAAGTGCTGGCGCAGATTCAATGCGAATATCCCGAAGGCACGCGCTTTGTGGTGCTGCCGATGGATATGACCCATGCCAAACTTGGCCCGCTTACCAAATCCATTGAGAGACAACATGAAGAACTGGTCACGCTAGCCAAGGCCAGCGAAGGTACGCTGCTGCCCTTTTATGCGGTTGATCCCCGGCACGCCAATTTCGTTGCCGATGCGCGCCGCCATCTGGCAAGTGGTAATTACCACGGCGTCAAACTCTATCCCAGTCTGGGCTACAAGCCCGATGATGAAGCGTTGTTTCCCATCTATGAACTCTGCGAGTCTAAAAACCTGCCGGTGATGACCCACTGTTCCACGGGTGGGGTGTGGGAATTTGGTCTGAACCAGGCGCAACGCGCCGACCTGGGTCATCCCCGCCGCTACAAAAAAGTCCTGCAAGAGTTCCCCCGCCTGCGCATTTGCCTGGCCCATTTTGGCGGCGGCCCCGAATGGCTCCGGCATCTGCGTGGCCCGGAAAAAGGCGCCGACACCAAAAATGACCACACAATAAAAGGCGACAGGAAAAATCGCGCCGGTGAAACGGATGATGATGCCTGGATTAAGATCATCGGCGACATGATCCGCGGCGACACATATCCCAATCTCTACACCGACATCTCCTACATTGCCTTTGCCCCGCGTTTGGGATCATACTATTTCGATTTTTTCGACTATCTCAAAGTGTTGCTGAGCAACGAGAAACTGCGCCAGCGCGTGCTCTTTGGCAGCGACTTCTATATGGTGCAGCGCGAACGACTTTCGGAAAAAGAAGTCTCCATCACCCTGCGCAGCCGCCTGGGCGAAGATCTCTATTTTCAGATTGCCAACGTAAACCCCAAGCACTATCTGGGCCTGGAACCCCAACCATCGCCCTAGTGCGTGCGGTGCGTCAGAGCGCTTCCTCTCCGCACGCGGCGCGATAGCCACAGCCGCGACAGCGCGCCGCCACAGTGTGCGTGCGGGGCACGTCGGGCGCGTGGCGTGCCTTGCGAATCGCGTCGGCGCTGTCGAGCACCGCTTGCCGCAGCGCATCCGTATAGGGAATCTCCAGCGTGACATCGACATAATGCAGCAACCCATAGGCCGGGCGCGTTTTGTGCACATCTTCCACCAGCAGACAATAGGTTGCCAGTTGCAGAATATGGCCGGCGGCCGGCTGGCGTGGACGCCGCGCGCTCTTCACCTCTACCGGAATCCACATGGCGCGACCTTTGACCCGACTGCGCACCAGATAATCGGGACGCCCTACCAGCCCATAACGGCGACTGCGCAACGGCGCGTCTACCGTTTCCCATGCGCCCGTGTCGCTGGCGACAATCTCGCCGTGGGGCAAGCCGGTTGCGGCGCGCAATTTTCGCCCGCGCCACAACAAAAGCCCGCCGATTCCCAGCACGAACAAAGCCCCCAAGAGTATGATCCACATGCCAATAGAATAGCGCGCCTGGCGTCACACGCCCAACGCCATACACCCGGTCTGTGCATCCTGGTGGCGCGTTTGGTTTCCACGCTCACCCGTGCTACTATACGTGCGCAGACAGACGGTTCCGGGCAACTCTCGGCACAGGGCAGTGGTTTTTGGCACTTGTGTACCCGCTTATACACAACGCACCCAACACACAACGCGCCCATATCGCCCGACCGAATCCAAACGTTATCCTACATTCCTTTTACAACCCATCGCATATTTCCTGCGCGGATTCCCTACGCAGATTTATCCCATAAATAGCGCCCGCTGCTAGCCACGGGTGTGTGGATAATCATCGCGGCGCGTAGATCGCTAACAATAATCGGGAACAACAACCCGTTCCATATTTCCACCTATCAAATCGATCCATCGAAGAGAAATTAAGGAGAAATCTATGCGCCAAACCAAACGTACCGGCCTGGCAACGCTGTTGATCGCCTTGCTGGTTTTACTGGCAGCGTGTGCCCCTGCGGCCGCGCCCCAGGCAGCCCCCGGCGAAACTGCCGGAGAAACCCCTGCTGCGGGCGAAGAAACAAGTGACCCCAGCGGGGAAGTAGTGGTCCGCCTGAACACAACATCGGGGCGTGGCACCCACTTCAACCCCGCCTATCTGATCGGCACCGGCTCCCAATATCACACTTTTATGTGGATTTGGCTGCCTCTGACCCGCGCCGATAACAACGGGCAGCAGATCCCCTTCCTGGCCGAAAGTTTTTCCGCCTCGGAAGATGCCATGACCTGGACATTCAACATTCACCCCGCCGCCAATTGGAGCGATGGCACGCCGGTGACTGCCGAGGACGTGGTTTTCACCTATCACACGCGCCTGGATCCGGAAATGATGGCCGCGCTGCAACTGGATTGGGCGCCCGCCTGGCACCTGGCGCGCCTGGGTAAAATCCGCGGCTACGATGCCTTTGCCAATGGCGAAGCCGACAGCATCGAAGGTCTGGTCGCCGTAGATGAAAAGACATTCGTCATCGAGCTGGACGAACCCAGCGCCGTTGTGCCCATCGGCACCCAGCACCTCTATGTGCAGCCCAAGCATATCCTCGACGGTCTTTCGCCCGAAGAGTTTGCCGCCCACCCCTATGTCACCACCAATCCCGATGTGGTTTCCGGTCCCCTGCGTCTGGCAACCTACGAGCCGGGCGAATACATCGAGATGGAACGCAACCCCGAATGGTGGGGCGAGGAACAATTGCAGTTCGACCGCCTGATCCTCTATCAAACTGACACCCAGGCCAACATCAACCGTGTGCTGGCGGGCGAACAGGACATGATCCGCGGCGTCGGCGCCGAAGATCTGCCCCTCTTCGAAGAACAGCCCTTCCTGCGCGTCGAACCGGTGCTCAGCCTGGGCTGGTTGACCATCGGCACCAATGCCCGTGACCAGGATTACATGACCAAAGAGCTTTTCCAGGCGCTGCTACACGCCACCGACCGCGACGCGCTCAACGATCTGCTCTATCGCGGTGAGGCCGTCAACGTCAATTCGATTATTCTGGGACCGGAATGGGCGATTCCCGACGATCTGAACCCCTATGAATACGATCTCGAACGCGCCCGCGAAATCCTGGAAGAAATCGATTGGGATTTCGACCGCACCCTGCGCTTCCTGGTCTTCAACGATGAGGATTTGCTGGCGCCCGCACTGCAACAAATGTGGGGCGATGCCGGTGTGCAGGTCGAATTGAACCTGCGTGCCTTCTCCGATTCCCAGGCCATTTTTGCCGAAGGCGACTATGATTTCGTGTCGTCGGGCGGTGGGTCGGCCGCCGCCGATCCGTCCCTCTCCGGCAGCTACATCGCCTGTGACGGTTCCGGCCCGCAGCGGCTGGGCTATTGCAACGAAGAGCTGGATGCAGCCTTTGCCGCGGGGCGCACCTTCCCCACCCCCGAAGAACGCGCCGAATACTATCACACAGCCGCGCGCATCCTCAACGAGGAAATGCCCTACATTCCTCTGTTCCGCGTGCCGCTGTTCTATGTGATCAACGAACGCCTGCAAAGCGTTACGCCCGCCGGGTCGGTCGATGACCAGACCTGGGACCTCTTTAACTGGGAAGTTGTCGAATAAGCCGGCTTACCGGCTATGCTTACCGGCTATGCTTACCGGCTATGCTTACCGGCTATGCTTACCGGCTATGTG
>JBBDIO010000109.1:29288-34049 GCA_040880365.1 Litorilinea sp.
AAATACGCCAACACCACACATCCTATACTACATACACCTGCACTGGCCCACACCCCAGCAGCATATCCCGACAGGTACCGCCCCTAAGGGTAAATTATGGCCCGCTATATCATTCGACGGATTCTATTCTTCATCCCCGTACTGTTCATCATCAGCCTGCTCAACTTTGGCCTCTATTCCATGGCCCCCGGCGATCCCATCACCGCCATGTACAGCCATCTGCTCGACGAAGGCGGCGATCAGCGTCTGACCGACGAAGCCATGGCCAATATTCGGGCGCGCCTGGGGCTGGATCAACCCTGGCCTGTGCGCTATTCGATCTGGCTGGGCAATGTGCTCCAGGGCGATATGGGGCGCAGTATCATGACCCAGCGTTCGGTCATGGAGCAGATTGGGCGCGCGCTGTGGCCCACGCTGCAACTCAATCTGGTCGCCATCAGTCTGGGCGTCATCCTGGGCATTGGTCTGGGCATTTTGCAGGCGCTCAACCAATACAGCGTATTCGACTATATCTTTTCGTTCATTGCCTTTTTCTATATCAGTGTGCCCGGCTTCTTTCTCGCGCTCATCTTAATTTATCTATTCGCGCTCCAACTGGGCTGGTTGCCGCCTTCGGGTTATGAAACAATTGGCGCACCGCCCTCTTTTTATGACCGTTTGCGCCACATGGCGCTGCCCGCGTTGACGCTGGCGTTTGGCACCGCGCCAGGACTCATGCGCTATACCCGCACCTCGGTGCTGGAAGTGGCGCGCCAGCCCTACACCGTCACCGCCAAGGCCAAGGGGCTGGGCTATCGGCTGGTGGTCATGCGCCACATTCTGCGCAACAGCATGATTCCTGTGCTGACCCAATTTACCGGCATCATTCCCGCGCTCATCGGCGGTTCGGTCATCATCGAACAGATCTTTGCCTGGCCCGGCATGGGCAGGCTGGCGATTCGCGCCGCATTCGAACGGGATTATCCACTCCTCATGGGGCTGGTCATGCTCTCGGCGTTGGTGATGGTGATCGCCATCCTCATCGTGGACATTCTCTATGCTGCCGTTGATCCGCGTATTCGCTATGACAAAATGGATTGAGAACGCCCCATGCAAGTAGCTTTGCCCACAGACAGCCTGCAACCTTCTTCGCGCGGCCCCGAAGCGTCGCGTTCACTCTTCCAACTGGCATTCCACCGCTTTCGTCGCCACAAACTGGCGGTGATCAGTCTGGGCGTGCTGGGGGTGATTCTTCTCCTGTGTCTGGGCGCGCCCCTGTTTTCTCAATATGCGCCGGAATTTATCGATCTGCGGGCACGCGGCGAAGCACCCAGCAGCACCCATTGGCTGGGCACCGATAGCCTGGGGCGCGATATCTGGTCGCGCCTGCTCTATGGCGGGCGCGTCTCGCTGATCGTGGCATTGGTCGCGGTAGGCATTTCGCTTTCCATCGGCGTAATCTTTGGGCTGGCATCGGGCTATTACGGGGGGCGCGCGGATCTGGTCATGCAGCGCATCCTCGAAATCATGTCGGCCTTGCCCGTCTTTTTTGTCATTCTCAGCTTCGTGGCGGTCTTTGGGGCCAATATCTACAACACGATGATCATCATCGGCCTGCTCAGCTGGGAAGGGTTGGCGCGCCTGGTGCGCGGGCAAACGCTGCAAGTGCGCGCCCAGGATTTTGTATTGGCCGCGCGCAGCATCGGCGCGCCTGGCCGAGGCATCATGCTCAACCACATTTTGCCCAATGTGCTGCCCTATGTCATCGTCTGGGTCACATTCGCCTTTACGGGCGTGATCCTCACCGAGACCGCACTCAGCTATCTGGGGTTGGGGGTGCAGATTCCCATGCCCAGCTGGGGCAACCTGGTCGGCGCGGCGGGCAATCTGCGCGAAATCCAGTTTCGCCCGTGGACATGGCTGCCCGCCGGGCTAATGATTACGCTCACCGTGCTCAGCCTCAACTTCATCGGCGACGCCCTGCGCGACGCGCTCGATCCCCATGCGCTAATCGATTAAATGTAAAGCAGGTGAAGCATGAGCGTCATGCTTCACCTGTCATGCTTCACCCCTCCTGCTTCCACTTTTTGCGGCGCAGATAGGCTGCCAGCGCGCGCGCGGCCGCGTGCGTGGGCGCGACGGCCAACGCTGCTTCCAGCGTAGACAGGGCCGCGGCCGGTTCGCCGATTTCCATCTCGCACACGGCCATCTCATAGAGCACCTGGGCATTGGGCGCATGTTGCGCGGCAGACGCGCGCAGATGCAGCAACGCCTGCTCATATTCGCCGCGCAGAAAAAAGAGCCGCCCCAGCCCATAGGCCAAATCATAGCGGGTGGTGGATGGGTAATCCTGGGCGACAGTGGCCGCGATAGCGGTGTGCAGCTCGGCCCACTGCCCCGGCGTCAATTCGTCCAACGCGGCCATGAGCGCGGGCAAACAATCCGCCATCAACTGGGGATCCCAGCGGCTGAGACGCAGCAGCGCCATCACCTGGGCAAAGGGCAGCGTCGCCAGCTGATCATCCAGTGCGCGGGTCATCACATAAAAATCGTCGGGGCCAAATTCGGCCACCTGGGCGGCAAATGTGCGGCGGGTTTCGGTCCAGATAGCAGAGTTCAGTTCCGACGACGCGTCATCAGGCGCGCCACCAGCAGCCGCAAAGAGCAGCGCGGCCACGCCTAGCCGATAGGGTTCGTGGTCGGGCATCAACGCGACGCCGCCTGTCAATTCGGCATAGTGGGCCAACGCGGGAAAGTTAACCATGACCGAAAACCCACCGCCGTGGAAGGCCAGCCCCGGCACAGGAGTTGGCGAATTGCCCACGGCCTGCAAACCGGGCCAGGTCATATAGCCTTTGTCGCCAATCAGAAAGAGCAGCCCCCCCGCCATGAGCGCGCGCAAGCGGTCGCACGCGTCCACTGCCGCCGTGGGCAGCGGAAAGACCGTAGCGTCCAGTTCGGCGGCATGGCGGCGCAACAACGCGCCCCTGATGCCCGTGTCCAGGTCGCTTTGCGCCACGGGATGGTGCGTATGGTGCAGCGTGGGCACCTCGCTCGCAGAATTTTGTGGGCCGGGATGCTGCGGGCCGGTTTGCCGTGGGCCAGTTTGCCGTGAGTCGCCCGCGGGGGCATCCGGCGCATCCAGCGCGATGCGCCGTTCAAACAGCGCGCCGCCCTCCACATAATAGAGGTCGCTGGGAATCGTATCCAGCACATAGTTGGCAATCACAACACCCGGATTAACCAGAGCGCCGGGGGTCAGATGCGTCTGCGCGTGGACAAGCGTCAGCGTGGTATCCTGGCGGGCGTCGAAGCGGGCAAAGTCCAGCGTGCCCGCCGCCACAAAGGGCGCCAAGCGCGGATTGGCGCGCCAGGCGTCCAGATTGCTCTGCGCCACATCAGTCATCACATAGACAAAACGGGGCACAGGATTCCCCGCCCCAGCAGCATTTTCTACCCCAGCCCTGTCCAGCAAAGCCGCCAGCTGGGTGAGGAACAGAAAAGCAAAACGGCCCGAGCCTGCGCCCAGCTCCAGAATATAGGAAGGGTGCGCGGGATCGAGCGTGTCTGCGGCGATGCCATCACGCCAATAGGCCCATATCAGTTGGGCATAGGCATGGGCGATAAAGGGATTGCTGGTGATATATTCGGGCACAAAGCCGCCCTGCCACGCATATTGACCCAGCCGCGTGTAAAAGTCCTGTTGTTTTTGCCACAGAGGCGATTGGGAAAGCGGCACTGCCGCAGGGCCAGAGACACTCACGCGGCGTCGGTTTGCCCCTTCACCAACATCTCCCAGTTGCCGCGCTGGCAAATCTCCTCACTCTGGTTGAGCACCTCCACCTTGAAATTGACCAGCCCGCCGCCCAGCCGCTTCATGGCCTTGGTATCCTCCACCGTCAGCCGCACGCGCATGGTATCGCCGATGAATATCGGGCGTTGCATCTTCCATTCGAGACTGCGAAACGCGAGAATCGTATCTTCCATGAAGCCCATGCGCACCGCCAGCCCACTGGCAACGCTGAGAATCAGCAGACCGTGGGCCACACGCTGCCCAAACATGTGCCCTTTGCTATATTCGGCATCGGTATGGATCAGATTCCAGTCGCCCGAAAGCGCGGCAAAATTGACCACATCGGTTTCGGTGATGGTGCGCCCCACGCTGGTCACCGCGTCGCCCGGCGTAAATTCTTCGAAAAACAGCCCACCGCTGCGGGCCAATGTGCGTTCGCTCATGCGAAATGTCCTTATTGATTGGAACAAACCTGTTGAATAAACCTGCTTGAATATACGCAACCGGATTGGCTGCCTGCCAACCGCATTGGGTAGTTTATTGTACACAGCATTGTACACGGCGAAATTGTACACGGCGAACACGGTGCGGGGGAAAGCCACCGGCCTCACAGCATGTGCCCCCGTCCCTATCCTGCACCGGGAACCAATCTGCCGCCCGCCTACGTTTTTTGGAAAGTCGTTTGTGAAAAAATGCATATACGCGGCGCGCAATTTTGCCTGTGCTCCTGTCCTGCGCTATGATCGCGCCCAGAGGATGGTGTCTACCCAACACTAGCTAATCAACACAGACCAGGATTGATTCCCCGCTATCCCATCGCCGCCACATTGCTGCCAACAGAATTTACATGAATCCGGCGCTGAACTCGTGGCGATGTACCGCGTTACGCCAACGGTTTTCAATTTTTGCCGGCTGGCTTGCCATTAAGTGATGCGTTATGTGAGAGTTGGTAATGGGTTGCAAAATTTATGCACGAGCCGTGTAGGTCA
>JBBDIO010000109.1:34059-36233 GCA_040880365.1 Litorilinea sp.
CCGCAGGAGCGGTGACCTACCTAACCGTCAAATAACGTCTTACTTACCGACTGTGCCTTATTTTGTGCCAGATTTTGTGCCACAGTTTATCGATACATTTGTTACATTTGTTCACACCGTTTGCCTATCAGATTGAGCCAAAACTATGTCACCCACCAAGAAAAAAAATAGCCTGACGCCGTTTGATTGGCGTGTTGTGCAAAATGAATTGGATAGCTGTATTCAGCGCGCGCTGGATGAAGATGTGGCCGACGGGGACATTACCACACTTGCCACAATCCCCGCGGAATTGACCTATACCGGACACATGATCGCCAAGGCCGAAGGCGTGGTTGCAGGGCTGGCGGTGGCCGAACGGGTCTTCACGCTGCTGGATGCGCAAGTACGCTTCACGCCCCAGGCAGAAGAAGGCGATCTGGTACAGCCGCGCGATTGCATTGCCATCGTCGAAGGCCCGGCCCGCGCCCTGCTCACCGGCGAACGCACCGCCCTCAACTTTCTGCAGCGCATGTCGGGCATTGCCACACTCACCCGCCGCTATGTGGAAGCCGTGCGCGATACCCAGGCCGCCATCCTCGACACGCGCAAGACTGTGCCGGGGCTGCGCTTGCTGGATAAGTGGGCGGTTGCCCTGGGCGGCGGTGTGAATCACCGCATCGGCCTCTATGATATGGTCATGATCAAAGACAACCACATCACCGCGGCCGGCGGCATCACCGCCGCGGTCGAACGCGTGCGCCAGGCCGATGCGCGTAACCGCCCCATCGAGGTGGAAGTGAAAAATCTGGATGAACTCCAGGAAGCGCTGCAACTGAAGCTGGATCAGATTATGCTGGATAACATGGACGTGGCAGAAATGGCCCGCGCCGTGGAGATTGTAGACGGACGCGTGGCGTTGGAAGCATCGGGCAATGTATCGCTGGATACGGTGACGGAGATTGCCGAAACCGGCGTCGATTATATCTCGGTGGGCAAACTGACCCACTCGGTCATGGCGCTGGACATCAGTTTTCTGCTCACATCCGACTAAGCACGCCGGTTGGTCCCAGATTGGGTCGCCACATAGACGTTACATATTGCAGGCAAATCGGGTGGGATGTCAGCCAATTGGTGTCAAAATGACAGTAAGTGGTTTGGTGGCGCGTTTATGCTGTGCCAGACTGGTTAGTGTACAAATGACGTTATACCCGCAACACAACCCGGAATCACAAATGCAGGACACAGATACACGGGGTTACAAAGGAGAGAATGATGGCAATTCAGGCCAATAGCGTACAGGACATGTACGAAAAAATGAAGAAACGACTGGCCGGTGTGGTGCCGGAAGTCGAACTGCAAATCAAGGCCGAGCTGGCCTATGAAATCAACCGCTTGAAAGTCGAGAAAAATGCGGTCATTCTGGGTCACAACTACATGGAACCGGCCCTGTTCCACTCCATCCCCGATGTAGTGGGCGATTCGCTCTATCTCAGCCGCCAGGCCGCGCAGACCGACAAGGATATTATCATTTTCTGCGGGGTGGAATTTATGGCCGAAACCGCCAAAATTCTGAACCCCAGCAAAATGGTGCTGATTCCTTCGGAAAAGGCCGGCTGTTCGTTGGCGTCCAGCATCACCGCCGAAGATGTGCGCGGCCTCAAGGCCCGCTATCCCGGCGTGCCTGTGGTCACCTATGTGAACACCTACGCCGATGTGAAGGCCGAATGCGATGTCTGCTGCACGTCGGGCAATGCCATTGCCGTGGTCAATTCGCTGGATAGCGACACTGTGATCTTCATCCCCGACGAATATCTGGCGAAGAACGTGGCGCGCGAAACGGGCAAGCGTATTATCATCCCCTCGCGCGAACCCAATATTTCGCTGGAAGACGGGCTGAACGGCGCGGGCGGCATGATTGGCTGGCACGGGCGCTGTGAAGTGCACGAAAAATTCACGGTCAACGACATCCGCGATGTGCGCAGTCAGTTCCCGGATGTGTCGATTCTGGCCCACCCCGAATGCAGCCCGGAAGTGGTAGAGGCGTCGGATTTTTCGGGCAGCACCCAGGCCATGATCGACTATGTGGAACAGCAGGATGCGCCCCAGTTCCTGCTGCTCACCGAATGCTGCATGGGGGATAACATTATTGCAGCCAACCCCGATAAGGAAATGCTGGGTCTGTGGAGTGTGCGGTG
>JBBDIO010000110.1:0-5757 GCA_040880365.1 Litorilinea sp.
CTGGCGCGGGCCGTTCTATACCACACCGTTTCTGATGGTAGGTACGTGGCGCAATATTATGTTTCCGGCCAGCGGAGAGTCTGTTCCCTTCCGTGTGGAGAACTACGCCTATCGCGATAGCTTTGATCGGGAAACCGTGACGTGGGTGCGCTCTTTTCAGTTTCCCGATACCCTCCGTCGCTTTGATGCAACGATGATCTACAGCCAGGCGCGAGCGCAAATCGTTGACTATTTGGGCACGCACCAGCATCTTGCCGTGGACATACACGTGTCGGTCGCGCCCAATGGCGGCCTCAAACTACGTTCCGGCGACCAGCGGTTTTATGAAGGACCCCTCGGCTTTCGATTTCCCATGCTGTTTTCCGGTTATGCCGACGTGTGTGAATGGTACGATGACGCGACACAGTTATTCCAGATTGAAGTCATTGTGCGCAATCGCGCATGGGGAAAACTATTCGGCTACAGGGGTAGCTTTGCCGTCAATTACATTGCGGTGGACTGTGTCCCATCGAGCGTCAAGCCCGCCCGCGAGGAAAGACGTGAATAGTCTTTGCAAAGGAAGAGAAGGAGCGAAGGATGACGGGATGATTGTCGTGTGCGCAAGCCGCAGTTGTCGGATGACCGCGCTTTTGTGGCCAAACGCTTTGATGATCATTCAGTGTCAATGAACTAACCAACCGCCACCAGCAAACTGCATATCAGTAGAACAGCCGTTACCAGCGCCCAAATATTGCCGTTCCCAATCACACTTTGGCCTGAGCACCGGCCTGGGCAAAAGCATCGCTCACCATCTGTTGCGCTTCGGCCTGAATCTGTTGCAGATGCTCCCCGCCCCGGAAGCTTTCGGCGTAAATCTTGTAAATCTCCTCGGTGCCCGAAGGCCGTGCGGCAAACCAGCCATTTTCGGCGACGACCTTGATGCCGCCAATCGCCGCGCCGTTGCCCGGTGCGTGGCTCAATTTGGCCTGGATGGGTTCCCCCGCCAGCTCTGTAGCCGCAATCGCTTCGGGCGCGAGTGCGGCCAGCACCGCCTTTTGTGCGCCAGTTGCAGACGCATCGACGCGGGCATAGTGGGCCACGCCAAATTCGGCCTCCAGCTCGCGATAATGTTCGCCCGGGTCTTTGCCCGTCACCGCGCAGATCTCCGCGGCCAGCAGGTTGAGCAGAATGCCATCTTTATCGGTCGTCCAGACCGTGCCGTCGCGGCGCAGGAACGATGCGCCCGCGCTTTCCTCGCCGCCAAAGCCCATGCTCCCATCGACCAGCCCATCGACAAACCACTTGAAGCCCACCGGCACTTCGGTGAGCGTGCGCCCCAGCCGCTGGGCCACCCGGTCGATCATGGAACTGGAAACCAGCGTCTTGCCCACGGCGGCGGCGGCAGGCCATTGGGGGCGATTCTGGAACAGATACCAGACCGCGACCGCCAGATAGTGATTGGGGTTGAGCAGACCCGCGGAACGCGTCACAATGCCGTGGCGGTCGGTGTCGGGATCGTTGCCAAACGCAATGTCGAAATCGTCCTTCAGCCGGATCAGGCTCGCCATCGCATAGGCCGATGAACAATCCATGCGGATTTGGCCGTCCCAGTCCAGCGTCATAAAGGCAAAGGCCGGATCCACACGCCGGTTGACCACGGTCAAATCCAGGCCATAGGTGGCGGCGATGGGTTCCCAATAGGCCAATCCCGCCCCGCCCATAGGATCCACGCCGATGCGTAGCCCGGCATGGCGCACCGCATCCATATCAATGGCGTGCGCCAGATCATCCACATAGGGCTGCACATAGTCGATGGCGCGCACGTTGTCGGCAGCCCGCGCCGCGGCCAGCGACATGCGCGCCACATCCACCAAATCGCCAGCCAGCAACGCATTGGCGCGCGCCTGGATCGCTTTGGTGGTTTCGCTGGAGGCCGGTCCCCCTTCGGGCGGATTGTACTTGAAGCCGCCATCCTGGGGTGGATTGTGAGAAGGCGTGATCACCACGCCATCGGCCTGGGCCTGTGCGCCATGTGTCCGATTGTGGACCAGGATGGCGCGCGAGATCGCGGGCGTTGGCGTATAGGCATAGCCCGCATCCGACGGCTGCTGGATCACCACCTGTACGCCGTTGGCCGCCAGCACCTCGATGGCGGTAATGTGTGCCGGTTCGGAAAGCGCATGAGTATCCATACCCAGAAAAAGCGGCCCGGTGATGCCCTGTTCGCGCCGATATTCGGCAATGGCCTGGCACACGGCCAAAATGTGATTCTCGTTGAAGCTCTGCTTGCCCGACGAGCCGCGATGGCCCGACGTGCCAAAGCTCACCCGCTGCCCTGCATCGTCCGGGTCGGGCTGTTGCACATAATAATCTGCAACCAGACGCGCAATATTCGGCAGATCTTCTACCGGCACGGGCTGCCCGGCAAGGGGATGGTTGGACATGAGCGACACTCCTCGTGTGGGTTGGCGTGACGATAGTGCTATTGTAGCACACAGGCTAGCCCCAGGGGATGCCCTGTGCATGCCTCCGGTGCATGTCTCCGGTGCATGTCTGGCATGACCAGTCTAGCGCGGCACGGGCACGCCTGCCAGCAGACGGCGCATAACCGTATCGGGCGTGAGGCCGTCGATCTCGGCTTCGGGCTGGAGGATGATGCGGTGGCGATAGGTGGGCAAGACCAGCGCCTTCACATCGTCGGGTGTGACAAAATCGCGCCCCTGGCGCGCGGCATAGGTCTTGGCGGTGAGCAGGAGCGTGATACCCGCGCGCGGACTGCCGCCCACCATGAGGTCTGCGCTGCGGCGGGTTGCCGTAGCAATGCGTGTGATATATTCAAAAATGCCATCTTCCACGCGCACGGCCTGAATCTCGGCCAGCAGTTCGGGCAAGGCCGCGGGCGTCACCACGGGCACAAGCCCCACGGCATCCAGCTTTTGCGCATCGAAGCCGCCATGATAGCGGCGCAACACTTCCTGCTCGCCCGCCTCGCTGGGATAATCCACCAAAATCTTGAACATGAAGCGATCCAACTGCGCTTCGGGCAGAGGATACGTGCCCTCATGCTCGATGGGGTTCTGGGTCGCCAGCACCATAAACGGCGCGGGCAGCGGATAGCGGTCGCCGTCGATAGTCACCTGCCGTTCGCCCATGGCTTCCAACAGGGCCGACTGAGTCTTGGCAGGCGCGCGGTTGATCTCATCTGCCAGCACAATGTTGGTGAAGATTGGCCCGTGGCGCAGATAAAATCGCCCCTCGTTCACGTCGAATATCTGGGTGCCTACGACATCGCTGGGCATGAGATCCGCGGTGAACTGAATACGTCCGAAACCGGCGTCGATGAGCCGCGCCAGGCTCTTGGCGAGCAATGTCTTGGCGGTGCCGGGCACGCCTTCCAGCAACACATGCCCCCCCGCCAGAAAGGCAATCACCGCCTGCTCGAACACTTCTTCCTGATCCACAATCGTCTTGGCGACTTCGCTGCGCATCTGCGCAAACATCTGGGCAACAGACATAGATTCTCAATTCTCCGAAAGACCGGCCTGGCCCGGCGCGCAGTGATGCCAAACCGGACAGGGTGAAGGTTGGTTGTGACTACCGCTTTTCGCCTGCGCCTGGGTTCACAGCGGCGTTCGCTGTTCCGCCGCCTGGATCGCCCACAGGTACACCGACTGTCTGGGCCGCCTGCGCGGCGTGGAGCAACTGTGCATCATCCAGCGGCCGATCCAGCTGCGCCAAAAGTCGGCTCACCTGGGCAACCTGCGCCGCAGACAGGCCGCCGGCGACCTGGGCCAGCTGTGCCACAAATGGCGCATCGGCTTCGCCCGGCGCAATGCCGTGGATTTGCGCCAGCCGCATTTTCAAGCGTCGCTTCACCTGGCGCGCCACGGCCGCGCGCCGGTTGCCGCGCTGATAGAGGCCCGCCATCGCGTCTACATACTCGGCGGCGGCGCGCGGCTGTACCAGGTTTGCATCGCGCAGGGGCGGCCCCAGGCGGATGCCCTGCAATGCAAGATAGGCCAGCGTGAGGCCACACGCCAGCAGCACAGCCAGACCCCCGCGCGTGCCAAAAAGCCAGCCGCGCAGGTCGGTGGGTGTGCCCGCAGTGGGGGGCGCGGGGTAGAGGTGATAGGCATCGAGCAGCACCCGACCACTGCCTGGCACACCGCCTGGTACCCCGCGCAGCAAAGCAGGCAGCAGCCCGGCCTGATCCACATTGCGCAAGCGGGCGTTGGTGAAATCGTGATAGGCGTCCAGATGCCAGACCTGCCCCGCGCCCCGCGCCTGGAGCGCGACCGTCACGCGCTCACCGCTGCCCGCGCCCGCCTCTGCCACCACCAGCGGCAAGGCGCCCGGCGCGGCGCGCAGGTCCAGCCCCTGCACACGTCCAGGCGCGGGCCAACGCGCGGGGCGTTCGGGCAAAATCGGTTGGGTCTGGCGCAAGTGGCTCACCAGCAGCGCGTCGGCTGCGGGCGCTACGCCAAAGGCCTCGATCAAACTGGTATCCAGCGCACTGGGGCCAATCAGCACCAGCACGCCGCCCGCGCCTACCCATTCGACCAACGTCGCGGCCGCGGCTTCGGTATAGGTGCGCTGCCCCGGAAAGACAAAGAGCAAATCACCCGCAGGCACGCGCGTCCAGGCCTGTTCCAGGGGCTGCACTTCATAGCCCATTTCCTCTAGCCACAGCCACAGCGCCAGCGTTCCTGCCGGCGCAGGTGTTTCGGGCGCATAGGGGATCACCGGGGGCGCGCTGCCCCGCCAGAATACAGCCAGCGCCAGGAGCGCGGCCAATGCCAGCAACAGATTGCGCTGGCCGCGGCTCAGAGCGGACGCCGAAGTTGCAACGTGATTCATGGCGCGGGTGTGTCCTTGTCCGGCACATCTTGCGTCACCTCTTGCGTCACCGTGTTCACATCCTTGTCCGCACCCTTATCTCCGTCCGCAGTGCGCCGCGCCACCTGTCCCAGCGCGTCGATCTCGGCGGCATAGCGGGCATAGGTGGGCGCATCGGGCACGCGGATGCCATACCACACCGCGTCGAACGTCTCCACCACCGGCTGCAAATGGGGCCGGATGGGGCTATCTGCGGGCACGCGCGCCAACACTTCCCGGTTCGTGTGGCTGCGGTCGAACGTAAGCAGGTGATGCTCATCCAGCAACAACAGCGCAGCCAGATAGAGTGCGCGCACCGCGTGGCGAAAGTCACCGGCATCGGCCGCGGCCTGGGCTTGCCGGCGGGCCTGCGCCGCGCTGCCGGGCAGATCAGCTCCGTCCGCAGCCGTGGCGACAACGCCGCCGCGCATGAAATTCGCCAGCAGCCCTTGCAACCAATAGCTTGCCAGCACGATCAGCGCCAACGCGCCGCCACCGACCACAAGCCACCCCACCAGGGTTGCCAGTTGCGGCGGAATGCCCGGCCCCGTGGGCATCTGCCAATCGGGAAACCAGGCGCGGATCAACTCCTCGATCCACAGCCGCACCCGATCCAACAGGCTGGTTTGTTCTGTGAACACCGGTCGGGCAAAGACTTCTTCCAACACCGCCAGGCGCGCCACAGTATTGTCACCAGAATTATTGGTGATATTGTTACCCGTAGCCGCAGCCAGTTGATCGCGCAGCAGGGTCAGGCGCGCCACCACCTGTGCCGGTTCCAGCGGCGGCGAATCTGCCTCTGCACCGGCAGGGGTCAACAGCGAAGCCGGAGCCACACGATCCCCATTGGCAAGGACCACCGTCGTGACCTGTTCCAGCGGACGCAGCCGCCGCGCATAGTCA
>JBBDIO010000111.1:0-5678 GCA_040880365.1 Litorilinea sp.
GGGGCGGGAGGCCATCGACGCGATCACGCGCCAGCGTTTGCAGGATAGTCTGGTCGCGGTGCATGGGGGCATGGCCCAGGATGTGGGGCCGATTCTGGAGATGGTGACGGAAAAGTATCTGTTGCGCTCCGAAGCCGAATGGACTGCCCGCCAAGAGGCCATTCGCATCATTGACCATGTGCTGGATCGTCTGCGCGCGGGCGATGTGCAGGCCGTGGGCGCGGCGACCCATCGCAACTTCCACGGTCCCATCCAGACGATTATCCCCTGGGCGACCAATCTCTATACCGAGCGCATTATCGGCGCGGTGCAGGCCGAATTTGGCGACCGTTTCTGGGGATTCTGGATGATGGGCGGCATGGCGGGCGGGGGCATGGGCTTTATGTTTGACCCGGCGGTGAAGCCCCAGGCCCAGACGCGTCTGTTGCACATCATGCGCCAGATCAAACAGGAACTGGAACACGCGGTGCCCTTTGCTATGGACCCGGTGGTCTACGATTTTGCCATCAACGAGCGGGGCACGTTTGCCGACTTGCATAGCGAGGAAGCTGCGCTCATGCCGCCGGGCTATTATGCGCAGACGGTGCCGCAGTTGCTGCGCGCCGATCCCCACTGGCTGGCGGCGTCGCGGCGCGCGGAATTGGCCGCTTTTGGCGCGGCCGCGCGCCAGGATCCCCGGCTGCGCGGCATGGTGCAGACTTTGTTCGACCGGCTTTTGCCCACCGGCGAAACGCGCGGAAGCGAGGGGCCGACGTTGGCCCAGCTGTTGGAAGAACTGGGGTTCGACCGCGTGCAGCATGAGCAAATTCGGGCCAATCTGCGCAGTGGGCGCATCGGTCTGGCGCAAAATCGGCTGCCGGTGAGCAGCCAGATCGAAGACGTGCGCGCGGGGGATGTGACCGACCTGACCGGCGCGTGGGATGATGCGCAATCTCATGCCCAGGCACGGGCTGCGGGCGCGGCGGCGTTGGCCGCGGGAGAAGTCGCGGTGGTCTCGTTGGCAGGCGGCGCGGGTAGCCGCTGGACACACGGTGCCGGTGTGGTTAAGGCGCTGAATCCCTTTTGTCGTCTGGGCGGGGAACACCGTTCTTTTGTAGAGGTGCATCTGGCAAAGAGCCGCCAGGCCGCGCAACGGGCAGGTGTGGAACTGCCCCATATTTTCACGACCAGCTATCTGACCCACGCCCCGTTTACCGCCTATCTGGCGGCGCGGGCGAACTATCACTACCCGGGACCACTCTTGTTGTCGCCGGGGCGCAGCGTCGGTCTGCGCATGGTGCCTATGGCGCGCGATCTGCGCTTTGCATGGGAAGAAATGCCCCAGCAATTGCTGGATGAGCAGGCGCAAAAGATGCAGGACAGTCTGCATACGGCGCTGATTGGCTGGGCGCGCGCGGCGGGCGAAGGCAGCGATTACACCGACAATTTACCCGGACAGTGTCTGCATCCGGTGGGCCATTGGTATGAAGTGCCCAATCTGTTGCGCAACGGCGTGCTGGCGCAATTGCTGGCGGTGCGCCCCCAGTTGCAATATCTCATGGTGCACAACATCGATACGCTGGGCGTGAATGTGGACCCGCTGCCGCTGGGCCTGCATGTGCTATCCTCGGCGACCTGGACCAGCGAGGTGATCGCGCGGCGGCTGGAAGATCGGGGCGGCGGTCTGGCGCGCATCAACGGGCGCGTACAGCTGATCGAAGGGCTGGCGTTGCCGCGCGAGGAAATGGAGTTCCGGCTGTCGTTCTACAATACGGGGTCGTCGTGGCTGCACATCGACCGCGTGCTGGGCCACTTTGGCCTGACGCGTGGCGACTTGCATGACGGGTCGCGCGTGGCCGAGGCGGTGCGCAGTCTGGCGGCGCGTATGCCGACTTATATCACGCTGAAGGATGTGAAAAAGCGGTGGGGCAAGGGGCAGGAAGATATTTTTCCCGTGACCCAGTTTGAAAAGCTCTGGGGCGATATGACGGGCCTGCCCGATCTGGATTGCCGCTATCTGGTGGTGCCGCGTCTGCGCGGACAACAGCTCAAGGACGTCGCGCAGCGCGACGGCTGGCTGCGCGACGGTTCCGCGGCCTGGGTAGAACAACTCTGTACATGGGAGTAGGCGCGGGGAATTAGACTTGCGGAAACAGGCGTGCGGGAATATGCGTATGCCTAATCGTGGTGGAAAACTTCTTCCATGCGCGCCCACCACTCCCCTTCGGCGCGGGTTTCCAGCGGCTCCTGACAGGGGTTTGTGCGGGTCCACCATTCCTGGCTCACCGGATCCTGGCGCATTTTTGCCATATCCTCGGCATAATCATCGCCCCAATATTCGTAATAGCTGAACAGA
Organism: Litorilinea sp.; assembly: GCA_040880365.1. Lineage (GTDB taxonomy): Bacteria > Chloroflexota > Anaerolineae > Caldilineales > Caldilineaceae > JBBDIO01. The sequence goes on from JBBDIO010000111.1 coordinate 2,336, forward strand.
AAGCCATCTTTCAGGTAAATGGAATAGTTGCGGATGTTGCTGGCGGTGATGCGCGCCAAAACGCCCGGCCAGGCGTTGGCGTGTAGCTCCTTGTATTCTTCTTCCATTTCGGGCTTGACCTTGATCACACTGCCATAGCGTTGTGGTTTACTCATGCGAGCGTTTTCCTTGTCGGGTGCGGTTTTGAAAAAGGTGGACGTCAGGCGATGCTCATGTCAGGCGATACTGATGTCAGGCGATGCCATAGAACGCCGCGGCATTTTCTACGAAAAGCTGATTGCGTTCTGTGTCGCTGAGTTCGGGCGTTGCCCAGTTGATGGTGTCGATCCAGGTCTGATAGTCGATTGCCAGCGTGGAAACGGGCCAATCGCCGCCATAGAAGACCCGGTCGATGCCAAAGGTGCTGACGGCGTGCTGGATATAGGGACGCAGTTGTTCGCGCATCCAGTCGCTGTGGTCGGCTTCGGTGGCGAGACCGGAAATTTTGCACCAGACATTGGGAAATTGGGCCAGCGTGACCAACTGTTCGGCCCAGGGCGACATGAGATTGTCCTTGACACCCGGTTTGCCAAAATGATCCAGCACAAATGTAACCTGGGGACACTGGCGCACCAGTTCAATGGCGTCGGCCATCTGGGGGTGGCGGATGCAGATATCGAAGCGCAGGTCGTATTCGGGCAAAATCTGCACACCGCGCACAAAGTCGGGCTGGGTGCAAAAGCCCAGCGGCTCGCTCTGGATCAGGCGGCGAATCCCCTTGACCAGCTTGTTCTGGGCGAGAATTTCCAGTGCAGGGCGCACGGCTTCGCCTTGTTCCAGGGGCGCGTGGGCCACAATCGCGCGGATACGCGGCTCGGCCTGGGCTAGTTCGGCGACCCATTCGGCTTCGGCCGCGCCCTGCGCGTCGATACAATCGGCCTGGACAAAGACAATGCCTTGCAGATCCACCTGGGCCGCCGCTTGCAGCAGATCGGCGGGCAGATAGACGTTGTTGATGGGTGTCCCTGCCAGCCACGGATAGGAGAGGTGGTTGGGATCCCAGAAATGGATGTGGCTATCGAGAATGGCTTGGGGCATGGGCTTCCTCTGCTGATATGCTGTTGGGTTTGCGCGGTTGATGTCTACCCGATTGTAGCATCGGCAGACCAGAGAGGGCAACGTTGTTACGGGGCAGGATCAGTTGGGCAAGCAGAAGGGGAGACAAGCAGAAGTACACCTGGGGCAGATTGAACTATCTGCCCCAGGCTGCAACGTGTCGCAAAGGGCGGTGTGCATTACCTCCCGTTGCGGTGGCCGGTCGGGCTGCTCTTAGTCGGTATTTAACGTGGGCATGAAGAGCAGGGGCGCGCCGGGGGCCAGTGTAGTCGGTTCGGTGGGACCGGCGACGGCACGCAGCTGGGCATTGCTGGTCTGCTCGGCGTCGAGCGAACTGTTTAGGCTGAGCAGGGTCTCGCCTTCCGCCATGTTCTCCGTATCTGTATTCTCTTCGGCTATATCCTCGTCTGTCGTGTTCTCTTCGTCGTTTTCCTCGTCGTTTTCCTCGACATCTTGCTCTACTTCTTTCTCGATATCTTGCTCGACATCTTCTTCGCTTGCTTCGGGTGGGCAGCCTTCCGACGCGTCTGCGTTTTCCTGCTCCATGCCCAGATAGCCGGCCAGCTGGGTAAACTCTGTGCGCAAGGCAACATCACTCGGCGCGTGCAGTTCCGGTGTATCGGGACCATAGGTTGCGAGCAGTTCCACCGCGGCCGTATAGGCTGCGCTGGGTTCTGCGCCGGTGACCAGCAGGTTCAGCTCTGCGGCAATCACTTTGGCCGCCAGAATATAATAGGCGTTGCCTGCGGGCGGCGTCCAGAGTACTGCATGGTAACTCTGTCCGCTGGTATAGAATTCGGTATCCTCACCGATTTCGGCCCAGGTGGCATCATAGGGGGCAGGTCCGTAGCTGGAATGGGTGCGCCAATAGCCCTGACCGTGCGGACATGTGGTGGGGTCCTGCGTCGGTTCGGGGTCCGGCTCCTGGGCATAGATCGATCCGGGCATGAGCAGAAGCGCGGCCAGCAACGCTGCCGCGAAGGTCACGCCCAGGCCCGACATCCCGGTGCGGGCTTGTGACATCCAGCGTAGCCCCTCTTTCGTTTTCCAACCATGCATAGAAAATCTCCTCTCAACAACTGTCTTGGTTTTTTGGGGGGCAAGGACACGCGTGCACAGTGGGGGACACGCGGCGCGTGTAGTGACAAGTCATCCTGTGACTATCACTGTGACTGTCACCGTGGCGCGCAGAAAAAACGTGCCGCAGGCGGGCGGCGTTCCCAGCGCAGATGACGTCTGCTCTACGCAGTATGGGCGCACAGGCAGCGCACAGGCTACGTGGCCCAAGAGTGGGCCAGGCGTGGGGAAGGGTAGGTGAGAAGATGCGGGCAGTTTTATCAACACCGGAGAAATAAAAACGGGGCCGAACCCTGTGGTCCGACCCCGTAATTTCAAATGTTAGGTTGTTTAGTCTGCTTATTTAGTCTGCGGCGACGGCCTCGACCGGTTCTTCCACATCCTGGGTCAGTTCCAGTTCAATGCTGATTTTGATATCTTCACCCACCAGCACGCCGCCGGTTTCGAGCATGGCGTTCCAGGTCAGGCCCCACTCGGTGCGGTTGATGGTCGTTTCGGCCAAAAAGCCGGCAGCAATCGTGTTGGCAAAGGGCGACTTGGCCTGCCCTTCATAGGTGACATCCAGCGCAACTTCCTTGGTGACATCGCGAATGGTCAGGTCACCGATGAGCTTGGCGCGATCCTTGCCCTTTACATCTACGCGCTTGCTCTGGAAGGTGATATGCGGATAGCGTTCCGCATCCAGGAAATCGGGCGAAGTCAGATGCCCGTCGCGATCCGCCTGGGCGGTGCTGATGCTGTTGGCATCAATCTGAATCGAGACTTCGGTGTTCTCGGAATGTTCTTCATCCAGCTTGATTTCGCCGCTGAAGCTTTCAAATTGGCCGCGCACGCGGCTGACCATCATGTGGCGTACGGTGAAATTGATTTCGGAATGAGCGTAGTCGATTTGCCAGGACATTGGTTGATTCTCCTATAGATTCTAATACTTTTGAATGTTCGTGTGTATGTATGTTGCAATCAAGTGCCACGTTTGGCAGCAGGTCAGTGACCAGTTCGTCACTGTCTGGGCCGGTGTGGTTCGTGTCTGAACACAGCATAACCAGGGAGCATCAACAGGGTGTGGGCGGCGACGTGAACAGGGATCAACAGCAGATGGGTGAGGGTGTGAACAAAGCGTGAACACGCGTGTTGCAGATCGGCAACGCGGCACGCAGGAGGGGGTATAGGT
>JBBDIO010000112.1:0-5673 GCA_040880365.1 Litorilinea sp.
CGCGCCGTATTGCTGGGGCGGGCGGCGCATGTGCCGGATACCACTGTGACGCCGGTGGGGCGCATGGCGATTTTGCGTGAATTGGTGACCAGCACGTTGGTCTATCAGCCGGGCGCGGCCCAGCGCGAAGTGCAGGCGATGACCGAGCTTGTGCAGCGCGTGCCCGCCTTTCAACTTAACCTGGGCACGAACTGGGCGCAGATTCCCCAGGTGATTCGCCAGACACTGGACGAGTTGACAGGCAGCGTCTCGCGCTAGGCCATAGGGCATAGCGGGCGTTCGGGTTTTTGCGGGCAGGTCTTGGTTAACATGAAGCGTAGACTATCGAGGAAAAGATGACACGACTCCCCAATTTTCTAATTATCGGCAAGGCGAAATCGGGCACGTCGGCGTTATACACCGCCATGCGCAGCCATCCTCAGGTCTTTATGCCGGCTCTCAAGGAACCGGGTTTTTTTGGCTACGAAATGGATTCGTTTGCATTTCTCGGGATGGAAGCGTTACGGATGAATCGAATCGATAATCTGGATGCCTATCGCCGGCTCTTCGCGAATGTAACGACCGAAACGGCCATTGGCGAAGCCTCTACCCTCTATCTCTTTCCCGAATATGCCGCGGTGGCCGCCGAATCCATTCATCGGCATGTGCCCGAAATGCGGCTGATTGCGATTCTGCGCCATCCTGCCGAATATGTGCATTCCATCTACCATTTTTGGCGCATGTTTGATGGAATGGAATCTGCGCCGACCCTGGAAGGTGCCCTGGCGCTGGAAGCAGAGCGGCGGCAGGCGGGAATCGATTCCGGACTCTGGTATCTGGAGGGGGCGCGCAATTACACGCAACTGCGGGCCTATTATGACCGTTTTCCGCGGGCGCAGATCAAGGTGTTGCTGTATGAAGATTGGCGAAATCAGCCCGCCCAGACGTTGGCGACGCTATTGTCGTTTATTGGCGTGGATCCCGAAGCGGCGCGCATCGAACCGACGCCGGTCAATGTGACCCGTGTCCAGCGCATCCCCTGGGTGCGCAAACTGATTGGGATGCCTCATCCGCTGCTGGATCTGGCGCGAAAATTTGTGCCTGCCCCGTTGCGCAAAGCGGTGGCACTGCGCTTGCAGGCGTGGAATCGTAACGGATCACCGCCTCCACTTTCCGCGGCCACTCGCCGCATGATTGTAGATGCCACGCGCGAGGATATACTCAAAACCCAGGAGCTGATTGGGCGGGATCTGTCGCATTGGTTGCGCTAATTGCGATCTTGTTGCCCATTTTCGCGTACCGATAAGTCTTGCTGCATTCTGAGAGCCAAAATATAACTATGGGCCGACTCCCCGATTTCTTCATATTGGGCAAAGCCAAATCGGGCACGACCGCGCTGTATGCGGCGCTGAACGCGCACCCTGCGGTCTTCATGTCGTATCCCAAAGAACCCTGCTTTTTTGTGTGCGAAGACGGTCCCGTCTATTATCGCGGCGACTTGCACATTGCAGGGATTTCAGATTTGCATGAATATCGCGGGCTATTTGCCGGGGCAACGACCGAAACGGCAGTGGGCGAGGCTTCGCCCCAATATCTCTTTCCCGATTTGGCGCCGCGCGCCGCGGCGGCCATCCAGCGCCATGTGCCCCAGGCCCGCCTGGTTGCCATCATTCGCCATCCGGCAGAATATGTACATTCCTATTACCACTTTTCGCGCAGTCTGGATTCGGACCCGGCCCCCAGTGTGGAGCAGGCGCTGGCCGAGGAAAAAGCCGGCGCGCGGGCGGGGATGCATCCGGGGCTGCGTTTGTTGGAAAGCAGCGGATCCTATGACCCTCTGCGGGCGTATTATGAACGGTTTGCCGCGGGACAGATCCGCGTCTATCTGTATGAGGAATGGCGACAGCAACCGGCGCAGGTGTTGGCCGATTTGTTTACGTTTTTGGGTGTCGAGCCTGTCGATCCCGCGGCGCGGTTGGAACAACCGGCGCGCATCGGCGTGACCGGCTACGCGCGCATTCCCTATTTGCGGTGGCTCATGGGCAAGTCGCATCCGCTGATGCAGCTCGTGCGCAAATTTGTCCCGGCCCACTGGCGCAAACCGCTTGCCCAGCGGGTGCGCAGCTGGAATCGCACCGCGCCGCCGCCGCTGCCCTCCGCGACACGCCAGATGATTGTCGCGGCCATGCGTGAGGACATCCTCAAAACCCAGGATCTGATTGGCAAGGATTTAACCCATTGGCTGACTTGAAGAAGCGCGCGCCCATTAGCGTGGTGATACCCGTCTATAATGCCGCGGCCTATGTTGTGGCGGCGTTGGAAAGTGTTGTGGCCCAAAGCCTGTGGCCTGTCGAAATTATTGTGGTGGATGACGGATCGACCGATGATTCGGCGGCGCGGGTGGCGCGCTTTGCCCAATCGGCCCCGCTGCCGGTGCGCCTGTTGCGCCAGGAAAATCAGGGGAATGCCGTAGCCAAAAATGTGGGAATCGCGGCGGCCCAGGGCGAATTTTTGGCCTTTCTGGATGCCGATGATCTGTGGCTGCCGGGCAAACTGGCCCAGCAAATGGCCGCGTTGCAAGACGACCCTGCGCGCGGCTATGTGTTGTGTCACATGCGCGCGCGGCTCGAACCGGGCACCCAGTGGCCTGCCCATCTCAATCGGACGCACTATGCCCAGGACCCGCTGCTCTATGCGCCCAGCGCACTGCTGGCCCGGCGCGGCCTGTTCGAGTCTGTGGGTGATTCTGTAAATGGCTCTGTGGGGATTGATCCTGCGCCGCGCCACACGGTCGGGCTGTTCGATGCCGACTATCAATTTGGCAACGACGGCGATTGGTTTTTGCGCGCTCGCGATGCCCAGGTACTCATGACGGTCGTGCCTGCCGTATTGGTGGAAAAGCGCATTCATGGCACGAATGTCACCCATCAGACCGCCACCATGAATCGTGAACTTTTTCGCGGGCTGCGCGCATCGCTGCACAGGCGGCGTACCCAGCCCGATACGCCAGATGCTCCCGCTGCGCTCTCCTGCCCCCCGGTCGCAGACACAGGTGCGGATACGGGTGCGACGCGGGGATCGCGCGCATGTTTGCCGATAACGGTCATCATCCCGGTCTATAATGGGGCACGCTACATCGCCGCCGCGCTGGCGAGTGTGCTGGCGCAGACGGTCCCGCCCCAGCGTGTGATTGTGGTGGACGATGGATCGACCGACGATACCCGCGCGGCGGTTGCGCCTTTTATCCTGCCGGCTGCTGACTCGACTGTCGGCCCGGCGAGTACTTCTGTACACTACTGTTTCCAGCCCAATCAGGGCGCGTCGGCGGCCATCAACCACGGTGTGGCCCAGGCAACCACCGACTTTCTGGCGTTCCTGGATGCCGACGATCTGTGGGAACCTGCCAAGTTGGCACAACAATGGGCCTGTTTTCTGGATGACCCGACGCGGGAGGCTGTGTTCGGGCATGTGCGCCAGTTTGTCAGCCCCGAAATTGAAGAAGACGCGGCGCGCAAGCTGCGCTATGGCCGAGAAGTGGTTGCCGGACACAGTCTCACCAGCATGTTGATCCGGTGCGCGTCCTGGGCGCGCATAGGGCCGTTGGATCCGGCAATTAAGGCCGGTTTTGTAGAGTGGTTGCCCCGCGCCCAGCAGATGGGGTTGCGCACGATAATGCTCGAAGCTGTGGTCGCGTTGCGGCGCATTCACGATACCAATGTGAGCATTCGCGACCGAGGTGCGGTACAATCCGACTATTTCCGTATTCTCAAGAACAATCTGGACCGGAGACGTAAATCTGAATGACGTTGCGTCCAATGCGTACCAAGCAAGAAGGCTTGTTTGATCCGGGCAAGCATTTGCGTCAATTGCGATATGTGCCCCGCACGATGGGGCTTATCTGGCAGGCGGCGCCCTTGTATATGAGCATCACCCTTGTGCTGTTGGTGATCCAGGGCATATTGCCGGTTGTTTCCGTCTATCTCACGCGCGAATTGGTGGATAGCCTGGTGCCTGCGATTCAGAATGTGGGCGATGTGGCCGCCATGCGCCATGCCATTCTGGTGGCGGTTGCGATGGGTGGCGTGTTGATAGCCAACGAAGTGCTGGTCAATGGCAGCGGCTATGTGCGTACAATTCTGGGCGAATCGGTGCAGGATCATATGAGTGATCTCATCCATCGTCAGGCCATTTCGCTGGATCTCCAGTATTACGAATCGCCCAGCTATTATGACCAGTTTCACCGCGCCAGTATCGAAGCGGCAGACCGGCCGATTAACTTGTTGGATCGGCTGGGGGCCGCCTTGCAAAGCACGATTACGCTGTTTGCGATGGCGGGGGTTCTGCTCACGTTTGCGTGGTGGATGCCGATTCTGCTGATTGTCGGCACATTGCCATCGTTGTGGGTGGCGTTGCGGGCCAGCTATCGGTTCCATCGCTGGCGGCTGCGGCGCACGGTGGAACTGCGGCGGCTGGGCTATTTTACCAACATGCTTTCCACCGACCGCCCGGCACCGGAGATTCGCCTCTTTGGGTTGGGCGAACATTTTCGCCAGGCCCACCGCAATCTGCGCACGCTGTTGCGCGGCGAACGTCTGCAACTTTCGCGCCAGCAGATGCTGGGCCAACTCAGCGCGGGGGGCACCGGGCTGCTCAGTCTTGGTGTTGCCCTGGGCTGGATGTTGTGGCAGGCGTTTTTGGGCCGTTTTTCGCTGGGCGATCTTGCCATGTTCTACCAGGCTATGAACCAGGGCCAAAGCCTGATGCGCACCATTTTGCGCGGCGTGGGTGAAATTTACTGGAATCTGCTCTATCTGGATGATCTGTTTGCCTTTTTAGAGCTGCGCCCCCAGATTGTCGATCCTGCCGAGCCGGTGACACCGGCACCCGGTCTGCGCGAGGGCATTCGGCTGGAGAATATTACGTTTCACTATCCGGGCAGCGAAGATCCTGCGCTGCACAATTTTAATCTGACGCTGCCTGCCGGGCAGATTGTGGCGATTGTGGGCGAAAATGGCGCGGGCAAGAGCACGCTGACCAAGCTCCTTTGTCGTTTCTATGATCCGACCGAGGGCACGATTACCTGGGATGGAACCGACCTGCGCGCGATGGCGCTGGATGACTTGCGGCGGCGCATTACCATTCTGTTTCAACAGCCGTTGGCCTTTCACGAAACCGTTGCCGACAATATTGCATTTGGCGATTTTGCCGCCGGGTTGACGCGCGCCCAGATCGAAGAGGCCGCGGCGCAGGCCGGCGCCGAAGCCATTGTCAACAAGCTGCCCCAGGGCTATGATACGTTGCTGGGTAAGTTGTTTGGCAGTATGGAATTGAGCATCGGCGAATGGCAGCGCGTGGCGTTGGCCCGCGCCTTTGCCCGTGAAGCCAACCTGATCATTCTGGATGAACCGACCAGCGCCATGGATTCGTGGGCCGAAGCGTCGTGGATGCAACAATTTCGCTCGCTGGTGGCAGACCAGACCGCGCTCATTATCACTCACCGCTTCACGACTGCCATGCAGGCCGATATCATCCATGTGATGGTCGATGGGCGCATTGTGGAATCGGGCAGCCATGCTGAATTGGTGGCGCAGGATGGACGCTATGCGGATTCGTGGCGGCGACAGATGCACGACATCCCGCAGAAGGATATCCCCCAGAAGGATGTCCCCCAGAACGATGTCTCACAGAAGGATA
>JBBDIO010000113.1:0-5667 GCA_040880365.1 Litorilinea sp.
ATCGCTTTCTACAAAATTCAGATTGCGGTCGAAGATGGAATGTTGATATTCGTGCATGGAAAAATTGCTCAGCGCGGCGGAAACATGCAGGCTGGCCGACTGGGCAATGCCCACGCCGATGGTGGCATGGGGCATGACCCGGCAGTGAAACGCCTGGGCCATTTGGCAGACCTGCCAGAAGAAGGTGATGCCCATATGCGCCATTTCGGGCTGAATGATGCTCATGCAGCGGTTGATGAAGCGCGGGCGATATTCATAGACCGTGCGCAGCTCTTCGCCAATTGCGACCGGGGTCTTGACCGCGCGTGCAACCGCGGCCTGCCCTTCCATATCTTCCGATTGGACGGGCGCTTCGGCGACAAAGAGATCGTATTCTTCGAGCTGGGTGATCAGCTTGATGGCTTCCTGGTCGGTGTATTGCCAGTGAAAGTCGCAGAGGATTTTGGGGTCGGGGCCGATGGCCGCGCGCAGGGCTTCCATTTCGGCGAGTTCGCCATCGTGCGCGACTGCGGCGGCGAATTTCACGGCGCTAAAGCCCTTTGCCATCCACTCGGCGGCCAGTTCGGCGCGGCCGGCGCGGGTGGCTTCGGGCAGACCCGATACATAGACGGGCAGCCGGGTGTGGCGTTGTGCGCCCAGCAGCTTGCAGACGGGCAGGCCGGTCAGTTTGCCGCGTAGATCCCACAGCGCCATATCCACGCCCGCTAGCGCATCCACATAAAAGCCGCCAAAGAAGCCGCGCACACGCATCCCGTTATAGATGTCCTCGGTAATCGCCAGCCCATTGTGGGGGTCGCGGCCCACCACAAACGGCTCGGCCAAATCCTGGAGAATCGACGCCACTGTGCCGGGCGAGACCACGCCGAAACTTTCGCCCCAGCCCACCGCGCCCGAAGCCGTGGTGAGCTTTATCAATACCGAATGGTCGTGGATGCTGTAGACGGTGCGGTTGGCGGGGCGCACAAAATAGCCCCGTTCGCTGGCAGTGACACCGGGTTCCAGCGGTCCCAGATAGGGAACATCGCGCGGGATTTTGAGGGGAAACACTTCGATGGAAACGATACGTTCGCTCATGCTTTTGGGCTTTCTGTCTGGTGGCCTGGATTATCGGGTTTTAGATGGACAGAGAGACGCGTAGGTGGGGAGTGGCGTCGAAGATCATCCCTGTGTGCGTCCTACGATAACAAATCCTCAATTCTCTGTCGAACCTGCCGGCGGATTGAAGAATCATTGGGTGGGTGCTATAGTGACTCGTCGTGCAAGAGCCTGCGCCTTAGGTTCATTCAGCAGTATCATTCAGCATAAACCCATCCAATCGCGTACTGTATTGCCTGTGCGCCTGTCCTGGCACGCATCGTAAGCTAGAAGCAAGCAACCTGCTGCATGAAAACGCAAGAGAAGAAACCAACCGTCCCCCCGCATGACGATGCCGTGCCCGAGACATTCCGGCGGCGGCGGGTGACGACCGAGCCTGTCAAGCCCTGGGATCGCCGCTCGATCCTGATTGGGTTGATGGTGCCTATGGGCATGACGGTCCTAAATCTGTCTATGTTTGGGGTCGCGCTGCCCTTTATCCGCGACGGCTTCGACGCCGATCCCGACGTGATCGCGTGGCTGGTCACCGCCTATACGCTGCCCTTTGTCATGTTCATGCCACTCTATGGCCGCCTGGGCGACGGGCTGGGCAAACGGCGACTCTTTACCATTGGCATCATTCTGTTTTTCATCGGCACGGGTCTCTGCCTCATGGCGGAGGAGATGTGGATGCTCTTCCTGGGGCGCATTGTGCAGGGGCTGGGCACGGCAGGCGTCAATCCCCTGTGTATTGCGATTATCACCGAGCTTTTTCCGCCCAAGGAAAAGGGCAAGGCGATGGGAACGTGGAGTTCTACCGGCCCGGCAATCGGCATGTTGGGGCCGTTTTTGGGCGGCTTTCTGATTGACCGCTGGGGTTGGCAGACGATTTTTATCCCCGGTGTGGTGGCCTCGTTGATTGCGCTTTATGTTGTGCGCGATCGGGTGCCCAAACTCGCGCCCGAACCGCAGCATCACTTCCTGCGCAGCTTCGATTGGCTGGGCACGTTTCTGCTCAGTTGTTCGATTGTCTTGCTGGTCTCCTATCTATCCAGCCGCATCCTCACTGGCGTGGCGCCGTTGCAGGACTGGCGGCTGCTGTTGCTGACCGTGGTGGCGTTCAGCACGTTTTTGTGGTGGGAGCGACGCCACGCGCATCCGCTGGTGCCCCTCCACCTGTTCACAATCGGCGCATTTGGGCGATCTTCGCTGGCGGCCAGTCTGCGCATGTTTCTTATGAGCAGCGAAGGCTTTCTGGTGCCGCTCTATATGGCCGATATTCACGGGCTTTCGGGGTCGGAGGTGGGGTTCATGCTCACCTTGCACGCCGGTTCCCTGCTCGTAACCGTGCGCCTGGGGGGCCAGATCGCCGACCGCTGGAATAGTCGTTGGCCTATGAATATCGGGTTTGGCCTGCAAGTGGGGATGATGACCTATTTTGCCTTTTTGCCCGGCACTGTGCCCATATGGATGGCGGCCGCGGGCCTGGTCTTTCATGGGCTGGGCGCGGGGATGTCGCTGGCGGTGCTGCATCGGACGGCGCTGGATCAGGTGCCGCCCGAAGATTCGGGCGCGGCCGCCGGGCTGTATAGTATGTCGCGCTTCTTTGGCAGCATCATTGGCACCACCCTGGGCGGTGTGGTGCTGGCGACTGCCCTGGCGCGCACCGCTGTGCCCATTGCAGCCTATCAAATCGGCTTTGGTTTTGTGGCACTGGTGGGCGTCTTTGCCTTTTTTGTCATTTGGGGAATCCGCGACCCTCAGCCACTGGCAGATTAGGCAGCGGGCGCGCCTTGCGGGCTGCATTGGACGCAGAATGTGGCCCCAGCCTTTGACAGCATTTTGACGGGATAGTTTGAATCGCATCGTGTTACTCTGGGGGCAGTAAGGATAAACTACCAGAGGTTGGGATAGCACTGATGCGCACATTCATTCGCCAATTGATTCAAACGGTTGCCATAGTCACATTCATCTCCGCAGGGCTTTCGCTCATGGAACCTGTGCACGTTTCGGCTGCCGAGTTGGACACCGGGTTGGCGACTGTGGCTGCAACACAGCCCGTCGAGGACGATTTTCAGGCGTGCGCGACCCTGATTGGTGAAGGCGCAGAGTGTGGTTGGGCAGAGTTTGACCCCAGCCAGTATGATCCCATCACCGGCGAACCCATTACCCAGACCGTTGCTGCTCCCCAGGATCTTCCCACCCCCCCGGATGATGGGGATGATGCCGGGCGCGTGGAAGAACCGCGGGTCCCTTGTGCAGATAGCCCCGATGGCGTCGCGGTATCGGCTACGCTGCCGTGTGATGTTGCGCCGCCGCCCGCCTCCCAGCAGGTGAAATGTCCCGTGCCGGTCGGCGAAGGTGTGGTCTGTACCGGACCCGAAATCCCCACCGACTTGCCGCCCCAGGCAAATCCGCCGGTCGATACGCCCGTGAGCGAGGAACCTGCGCCGGATGAAATCGTCGGCACCGATATCACGCCCGATAGCGGCGAGGAACCGGCCGCGCCGGTGATTGATGCTGCGCCAGAGGAAACAAACGGCGATGAAGTAAACAACGATGACACCAACAGCGACCCCTGCGAGAACTCTGTAGGCGAAGGTGTGGTCAGTTGCGGCCCCGAGATGCCTGCCAGTGGGCAGGGGATCACGCTGTTGCGGATTTTTGTGCCGACCGTGAGTAGCCAGCAGTAGACAACGGGTCATTGTGCAACTGGTACGTTTGTGGCCAATATGGGGAAATCAGGAAGAAATCAAAAGGCGAGAGTCATAGCGACTCCCGCCTTTTTTATTTTGTGCTATTCATGCGCGCACATGGCGTGAGATAACTGCAATCTCACCCCGCCATCGCACTCTGCAAATCGTACCCTGTAGCCTCTGCTGCCTAGCTCCAGAGCCGGTCGTTGCAGACGTCCACATTCCAGTTGTCCGTCGCCATGTCGAAGAACAGGGGATCGTTTTTGTCGATATGGGTGCGCATGAGGTCTTCGTTGATGTCGGTGAAGCCCAGCCCCGGTCCTTCGGGCACGTCGATAAAGCCATCCTGAATCAGCGGATTGGACAGACCCGAAATCAGCTCGTTCCAGAGGGGATGGTCTACCGAGTGGTTTTCCAGCACCAGGAAATTTTCGGTGGCCGCGGCGCAGTGCACATTGGCCAGCGCCGAAATGGGCGAGCCGGCCATGTGCATCGCCATTGCCACGCCGTAATCCTGCGCGATGTCGCCCACCTTCTTGGTTTCCAGAATGCCGCCCGAGCTTGCCAAATCGGGGTGGATGACACTCACCGCGCGGTTCTGCAAGAGGGGCAAAAAGCCTTCCTTGAGGTAGATGTCTTCGCCGGTGCAGGTGGGCGTCTGGACCGAATTGGAGAGCCGCACCCACTGGTCGGTAAACTGCCAGGGAATCATATCCTCGTACCAGGCGAGCGTGAACTTGTCCAGCGCTTGCCCCAGGCGGATGCAGGATTCGATGCCGATATGGCCGAAGTGATCCACGGCAATCGGAATTTCATAGCCGGTGACTGCGCGTACCGCTTCCACATAGTCGCACAAAATCCCGATGCCCTTGTCGGTGATCTGGATGCCCGTGAAGGGGTGCATGACGTTGCGGGTTTCGATCATGCCGGGGGGCGAAATCAGCGTGCCAGGGATACCCTTGAGCAGGCCAATGCCTATATCCATTTTGAGGAACTTGAAGCCCTGGTCCATGCGCGCCTTGAGGCGCTGGCCCATTTCGGTGCCGTCGGGCGTGGAATCGGTATCGCTATAGCAAAGGACCTTGTCGCGGAACTTGCCGCCCGCCAGCATATAGGCAGGCACGCCATAGGCCTTGCCGGCCAGATCCATGAGCGCCATTTCCACACCACATACGCCACCCGCCTGGCGTCCGTGGAAGCCAAATTGCTTGATCTTGCGGAACACCTTGTCGATGTTACAGGGATTTTCGCCGATCAGGCGGCTTTTGAGCAGCAGCGCATAGTTTTTGCTGGCGCCGTCGCGCACTTCGCCATAGCCGATTAGGCCCTGGTTGGTGTGGATCTGAATAATGGAGACGCGCATGGGAATTTTTGCCAGATTGGCAATGCGCAGGTCTGTGATGCGTAGGTCCGACGGGCGGGAGCTTGTGTTGATGTGGTCCTCTGGTCGCGCAACGGCGCGCGAGGAATCCGGGTTGGTCTGACTCATTTGTTTTTGACTCCTGTTGGTTTTTTTGTATTGAAGCTACCCTAGTTTACCCGAACCATGCGCCGTGAACAATCCGCATTTGCTCTGGTTTGTGTTTCGTTGACAACATGGCCTTTATAGGGGCCTGACATGCCTGTGACATGCCTGTGACATGACTGTGACGGTGAATTCAGCGCACTAATGCCTAGTTAAGTTGAAGTTTGTATTTGTCGTAGGTCGCGTCTCCTGACGTGACATGGGTCTACAGGGTTGTCACAGCAGGAGCTGTGACCTACTGTAACATGACTGTGATATGCCTGTGACGGTGAATTCAGCGCACTAGGCCGCCCGGCGAACGTGGTGCGGGGCACGTAGTTTGTTTCCCTGGCGGCGGGCCATCTATTACAATAAGATGGTGATGCCTGTGCG
>JBBDIO010000114.1:0-5636 GCA_040880365.1 Litorilinea sp.
GGATGGGGCGCACTGTACAACATGCACAAACTTCCGCCAATTCAGCGTGAAATACTGCACAATTGACAGTACTGAACCGTCTTCACCGATTGACTTTTCGCATTCCCCTACTTTTTACCGCGCATTTGCACAAAAGAAAATAAAAAAAACGCAAACCCCAAAGTTTGCGTTTTTTTGTTCGTTCTTTGTAATTGTATGCAATTTGCATTGATGCGGGCAGTCTATATGGCCCAGGCGTCAATCAAAACCGGCTCAGACATCCAGCAGTTTGCTGGGCAGATTCGCACGCGCGGCCTGAATGCCCTCGATCAATGCTGCGTGCAAGGCGGGCTGGCCGTTGGAAGCCACTATGCCCACGCTGCCCAGTTGCCACGGCGCGCCCCGATAATCGGTGACAGTGCCGCCTGCTTCCTGCACCATCAGCACACCGGGTGCAACATCCCACGGTTTCAGCCACGCCTCCCAATAGGCGGCAAAGATGCCCGCGGCCACATGTGCCAGATCCATGGCCGCCGACCCCATACAGCGCACGCCCTGGGCGCGTGCAAAGAACCAGGCAAACTCGGTGAGATTGTTGTCGCTGTGTTCCGCCCGATGATAGGGAAAGCCGGTGGTCAGCAACGCCTGGTTCAGCGTATCGACGCGATTCACCTGCAGGCGCGCCGCTTCCCCCACCGGGCCGTGGCTGTCGAATTCCTGCACATGCGCGCCCTGGTCGCGCGCCGCCCAATAAAGCCGCCGCGCCGGCAGCTCCAGCGTCACCCCCAACTGCACCTGGTCTGCTTCATATAGGGCGATATTGATGGCATAGGGCGCCAGTCCGTTGGCAAAATTCGTCGTGCCATCAATCGGATCGACCACCCAAAAGCGCGATCCCCCAGGCCGTTCGTTGCTCTCTTCTCCCCAGAATTCAATCTCCGGGTCGATCTGGGCCAATGCCCGGCGCAGGCTCTGTTCGGCAGCCAGATCGGCCTCGGTCACCAGGTCGATGGTAGACGATTTATCCTGGATTTTGTGCAAGCCCTGACGGCGCATCTCCAATGTGAGCGCGCCCGCTTCCCAGGCGGCCTGTTTAACAGCCTCAATCGCAATCATAGTCTGTGTTCACTCGTTTCCACTGGCGTTGAATGCATTCTCTGGATTCTACATCTTTCAAATTCTACATCCTTCAAATTCTACAACGGCGGCGCGCCCCTGCCCAGCCCGCGCCCTAGAGAATCTGTGCCAGATACGCGTTGTGGAACTTGCCGCCGGGGTCGAGTTGCGCCACCAGCGCGCGGAAATCTGCCAGCCGGGGATAGCGCGCTTGCACCTGTTCGGAGGCCATTGTAAAGAGCTTGCCCCAATGGGGCCGCGGCGCAAAAGGCGCGAGCGCCGCTTCGATGACGGGCAGCACAGGCCGCACCGCTTCCCAGTCGTTGCGCAGGGTAAAATGAAAGCCCACGCAATCCTGTTCATAGGCCGGGCTGAGCCACAGATCATCTGCGGCCACCGTGCGCACTTCGGAGACCAGCACCACCGAGGCCAGCTCGGCGCGCAGATCCGCCAGTGTGCGCAACGCCGCCACCGCGTGGCGCCGCGCCACAAAGTATTCACTCTGCAACTCGTTGCCCATCGAAGGCGCGTGATCCACGCGAAAATGGGGCAACCGTTCGTGCCAGGGTCCCGCTTCGCCCAATTGCGATGTACACGATTCGGGCGACGAACGCCCCGAAGGATGCATTGCTGTCTGTGCCAGGATTGCGCCGTGAAATTCGGGCGCGAAGCTATGGATCTCCCCCTCCTCTGGCACCAACCGTTTGAGCCAGAGTTGATTGACCCAATCCGCCTGCCAGTCGGTAAAGAGACTCACACTATAGGCCGCGCCCATGATGGCATCAAAATGGTCGAACAATTGGGTCAGCGGCAAGCGTTCATAGACCGCCTGTTGCACGTTATAGGTGGGGCGAATGTCCAGCGTCAGGTGGGTGACCACGCCCAGCGCGCCCAACCCCACGACCGCGCCGGCAAACGCGGGTTCTTGTTGACCGCGGGCCAGCTGCACACACGCGCCGTCGGCAGTCACCAGCGCCAGCCCCGCCACCGCGGTCGCCAGATTGCCGTTGGCATCGCCCGAACCGTGGGTCGCCGTGGCGACTGCGCCCCCCACGCTGATATGGGGCAGCGAGGCCATATTGTGGATGGCATAGTCCATCTCCTGCAACAGGGCACACAGCCGCCCATAGGTCATGCCCGCGGGCACGGTCACCGTATGCGCCTGCGTATCGAACGCCAGCGTTTCGGGAAAATGCGCCAGAGAAATCAGCGTCTCTTCGCTATCGGCAATGTCGTTGAACGAATGGCGCGCGCCCACCGCCTTCACCTTGCGATTGCGCATGACCAGTTCTTGCACTTCGGCCACCGTGGCGGGATAGGCAATCTGCGCTGCGGCAAATGCATGATTGCCCGCCCAGTTGGTTTCGTTTACAGCCATAGAATGTCACCACTTTCCAGATGGATGTTGAGAGATACAAATATATAACGACCGGATGCCCGTTTACACCTGGCCTCCGTTTACGCCTGGCTGTCGTGTGCCATTACCTTCACCTGCGCGACGGCAAAATCGACAAAACGGCGGGTCTCCTCAAAACTCACGGCGGGGTCCGCGTCTACCCGATCCGCCACCCGCCACGCCAATGCACGCCGGATCACAGGCGACCAACTCGGCCATTCTGCCGCGGCCCAGGTCGCCGCCTTGCGCTTGGAAACGTGTACGCCGTGGCGAATGCTATAGGCCGTGCGACACATGGTCAGCACGCCATATGCCTGATATTTACAGTCATCGCGCATGGCCTCGATCCAGGCAGGCCACCCATAGGCGTGTTCACGTACTGCCTGCAAAAATTCTGCCTGCGCAATGGGATCAATCAGCGTGGCCGGTGGCGGCCCATAGAGCGTCTGGCCCATGGTGCGCACCAGATACCAGTTCATGAGCCAATCGATGCCTGCGGGCTTGATATTAAACGGCTCGCCCGGACTGATCACCGCCAGCGGGCTGGATTCGGTGCGAAAGGCGCGCAAAGCCCTGGCCGGTAGATAGACAATCTCAATACGCTCGCGCCACGCCGGATACGCCGCGAGCACGGCGAGGTGCATGGCTTCCAGTGTGCGAAATTCGGCTTCGCGCAGCGGCGATTCCACCACGGCCAGCAAATCCACATCGCTGACACCTGGGTCAAAATCGCCCGTCACCAGCGAACCATAGAGATAAAACCCCACCAGCCGGACACCCAGCGCACGCTGAATGCGCGCCAAAAGCGTCTCCACCAGCGTATAGACCTCAGGTTCCCCACTATTTTCAATCGGATTTTCAATTCGATGCATGGCAGAAGTATAGCAGAGACGCCACACAAAACGCGCGCAATTTTGAAATGCAGCATAACCGCGCACACAATACTGGGGGGGGAACAGCCAATGCACAGCGACCGCTGGCGCCAGGTTGACGGAGTCGCGCCCAGACGGTAGGATAAGTTTGCAAAAGCTTGCCGCGTGCGCGCCGAGATCGCCGAGATCACCATGAGTTGCGCCGCATGAATCACAGGAGGCGCGCCTTGCGCGAAACCGAACGCGAGACTGAAGAGGAAACACCACGCTTTGCCCATCCCGCCGAAGCAATGCTGGCGCGTATTCTCGACTATTATGGCGTCGAGTGGATTTATGAACCACGCACCTTTGCACTGGAATGGGACAAGGCAGGCAATGTGACGCTGGCATTCTCGCCCGATTTCTATCTGCCCCAGGAAGACCTCTATCTCGAAGTCACCACGTTGCGCCCTCAATTGATCCGCCACAAAAATCGCAAGATGCGCCGTATGCAAGAGCTATATCCCAACGTGAATATCAAGCTCCTCAAGCGGCAGGATATCCGCGACATGATGATCAAATTTGGGTTGGAAAACGAAGCTCAGGCCTTCATGGGGGTCGCCGCCCAGCCCCAGAACCAGAGCTAACTGCACGCCTGTTTGCGGAACACACCTTCACGGATTAGCCTTTCACGGATTAGCCCTTCACGGAACAAGTCATGGAACCCCACACCGAAATCCCTGAAACTCCCATGCAGCGCCATCCCCCCGAAGCCTATACGGAGTTGGCGACGGGCATTCGCGAGGTGCTTTTCACCGCGGTGGAGATCGAACAGCGGGTCCATGCCCTGGGCACGACTATCAGCCAGGACTATGCCGGACGCAATCCGCTGTTGGTGGGAGTGTTGCGGGGCGTCTACATCTTCATGGCCGATCTGCATCGCGCCATCACCATCAACGCCGAAGTGGATTTCATGGCCGTTTCTTCCTATTCGGCAGAATCGCGCGACCGGGGCATGGTGCAGATTATCAAAGACCTGGATGTCTCCATCGCCAATCGCCACGTCATTTTTGTAGAAGACATGATTGACACGGGTCTGACGTTAAATTTTTTGCTGCGCACCCTGCGCGTGCAACAGCCCGCCAGCCTCGAAGTGTGCGCACTCTTCAACAAGGCCCGCCGCCGGCTCATCGATATACCCATTAAATACAAAGGCTTCGACGTGCCCGACCGGCTCATAGTGGGCTATGGGCTGGACTATCGGGAACGATTTCGCAATTTGCCCTTTGTGGGCTTGCTCGAGCCAAGCGTCTTTCAAAACAGCCAATCGGCGAAAAACGCAGGGTAAGCATCGCCCCGCGCCCGAAAACCGCCCGGCGCAACGCATAAAAAAACCGTTCACAGATATCTGCGAACGGTTGGGTAGAAAAAAGAAAGGGGCCCCGAGTAACTTTCCAATTGTTTCTGTATCTAACCTTTTGGTAATCTACAAAAGTTATGGGTTAAGATAACTTTTATCTACCACTTACCAGGTTGCTCTCAATGCTCCGCTTTCTGTTTCTATCATTCGCTGATGTCCCTCAGGAGTCAGTCGTATGAATAGTTGTAGAAAGTTTCATCGCTTTGAAAGTGTACCGAATTCCTGTAAATGTCGAGTTGTCCTCAACGTTTAGACGGATATTTCGGTATCGGATAGAAACAATTTTCCGATTTCTCAGGGCTCCCATACCATCCGAGACAGTTACAAATTTGACTTTGTAATCCATTCCGTTTGGTAATTACAATACTATCACGATCCGACCGGCCTGTCAATACCCCAATTTGAGAAATTTCGCAAAATTCGCCATGTCTGCCGAAACTATTTTAATCGTCGAAGATGAACGCGCCGTGGCCCGCGGGCTGATCTATGGCCTGCGCGACGCCGGTTTTACACCGGTCTGGGCCGAAACCGGACTCCAGGCCCAGGAGCTGGCGCGCCAGCAGCCGCCCCATATCATCCTGCTCGATATTCGCCTGCCCGACGCCAGCGGCTTTGACCTCTGTCGCCAGTGGCGCGCCCAGGGCCTGAAGCAGCCCATCCTCATCCTCACCGCCCGCGACGAAGAGATGGATAAAATTCTGGGGCTGGAAATGGGCGCCGACGACTATGTGGTGAAACCCTATAGCCTGCGCGAGCTGATCTCGCGCAGCGGCGGCATCTTGCGCCGCGCCTATGCCGATCTGGCAAGCACCGGCTCCGCCCCCGCCATCCACTATGGCAATATTCTCGTCAACTACGACCATCTTACGGTGAC
>JBBDIO010000115.1:0-2517 GCA_040880365.1 Litorilinea sp.
TTGCACACGCTGCGCGCGCGGGTAGGCGTGGTGTTGCAACAGAGCACGCTCTTTAGCGGCACAGTGCGCGAGAATATTGCCTATGGGCGACCCCAGGCGACGCTGGAGGAAATCGAAGCCGCGGCGCATCTGGCGCAGGCCCATGAATTTATCGATGGTTTGCCCGACCGCTATGACAGTGTGGTCGAAGCGCGCGGCGCGAATTTTTCGGGCGGGCAGAAGCAGCGCATTGCAATTGCGCGGGCTTTGCTCATGCAGCCTTCGATCCTGATTCTGGACGACTGTACCAGCGCCGTAGATATTGATACTGAATTCAAGATTCTTGAAGCGTTGGATACGGTGATGAAAAGCTGCACGACGTTTCTGGTGGCCCAGCGTATCAACAGCGTGGTCAATGCCGACCAGATTCTGATTCTGGATGCCGGCAAGATTGTGGCGCGGGGCAATCATCAGGAGCTGTTGGCCCACAGTCCGGTTTATCAGGAGATCTATAATTCCCAGCTCGATGTAGAGGAGATGACCGGCCTGTTAGCAAGTGACCAGTTAGCAAGTGACGGCGCGTGATTCCTGGTGGTTGCGTTCTCTGGTCAGTATCGGATGGCGAAAATTTGAGCTTTACAGGAAGGAAATACCCAGCATTATGCGTTACACAATAGCGGGTGAGATTGCCCAGAACGTGCGGCTGGATTTTGAAGAGGCGGAAGCCGTCTGGGCCAGCAACGGCGCGATTATGGCCTATGCGCCCAGCGTGGATTGGTCTTTGCGGGTGCCGGGTGGCATGGGCGGCGCCATTCGCCGTTCGGTGGCGGGCGAAGGCGTGTCGTTGAGCTATCTCCAGGCGCAAGGTCCCGGCGCGTATGCGCTGTTGGCCCCCGATGCGCCCGGTCATATTGCCGTCTGGGATCTGGCCGATGGGCCGGTGGTTACGACACGCGGTTCGTTTTTGGCGGCCTGGGGCGAAGCGGTGGACATCACAGTGACGGTGGCGCGGCGGGCCGGTGCAGCCTTCTTTGGCGGGTCGGGCCTGTTTCTCCAGCGCATATCGGGCACGGGCACTGTGCTCATTCATGGCAGCGGCGACTTTTATGAACGCCGGCTGGAAATCGACGAATAGATTCTGGTGAGCACCGGCAATCTCGCGGCTTTTGCCGACAATGTGGATTACGATATTCAGGGCGTGGGCGGCTGTCGCAAAATGTTGTTCAGCGGAGAAGGTCTCTTTATGACCCGTTTGACCGGACCGGGACGCGTGCTGTTGCAGACTTTGAAACGGCACGCGCGCCAGCAGCAATAATCAGTCGCACACCCGTAGCCGTCATGTCGGGCATCACATTTCAGCCCTCACACTATCGAAAGAAAGCACCAATAGCACTATGTCGAGCCAGGGGAGTAATCGAGGCGGGGGCGGGATGCGGCTGGGAATGGGCGGCGGGATGCGGCTCACCGGCGAAAGCGCCCGCCAGACGCGGTCTACGCTCTATCGTCTGTTTGCCTATCTGCGTCCCTATCGTCTGCGCGTGGGGCTGGTGGCGGTGCTGGTCATCATGACCACCTTGCTCAGCCTGCTGGGTCCTGTCTTGTTGGGCCGCGCCATCGATAACTATATCGTGCCGCGCGATTTTCCCGGTCTGGTCAATCTGGCGCTGATCATGGTGGGTGTCTATGTGCTCATGGGCGCAGGCCAAATGGTCCAGGGGATTCTCATGGTGGGGGTGGGACAGCGGCTGGTGGCAGATGTGCGCGCCGAGTTGTTCGGCCATCTCCAGCGGCTTTCTATGGCCTATCACGACCGCCACAAAACCGGCGATCTCATGAGCCGCAACAGCAACGATACCGAAGCCATCAACAGCGTGCTTTCCAATGGCCTCATCGATTTTGTGGGCAATGTGCTGGGGCTGGGCGGTATCATGATTGCCATGTTTCTGCTCAACTGGCAATTGGCGCTGGGCACGGTGCTGATTCTGCCTATCATGCTCTATATCACGGGCGAAGTGACCCGGCGCAGTCGCATGGCATTTCGCACAGTGCAGCGCAACCTGGGCGCGCTCAACGTGGTGATGGAAGAAAACATTGCCGGCGTGCGTGTGGTGCAGGCTTTTGCCCGCGAGGCCGACACCGTGGCAGATTTTGTGGCGGTCAATACCGAAAGCCGGCGGGCGGGCATCCGCGCCGATATTATCACCGCCGCGCTCGGCCCCATGTTCACCACCATGAGCACCATCACCATTGCCGCCACAGCCTTTTTGGGCGGCTGGCTGGCGTTGCGCGGCATTGTCCAGGTCGGCGTGCTGGCGACGTTTGTCGTCTATATTATGAACTTTTTTCGCCCCATGCGCGGCATTGCTATGCTCTACAATCAGCTGCAATCGGCCCTGGCGGGAGCCGAGCGCATTTTTGAGGTGCTGGATGCCGCGCCCGCGGTGCAGGATGCGCCCGATGCCAAACCTCTGACTGCGGTGCGCGGGCATGTGGTCTTCGATGATGTGAGTTTTGCCTATGATGCCGATAAGCCCGTGT
>JBBDIO010000115.1:2527-5602 GCA_040880365.1 Litorilinea sp.
ACCTGGAAGCGCAGCCCGGGCAGACCATCGCGCTGGTCGGGCCGACGGGCGCGGGCAAGACGACCGTGATCAACCTGCTCAGCCGCTTTTACGATGTGACCGGCGGCGCGATTCGGGTAGATGGACACGACATTCGCACCATACAGCAGGCTTCGCTGCGAACCCAGTTGGGCATTGTGTTGCAGGATACCTTCCTCTTTTCGGGCACGGTCATGGAAAATATTCGCTATGGGCGGCTGGACGCGATCGACGCCGAAGTGATCGCCGCGGCAAAGCTGGCAAACGCCGACCGCTTTATTCATCTGCTGCCCAATGGCTATGCCACTGTGGTTTCGGAGCAGGGGCATAATTTCAGCCAGGGGCAACGCCAGTTGCTGGCAGTGGCGCGCGCGATTCTGGCCGACCCGCGTATTCTGATTCTCGACGAGGCAACCAGCAGCGTGGATACCCGCACCGAGCAGCAGATTCAAGAGGCGCTTTTGCGTCTGCTCGAAGGGCGCACTGCATTTGTCATCGCCCACCGGCTCAGCACCATCCGCAATGCGGACCAGGTGTTGGTGGTCAACGGCCAGGGCATTCTGGAACGGGGCACTCACGAAGAACTCCTGGCCCAGCGCGGTTTCTACTATAACCTGTATATGGGGCAATTTCGCCGCCGTGAACTATTGGGCGCAGAGGCACAGGCCTGACCCCCGGCGCAGAGACTTGCGCACTTGCGCACAACTAATCTGGGCAGAACGCTGCGCGCTAGCGTATGCCCACGGCGAGTTTCCCGACCAGTGCCTGGGCCTGGGGCAACACCGTATCCAGCCGTGATAGATTCCAGCGACGATAGAGATCCACACTGTGCATTTGCGCCTGTAGCAGGGCAGAATCCTGGATCAGCGCGCGGATGAGCGTGGTCTGTTCGCGGGGTTCCAGCGCGACCCAGCCCAGTTGGTGACGGCGGATGAAATCCAGGTTGGGCGTTTCCTGGCCGGGAATGTAGGTGGTGGCAATAAAGGGCTTGCCCAATGTAACCGTCTCGAACAGCATATTGGGGCCGGCTTTGCCCATGACCACATCGGCAAGGGCCATATAGCGGGCGATTTCTTTGGTGAAGGGTAGGGTATAGATATTGGGGCGCTGGGCATAGCGGGCGCGCAGGATTTCGTTGGTGCCCACGGCAAGAATGATTTGCACGCCGCGGGGTTGGGGCACAGGCCTGCCATTGGGCGTTGCCCCCGAATTGCCCGCGGCCAACACAGCTTCGACGGTGCGCCTGAAATGCGCTGTGCCTTCGCCGCCGCCCTGTAAAAAGACTGTGAATCGATCCGGATTCAGCCCAAGTTCCTGCAACCCGGCTCGACGATCCAGCGTATTGTTATCTGGCATATCGTTATCTGGCATATGGAATTGACTGCGCACAGGCCAGCCGCTAAGATGCACCTGATGCGGTGTGAACCCGGCATTCAGTGCCTGCGTTGCCGTTTCACGCGTGGGCGCCAGGATACAATCCACGTCTTTGATTGCCAGCCACGTCGCGTGGACATTTTGTGGATCCGAAAGCAGCAGCGCGGTTGCCGTCGGGCGGCCGATGGCGCGAATGGCGTTGAGCATCGCCGCCGTAAAAAACGAATAGGTACTCACAATCAGATCCGGTTTTTCCCGCGCCAGCAGGTGTCGCATCGGACGCCCCATGAGGCGGGCGAACAACCGATGCGCGGCCAGCGCGCGGTGGGGGCGGTCGGCCAGGCGATATTCCATTTGCCACAGGCGCAGGGCATAGCGGCTGACCAGGCGATAGTGGGTATGCACGATCGAGGGTTGGGGATCGATAATCGCGCAGTGGAAACTTGGTTCCAGCCGGTCGCGCAGGGCTTCGGCGAGGCTGACATGACCGCCGCCGGTTTTGGATGTGAGCAACAGGACGCGTCTGTGGTAGGTCATGGGACTAGAGGTTCTTCCCAGGTTTTCGGGTGTCCGGCCTGGGTTGTTTCAGTCCGGTAGTACTTGAGCAATTGCTGAAGTGCTTCTTTGGGCGATGGCATGGGCCAAAGGGGCGCATTTGCATATCAAATTCCGTTTTGATAGTTGCGGCAGAGATATTATGCAAATAACTGAGAGAATTCCCCAATCCACATTATTGTCCGATTTACCTGCCGACGCCAAGCCGGGCGAAATGCCCGCGCGTGGGGGGGAGCGCACGCCGCATCCTGAGGAAATTCTACCCTCGGAAAACGCGGAATCCCTACACTCTGCGCCAAAGGAAGGGTTGCTCTCCTATCGAATCGAAGGGCAAGGGCCGCCTTTGCTCTTGATCCACGGTTTTGGCATCAGCTTCAAGATCTGGCGCAACCTTCTGCCCCACCTGACGTCTCATTTTCGCTGTGTCATAATCGAACTGCCCGGCATCGGTCAATCGCCGCCGCCCGAACCGGCACGGGCCTATTATACTGTCTGCGCCGAATCCATCGAGCAGTTGCGGCGTTATCTGCGCCTGGAGGCGTGGGCGGTCTTTTCCTATTCCACGGGCAGCCGCGCCGCAGAAACGTATATCAATCGCCACCCGGATCGCGTGTCGCGCGCGGTGTTTCTGTGTCCTGTGCATGTGCCGGGTTGGCGGTGGATGGCGGCGCGGGCCGCGATTCATCTGGATAGCTATTTCCCCGCGCTGGGCGATTGGGTGCTTTCGGGGCGCAGGTTGCACTCTCTGGTACGTACTTTGGCCTTCAATGGTCGCGGCCATCCCTATGCCAACGAATGGACGCGGGAGATCGGTGCGCAGGATATCAACAGTCTCAAGCGCGCCATCCGCGAAATGCCCAACGCGGGGAACAGTCTATTGGATTTGCCGGTGCCTGCGCTCTATGTGTGGGGCAAGTATGATCTGATCCCCAATCGACCTCGCCGCCGCTTGCGCCGTCAACATGCCCCCATCCACCGGCGCATATTGGCCAATCACAGTGCGCCCGAACTGGCCGCAGGGCAGGTCGCAGACGAAGTATTGCCCTTTTTGCGTGTCGCTTAAATGCGTTCAGGTTGGCGCGATGCTGTTTTTAATTGGGCAATTTTAATCGGGCAATACGGGGAGGG
>JBBDIO010000116.1:0-5592 GCA_040880365.1 Litorilinea sp.
CCGAGCGCAGCGCGGGTGGCCCTATTCTTGCCACCGATAGGTAATCAAATGCTCGCGCCGGCCTTGTGCCAGCAAACCATGCTGAACCATGCGTTCCAGATGTCCGGCCAGCGGTTGCGACAAAGCCGGTGCGGCGGCGTCCGGCCATTCGCCCAGGGCGGCACTGGATGCCTGGATAATTTCCTGCATAGTCAGCGGTGCACCGGCTTCCGCAAGCAGCCGGCGCAGATGGCGATCCGTGCGCTCTACAAAGCTGCGGCTGGCTGCCAAAAACGCCTCGACCTCTACCCCGGCATAGACCGGATAGTGGCTAGTGAGCAGATAGGGCGGCTGCCATGCCTCAAACTGGCCCAGCGTTGCCATATACGCATCCAGATAGCGATAGGTCGGAGGAAAAGCCGGTGTGCCATCGGCCCGCAACACCGCGTGATAAAGCGTCGCATCACAGATCACCAGCGCACCGCTGCGCGGATCGTTCACCGTCATATGCCCGCGGCTATGGCCGGGCGTATGCCACAATTCCACATGCCAGTCGGGGCTGAGCCGCAGCACTTCGCCACCGCTCAACGCAACATCCACCGGCGCAGTGCGCGCCACGGCCAGCATATCGGCGCGCGCAGCTTCCGATTCAAAAATGTCATGGTCAGCCTTAAATTCGTCGTAGCGCGCATCCAGAATCAGCTGCATATCCTCGACCATCGCCTGATCCAGGCGGTGACACATGAGCAACGCATTAGGAAAGGCTTCCACCGCCGAGCGATTGCCTGCCGTATGGTCAAAGTCGCTGTGACTGGAGAGAATATAGCGCACCTGTGCCGGGTCCAGGTTGTGCGCCTGCATATAGGGCAAAATATAGGTCTGCGGCGTATCATCCAGCCCCGTATCGACCAGAAGCGTTGCCTCGCTCCCCACCAACAGGTAGACACAGACAAATCGGTCGCCCAATGGCAGTTGGATACGGTGAATTCCTTCTACAATCTCCACAGGCAAAATCCCTTTCTGACAGCGACGGGCGGGTAGGATGTAAACCCGCCTGCCCGCCCCCGCAACGAGCCTGACGCGCCTCGGCTACTCGCGAATGAACCTACTCGTGAGCAAACGTCGATTCGCGCGGCGCCGTATAGTCAACCTGCAATTGCGGAGTCTCCAGGCGCACATTGCCCTCCACCCGCGAAGTCAGACAGGCTTCCAATATCCCGCTCACCAGCATCGTGCGCTCCACAGGGATAGGTCCCTTGCCCGTTTCGATCATCTCCACAATCTTGTCTACCAGACAACTGGAATAGGTCACGTTTTCGCCCGGTGTGAGCAAAAACTGTGTGGAAATGATCTCATCAGTGTCGGCGCGGCGGGTAGCGAAACAAAAATCGCGAATCGCGCCATTGAGCATGAGCAACGTGGCCCGCAGACCATCCTTGTATTCGATTAGATAGGCGGCGGGTTTTTCCACCAGACGCCGCAATTCGCCGCTGCCCAGCAGATCCTGAGTGCGCCCGTCTTCCAGCGTCAGCCCCTGGGGAGAATCGCTACGCGCCAGTGCCGCTTCCAGCAGACGCTCGGACCAGACGCCCTGTTCGCCGAGTTCCCAAACCGCGTCGCCTTCTACCAGTTGCACGGCTGCCACGCCCGTTTCCCCGCCGGCACGTCGTTCGACCATACACTGCATGGCCTCCAGCGCGTGATAATCCATCGGGTCGGAGCCGCCACACCCCACCATAACCGCCTCGGCCAAGGGCGCGCCATGCGGCACATCGACCGCGGGCAGCCGCCACGTCACCGGCAATGAAGAGCCGGCAATAAAGGGGAAATTGAGTCGCTTGCTGTCGGCGACCATCTCCTGCGCCTTTTCAAAACTATAGGACAGATGCTTGTCGTTGTAGACCGGCACCGCGCGCCCATCTTCCTCAAATACGCGCACGCACTCCTTAAAAAAGTCATAGCGCGGATAGAGAATCTGCCCCTTTTCATTGCGGGGATAGTCACCGTGTTCGATGACAAGCACCACTGCATCGACTGCGATTTTGTCGCCACCACAGCGCAACGCCTCGGCAATCGTGGGATAGACCTCGAACCCAAACTCACGCGCCCGATCCGCGCTCTGGTCATTGACGGGTTTCTGATCTACATAGAGCGCGGCAATTTCCATGTCGGGCCGATACCACGCACCTTTGCGCGGATAGCCCATCTCAAAGCGGTCGCAAAAGTGTTGCGTGTGCGACCGATAGCGGTAGATCGACGAGATAACGGCAAGTCGCTTTTTCGCACGAATCGACATTTTATTTCCATTCTGAAATTAATAGGCTGCGTTCACCTGGTTGTTTAGGCTTTCAGCTCTGCCACTGCGCGCACGCCTTGCGGCTCGACTACCGGGCGCACAGGACAAGAAACACCAGACCACAAGCACCAGCAGATGCGCAATTGATTGAGTGCACCCGTTGGTGCGCAAATTATCATGTGCGCCAGTAGGTCGAATCTTCCACCGGACCATACTGAATGGCGAGATGCGGTGTTTCCACCGGAATTTGCCCACCATGCAGGCTGTCTACACCTGCAACAACCAGCCCGGTCGTCAACAACGTCCGCTCAATTGGATAGGGACTCTTGCCTGTGAGAAAAAGTTGTTCAATCTGATTGGTCAGTGGTGAAAAGAAATTAGCCAATGTGGTCCGCGCCGGGGGCATGGGCAAATACATTTGCACAGAGAACGGTGTCGCGCGCCCTTTTAACCGTGCCGCAAAGTTAAAATCCTGCACCAATCCGTTCATGAGAATCATAGTCGAACGCAGCCCGTCGGCGTGCAGGTACGAATAGGCGACCGGGGTTTCCACCAGTTTTTGCATCTCATCGTGCGTGGGGAAGTGGTGGTTAAATCCGGCGCGTGCCGGCGTCAGCGTGTGGCTCCGGCTCAATGCGGCCTCAAACAGATCGCGCGACCACAACTCATTGTGATAGGCTTCCCAGAAGCGGTCGCCCCGAAAAGCTTCCAGACTCACCACACCCGTTTCTCCGCCCTTGCGCCGTTCGACCATACACTGAATCGTCTCCAGGGCATGAAAGTCGTAGCTATCCACCCCGCCATAGGCCACACACAGCGCTTCCTCGACCTCGCTGTTCACGGGCAAATCTACATCGGGGATGCGCCACGTCACGGGCAGCGACGAGCCTGCCATCAGCGCGAAGCCCATTTCATTGGCGGTATCGTACATATCCTTCGCCCATGCCCAGTTCCACGACAAATGCTTGTCGTTGAATATGGGCACACTGCGCCCCGACCGGCGGAATGTGGCAACAATTTGGCGAAAGTGTTCGTACCGTGGATAAAGATGTTGCCCCTTGCTGTTGCGCCCATAGTCGCCGTGTTCACCGATGAGCAACACGCCATCTACGGCTAGCTCGGCCCCGCCACATGTCAGCGCGTCATCAATGGTGGGATAGACCTTCATCTGGGGAAATTGCTCGGCGCGGGAATAGGTCAAATCGCTTTCCGGGTGCTGATCCACATACAGCGACACCAGATCCATGGGCGGGCGGTGATGACGTCCCTCCCAGCCATACCCTTCCAGGAATCGATCGACGATGTGCTGACCGTGCGAAAATTTACGGTATTCCGTAATAATCGCAGCAATTTTGGGTCTGGACATGCCATTCCCTTTCTATTGACTTGATTCGTTTGATTTGCTAACGGGTTGGTATCTGTTGTCGGGACGTGCGCGCGCTGTGCCCGACCAGAAAAGTCATCGCGTACCATATAGCCGGGCGAATTGTCCGGTTGGCCGGCAAAAGTTTCGGCTCGAATTTGCGCCCTATACCCTGCTCGGCAACCTGGGGCGGCTAAAGTGGATAGCGGTTGTTGTCAAGGCATTGTATACTGAAGCTCCGCCTCCCCAAAAGGCCGAACATGGCAGAGATCAAACCCTCAATTCTATGCGAAAGGGAATATCATGAAACTCCAGGACAAAGTTGCGGTTGTCACCGGTGGCGCGCGTGGCCTAGGGCGCGCCTATGCTCTGCACCTGGCCGGTCTGGGCGCGCATGTTGTGGTCAATGACGTGGACCTGGACGCAGCCCGCCAGTATAATGAAACGCTCGGCGCCGACAGCGTGGCCGAAGAAATCGCCAATCTGGGCGTGCGCTCTTTGGCGATTGAGGCCGATGTGACGCGCCAGGCCGATGTTAATGACATGTTTACCGAAATCATCTCCACATTTGGCAAAGTCGACATTCTGGTCAACAATGCCGGCGGTGCGCTCAATGCCCCCGCAGAACACTCGGCCGCGTCCGTCGCCATGGAATACTACAACTACATTATGGACATCAATCTCACGGGCAGCATCCACTGTTGCCAGGCAGCAGCCAAGGGGATGAGCGCGCAAGGGTCGGGCAAGATTGTCAACGTCGCGTCCCAGGCCGGCCTGTGGAGTGGACGCACCGGCGATCACGTCGCCTACAAAGTCGCCAAAGCCGGTGTCATTCACTATACGCGCGTGCTCGCCGCCGAACTTGGCCCCCACAACGTCAATGTCAACTGCATTGCACCCGGTTTTATACTCTCATCCCGCGCGCTTGCCGGTGGACGCAACACAGGCGAACTCCGCGACCGGCTCCTGGCCCAGATTCCCCTGGGGCGCATGGGAATGCCCGAAGATTGCGCCAAAGTCATCGAGTTTCTCGTCACCGACCTATCCGACTATGTCACAGGCCAATGCATCCCCGTATGTGGGGGCTATGTTGCCTTCTAATCTACGCTCAATCACAGGAAATATTCGATCATGATTATCGATGCCCATGTCCACTTCCCCGATGACCATCCCGATTTGCTGCAAATGCTGGGCAAACTGGATATCCTCGCCCTCAATATCTCGTTTGCCAACCAATCCAAGCCCCACTGGCGCGACGAGGCCGACCGCTACCGCGATCTCGCCAAACAATATCCCCAACACTTCCGCTGGTGTACCACATTTGGGTTGCCGCCCACTGGCACCAACAGCGGCGATGCTCGCTATGTAGACCGCGCCATCTCCGGTCTGGACAAGGATTTTGCCGACGGCGCGATTGGCGTCAAAGTCTGGAAAAGCTATGGCATGGAACTCAAACGCGCCGACGGGTCGCCGATT
The DNA here is from genome assembly GCA_040880365.1 of Litorilinea sp. Lineage (GTDB taxonomy): Bacteria > Chloroflexota > Anaerolineae > Caldilineales > Caldilineaceae > JBBDIO01. Next base: position 5,115 of record JBBDIO010000116.1, read on the forward strand.
ATGGTGGACGACCGCGTACTCGCACCCATCTTCGAGCATATGCAAGCCAAAGGCTATCCTGTGCTCATGCACATTGGCGACCCCCTGGCCGCGTGGATGCCCCTGGATCATCCCAGCCCCCACCAGACGTACTATCGCGAAAATCCAGACTGGCACATGGCGGGCAAGGCGGGCTTCCCTACCCACGCCGAAATCATTGCCGCGCGCGACCGCATGTTGGCGAATCATCCGGGCCTGACGGTGATCGGTGCGCACCTGGGCAGCCTGGAACACGATGTAGACGAAGTCGCGGCGCGGCTGGATCGCTTCCCCGATTTCAACGTCGATATTTCCGCCCGCCTGGCCGATATGATAATGCAGAAATCGGCCAAGGTGCGCGCATTCTTCGAGCGCTATCAGGACCGCATCCTATATGGCACCGATATCGTCTTGCGTGAACGCCTGAGCGACTGGTCCGATGCGGTACGCACGGAAACCA
>JBBDIO010000117.1:0-5588 GCA_040880365.1 Litorilinea sp.
ACGCCAGGGGGCGATTCTCACTACCATTTTACTGGCGATTACGGGTGGGCTTTTCCTGCTGGAGCGACGCGGGGTTACTTTTCCCGACTACTATGACATCCCGGACGGCTACCCGATTTTTATCTCGGTGACGTTGGCGATGATGGTGACGTCGGCTATGGCATGGACATTTGTCTCTCTGCGCAGTGCGGCGGAAGAGAATCTGCGCGCGTCGGAAGCGAAATTGCGGCTGCATTTGGAAAACACGCCGCTGGCGGTGATTTCTTTCTCGCGGGATGGGCGCATTGCCGAGTGGAACCCCGGCGCAGAGCGGATTTTTGGCTATAGCCGCGAGGAAGCGATTGGGCGGCTGGCGCGTGAATTCCTCATCCCGGAAGATCCGGCAGAACAAGAGGCTGTGCGCACGGTCTGGCGGCAGCTGATCCAGGAGCCGGGCAACCAGCAGAGCATGAACAGCAATCGTACCAAGCACGGCGATTACGTCTATTGCGAGTGGTATAACACGTCGCTGACCGATGCCCAGGGCCAGGTGACGGGGTTGGCATCGTTGGTGACCGATGTGAGTGAGCGGGTGCGCGCCGAGCAAGCCATCCGCGCCAGCGAGGCGCGTTTTCGGCTTTTGGCAGAACAATTGCCCGACTATACATTCATCTATGATGTGGAAGCGGCGCGCATTGTCTATTGCAATCAAGAGACGGTGCTGGGTTACGACCTGGATGAGCTGGCGACGCCCCAGGAGTTGCTTGCGCCGATCCACGAGGCCGACCGGGACAAGGTCTGGCAAAACTGGGCGCGCTTGATGGAATCTCCTGCTGAACGGAGCGATATTGAATATCGCATCTGCCACAAGGAGGGCGCGGTGGAGTGGGTGCGCAGTCGCGAGGCGGTGATGTCGTTGACGCCCGATGGCCGCGCTGCCCAGATTCTGGCTTCGTTGACGGTCATTACTGCCGCCAAACAACAGGAAGTAGAATTGCGCGAGGCCAAAGAAGCTGCCGAACGCAATGCCCGCATCAAGAGCGATTTTCTGGCGAATATGAGCCACGAAATCCGCACGCCCATGAACGGCATTATTGGCATGACCAGCTTGCTGCTGGATTCCCAGCTGGATCCCGAACATGAGGATTTCATTGATACCATTCGCAGCAGCAGCGAATCGCTTCTGAGTATCATTAATGAGATTCTGGATTTTTCGAAGATCGAATCGGGCAAAATGGAGCTGGAGATTGCGCCCTTTGATCTGCGCCGGTGTGTGGAAAATGCCCTGGATCTGATGGCGACCCAGGCATCGGCGCGCAATCTGGAGCTGGCTTATTTCTTTGATGAGAATGTGCCCCAGACTTTTTATGGGGATGAAACCCGTGTGCGCCAGGTGTTGGTAAATCTGCTTTCCAATGCGATTAAGTTTACGGATACGGGGGAAGTGGTGGTGCAGGTGGATGCCGGCCCACCGTCACGCACACGGGCAGGGCAGGACGGACCCGCCGCTGACGGGTCTGCCAGTCCGAATCACAACAATCACTCTGGACACAACGATGATCCGGGACACAGCGATATTGTGGAAGTGCATATGCGGGTGCGCGATACTGGCATTGGGATTCCCGCGGATCGGATTCCCCATCTTTTCCAGGCCTTTAGCCAGTTTGATAGCTCGACGACGCGCCGCTATGGCGGCACCGGGCTGGGGTTGGCGATTAGTCGCCGTCTGAGTCAGATGATGGGTGGCGATCTATGGGCCGAAAGCGAGGTGAATGTGGGGTCAACCTTCCACTTTACCGTGGTAGGGCGTGCCGATGTGGCGTCGGTGCTTGACCCTACCCAGCGTTCAAACCCCAATTTGGCCCAGCGGCGTATTTTGATTGTGGATGATAATGACACCAATCGGCGTATTCTGAGCCTTTATGCCAAACGCTGGGGCATGGACTGCGAAGAAGCCCACAATGGCGAAGAGGCGTTGGAGATTGTGCGCCGGAGCGAAGCGTTTGATCTGGTTTTGCTGGATATGCTGATGCCGGGCATGGATGGGATTGCGTTGGCGCGCCAGTTGCGCCAGGAGCCGAAGATTCAGGACAAGCCGCTGATTCTGCTTACTTCGGTGGCCCACCACCCCATGCGCCAGCGCACACTGGAAGCGAATATTTCAGTCTTGCTCTACAAACCCGTCAAGCCGCTGGATCTGTATGATGTGTTGAGTGAACAATTGGGGAACCGGGTGCAGCTGGATAGAGAAGTGACGCGCACGCTGATTATGGATCGGAATATGGCGGAGGAATATCCGTTGACGATTTTGCTGGCCGAAGACAATCTGGTGAACCAGAAAGTGGCGATCAGCCTGTTGGCGCGCCTGGGCTATCGGGTCGATGTGGTGGCAAATGGCAATGAGGCGTGTCTGGCGGTGCGCAAACGGCACTATGATGTCATTCTGATGGATGTGCATATGCCCGAAATGGATGGGCTGGAGGCAACCCGGCGCATCAACCGTACCATTGATCCGGCACACAAGCCCTATGTGATTGCCATGACGGCCGCGGCTATGCGCGAAGATCGGGAGAGCTGTCTGGCGGCGGGGATGCACGATTTTGTTTCCAAACCCGTGCAGGTGACCGAACTGGTGGATAGTCTGGTGCGCGCCTCGGATCACTTGGCGCGGCTGCGCCAGGCGGCGGCGTTGGAGTAATCAGCGCGGGCACAGTGCACTTGGACAATGTGTGCTTGGGCACTGTGAGGGCAGGCAATCAAACGCGCCAATAAAAAAACCGGACGCGAGTCCGGTTCTCTGTACCTGCTATTCTGTGCGACTGACGCTTGCGGGCGCTGGATCAATCTGCCCCCGGCGGTTTCGCAGTCTGTCGCCAAGCCAACGCTGTACATTCACAGACCCACAACCGCGAAAGCTTAGGAGCCTTCTTCTTCGGTTGCTTCCTCATCGGTGGTTTCTTCGTCAGTTGTTGCTTCTGCGGGCGTTTCCGTATCAGCCGCTTCCGTTTCGGTTGCGTCCGCTTCGGTTGCTGTGTCTGCTTCGGTCGTTTCTGCGGCATCGCCCTCTACAGCATCGCCTTCGGGTGCATCGCCTTCGGCAGCTTCCCCAGAATCAGCCTCCGCACCACTATCGGTGGCGGCTTCCTCACCGTCGGTTGTTGCTGCATCACCCTCGACTGCGTCACTTTCTGCTGCGTCACCCTCTGCTGCTTCAGCGTCGGGTTCGGCTGCGTCGGTTTCTATGTCTGCCGCGTCGCCGCCGTTGAGGCCCGACAGAAATTCTGCGGTTTGACGGTCGCGGGCTTCGCGCCGCATTTCGACTTGTGTATCGGTCATATAGCCGATAGCCTGGCTAATAACAATATAAACGATAATTGCGCCAACCCACGGCCCGATCGCTATGTACCAGGGTCGTTTTTCTTGCATAGTGCATATCCTTCACAGAGGGATCTGGGTAAATGGTAGATGGATTTTGTAAAGATTATCACAAATCAACGTGGAAAGTATATCATGTGGTGTGGGGAAAATCCCAACCGGGCAAAAGAACAGAAAGGATTGAGATTTGATGCGTGTTTTATTAGTGGGAGGTGGCGGGCGTGAACACGCGTTGGCGTGGCGGCTGACGGCTTCGCCGCGTCTGGAGAAGTTGTGGGTCGCGCCGGGCAATGGCGGCACGGCCCATCTGCCCAAGACCGAAAATGTGGCTATCCCCGCCAACGATGCCCAGGCCCTGTGTGATTTTGCCCAGGCCCAGGCCATTGACCTGACGCTGGTGGGGCCGGAGGAGCCTTTGGCTGCGGGGCTGGTAGATCGCTTGCAGGCGTTGGGGCTGCGCGTCTTTGGCCCGACCCAGGCCGCGGCGGAACTGGAAAGCTCCAAGGCGTTTGCCAAGGAATTTATGGAACGCCACAATATCCCCACCGGGCGCGCCGGTATTTTTGATGAATTTGACGACGCCGTGCGATTTCTGCGCGCAGCCGAGGGCGTGCCTGTGATCAAAGCCAGCGGGCTGGCCGCGGGCAAGGGCGTGATTTTGCCCGGCAACAAGGCCGATGCTGCGCTGGTTTTGCGTTCGATTCTGATGGATGGCAAGTTTGGCGCGGCAGGCAATACGGTGTTGATTGAGGAACGGCTGGAAGGACCCGAAATTTCGGTCTTGGCCTTTTGTGATGGCACACGCGCCGTGCTCATGCCGGTTGCCCAGGATCACAAGCGGCTGATGGATGGCGATATTGGGCCGAATACGGGCGGCATGGGCGCGTTTGCGCCGTCGCCATTGGCAACGCCCGCTTTGCTGGACGAGGTGCAGCGCACAATTATCGGGCCTACGCTGGCGGGCATGGCCGCCGAGGGTCGCCCTTATCACGGTGTGCTCTATGCCGGATTGATGATCACCCCGGATGGACCGCGGGTGCTGGAGTTTAACTGTCGCTTTGGCGATCCGGAAACGCAGGTGATTTTGCCCCTGCTGGATAGCGATTTGCTGGATATCTGCGAGGCGTGTATCGACGGCACGCTGGATGAGTTGACGATTGGGTGGCACAACCAGGCCGCGCTGACGGTGGTGGTGGCTTCGGGCGGCTATCCGGGCGATTATACGGTGGGCGTGGCGATTAGCCAGATCGAAGTGGCCGAAGCGCGGGGCTGTCTGGTTTTTCATGCGGGCACGAAGCTGAAAGAAGGGCGCTTGCTCACCGATGGCGGGCGGGTGTTGGCGGTGACCGGACTGGGCGAATCGCTGGGCGCGGCGGCAACTCAGGCCTATCGCGGGATAACGGCCATTCAGTTCAACGATTTGTTCTATCGCAAGGATATTGGCAAGGCGTATTATCGGTGACACGCAGTGTATCGACACGCGGTGCATCAACACGCGGTGCATCTTCGAGCTTCCGGCCTAAGCCCTAATCCTGCTTGTCGTCCGGCGCGTCTTGTTCGGGGACCATGTAGATCATGGGCAGGCTGAGCAAGGTGACCGCGTATTTGACGATAAGGTTGAAGATGAAGATCTGCCAGACGATGGTCCAGGGCAGGGTGAGCGCGAAGGCACCCACGGCAAAGATCAGGTTGTCGATGGGCACGCTGATGCTGTTGCTCACCAGAACTCGGCTCCACTGATAGCGGCGGGTGACGCGCGCGACCCAATAGTGGTACACTTCGGTGTTGACAAGTTCGCTGACGACTTCGGCCACAATGGAGGCGAGCACGATGCGCCAGACCGGCGCGAGGACGGCGGCAAATTCTGCGCCCAGGCCCCATTCGGGGTCGCTGGGCAGCCACGCCGCCCACATGAGATAGCCGGCCATGAAAAGGTTGATGGCCGCGGCCGCGAAGATGAGCATCTGGGCATTGCGCTTGCCCAGCGTCTTGTGGACGAGATCGCGCAGGGTGAAGGTGATGGGATAGATGAAGGTGCCCATATCCACGGCCAACCCGGCGACGATACCGATTTTCAGGCTGGCGATATCGGCGAGCATCTGCGCGCCGATATAGGCGGCAACGACAATGACGACGATACGGGGGATGGTATCGCCGTATATACGCGCCGGGGCAGTGGCTTGGCGCGTCACTTCGTGCGTTTTTTGAAGGCGGTTTGCGGTCACGTTACAATG
>JBBDIO010000118.1:0-3452 GCA_040880365.1 Litorilinea sp.
CGAACGCGCTGCCCAGCTCTGTGTAGAACTGGTCCAAAGCCGCATCCCCAAACGCTTTGCCATTCCGGCCACCGATATTCAGATACTCAGCCCCATGCACCGGGGTGTTGCGGGCGTAGGCGCGCTCAACGAGGCCATCCAGGCGGCCATCAACCCACCCCGCGCCGCCATTGCCGAACGCCGCATGGGCAACCGGATCTATCGCACCGGCGACCGAGTCATGCAAATTCGCAACAACTATGATAAAGATGTCTACAATGGGGATATGGGCATCATCCAGACAGTCGACTTGGAAATGCAACAAGTGACCGTTATCATGGATGGAAAACCCGTCGCCTATGATTTTCTGGAACTGGATGAACTGACTCACGCCTATGCCATCAGCGTCCACAAGAGTCAGGGATCAGAATTTCCGGCGGTCGTCATTCCCATCCTCACCAGCCACTATGTGATGTTGCAACGCAATCTGCTCTATACCGCAGTCAGCCGTGCCCGGCGGCTGGTCGTGTTGGTGGGGCAGGAAAAAGCCATTCGCATCGCGGTGGGCAATAACCGGGTCGCCCATCGCTATACAGGTCTCACCGAACGACTGCTTGGCGCGTAAACTGCCAGACTACGTAACCGCCCAACCGACTACACACCAGACTATTTCGCACTGGACTCTTTCGCAACAGACCACTTCGCAACAGACCATTCTGCATCAGATCATCATCAGATCATAAGGAATCAGCATGTCAACTGCACCGATTGCGCTCCAACTTTATACGCTGCGTTTCGTTTCCGAATCGATGGACGCGATTCTGGCACATGCCGCCGCCGCCGGCTATCGCGGCGTTGAAACCGCGGGCACCAAGGGTCTGGCCGCCGCAGAATTGGCCGACCTGCTCCAAAAACACAGCCTGGAAGCGGCCTCTATGCACACAGGCGTCGCCGCGCTGGCAGAAGACGTGGCAGGACAGATTGCCTATGCTCAGGCGCTGGATTGCGGCTATCTGACCATTTCGTCGATCCCCCAGGACGCGCGCCCAACCGACGCCGCGGGCTGGCAGGCGTTGGGGCAGCAATTCGGCGAATATGGCGCGGCCTGTGCCCAGGCGGGCATTCGCCTCTGCTATCACAATCACGATTTCGAATTCGCGCGCGTCGAGGGTCGCTATGCCCTGGAATGGATGTTGGACGCCGCGCCGGATACGCTCCACTGGCAGCCCGATCTGGCGTGGGTCACCCGCGGCCACGCCGATCCGTTGGCGATGCTGGAGCAATATGCAGGACGTTGCCCTCTGATTCATGTGAAGGATCTGCACCCCAATGGGCAGGGCGAAGACGAAAAAGGCTTTGCCGATGTGGGGTATGGCATCATGGATTGGGATGCGCTGTTGCCTGCTGCGGCCAAAGCGGGAGCCGTGTGGTATATCGTGGAACACGATCTGCCCGCGGAACCCATCCGCACGATTCAACGTAGTTATACTTATCTGGCCGAAAAACTTGGCTGATGCGTGCGCAAAAGTTGCAATTGCCACAACAAACCGCCCGTAAATTTCAAGCAAATTGCCAGAGTCTATGACCGAATAGCACACTTACTAGTGTTCTGTAAACTTGAATTGTGCATCTTTTGTAGGTCACGCCTCCTGGCGTGACAGCGTTTGTCACAGTAGGAACTGTGACCTACACGATTCGTTCTCCAATTTAGTTTACAGAGTACTAGCACACTCATCCGTATTGAACAGAGTAAGTACAGATTGATTTAATAGAGCGATTAAGGAGTACCCAATGGCCCCATCCGCCATGTTTGCGGGACTGATCTTTGATGAAGCAGGCAATCCCCTGGAAATCAGCTATGTAGGCACCGATGCCTGCTATGTGATCGACGATGATGGCTTCCATCGCCACCTCGATGCTGCCGGCGTTGACCGCCAGGTGCTGCGGTTTCTCCGGGAACAAGTCGAAGGACACCGGGAAATCGCCGTGGAATCCATGCTGGAAATGATGGGCAAGGACGATATTTTCACCAAAGCCGCACTGGAATCTTCCATCAACCGCATGGAAGACGCGGTGGGGCAGCCTATCCCCGAAGAAGCGCGCCAGTGGATGGGGATGCTGGGCTTTCGTGTGATCATCGACGACCAGGGCACGGTCACCGACGTGCAAATGCCCGCCGGCGGCATCGAAGGCGAAGAGGAATAGGCGCACATCCCCCTACGGTACGGCGCGCGTTCTGGCCTGCACAGGTAAAAACTCGCCATTGACCGGCGAGTGTAGGATATCAGGAATTGGGCAGCAGAGTTTGGGAGCAGAGGAGTGAACCATGCAACAGAATTTTTGGCAGCGTGTGAATGATCGATTGACCCGACCCACGCAGGCACCCGGTGCGCGTCTGCCCATTTCAGGGTGGCGCATTTCGGGGTGGTTGGTGGTTATGCTGGTAGCAGCATTGGCCCTGCTCCAACCGGCGAGCGTGGCGGTGTGGGCAAGCGTCCCTGTCGCGGAATTGGCCCGCGCGCCCCAGGCAATGCCGGCCCAGCAAAACGACGAAGATGAGGAAAACGCCGAAGACTCCGAAGCGGCGACTGACGAATCGGATGACGAATCGACAGACACGGAAAGCGAAGAGGAAACCGGGCCGACAGAAGACGTAACTGCCGAAGACGACGAAACCATTCCTCTGGTACAAGAGCTGGGGCTGGCGTTAGATAAATCGTTCACCGGCTATCTGGATCCGGACGATAGCGACGAACTCAGCGCCGACGACATCATCTCCTATACCTTTGTCATCACCAACACCGGCAATGTGACCGTCAATTCTTTGGTGCTGGAAGATGCCGCCCTGGATCTGGACGCGGCCGAATGTGGCAGCGATTCGCTGGCGCCGACAGATGCTGCAACGTGTGTTTATACCTATACGGTTACGGTAGATGACATCGGCGCAGGCCAATTGGAAAATGAGGCAATTGTCGTGGCCATTGGCCCCGACGACACCGAAATCACGGCCACGGCCACCACTACGATTGTCCTGCCCCAACTCCCCGGCCTGAGCCTGGAAAAATCTTTCGGCGGTTATCTGGATGTCGACGAAGATGACGCGCTGGGTCTGGCGGATATCATTACCTATACGTTCACCATTACCAATATAGGGAATGTGGCGTTGGAATCCATTGCGCTGGACGATGCGTTGCTGGACCTGACAGGCGCGGCGTGTGGCGAATCCACGCTGGAGCCGGGCGAAGTCACCGACTGTGAACATCCCTACACCGTTACTCAGGACGACATGGACGCGGGCGAAGTTGTCAATGCTGCCAGCGTGACAGGTACCGTGGTTATCGCCAGCCCGGAGCCTTAAACACCCCAGGGAGACCCGCCACCCAAGCCTGAACTAAAGTAAGCGCCAGTCCATTTCTGTCTCCTTGTAGCACCATCCACTTTATAGCACTATCCACCATGAGTCATCCCGCGGT
>JBBDIO010000118.1:3462-5536 GCA_040880365.1 Litorilinea sp.
ACAGCGGACCGCGGACGTTTGCGCGCCCACACCTCGACAGTCTCGCTCAGCAGTCTCGCCCAGCAGTCTCGACAGTAAAGTGACAGCCCATTTGTGCAAAAACATGGTTATCCTATTCCTCAGACAGTTAGATTTGGTAGCTAGCCACAGAACCAAACCGTATTCTAAAACTTAATGGGGAGTATCTGCATGTATCACGAATCACTTTTAACGGGCCGGACGTCGCACCCCCGACGTTTATCCCTGAATTCAGTTATAGGCCTGTTGACCCTTGTGAGCCTGGCCCTCACCTTTATTCTGCCCCCGACACCGGCTTCGGCCGCGTCGCTACAGACAGGGCAAGCAACTGTCGTGCCCGAAGCGCCCTGCACCGAGACGCTGGGCGATTTCAGCGATTTGTTGAGCCATTATAATCTCATCACAATCAACGACCTCTCTACTTCATCCGATGTAGAGGGACGCACATTTGTGGGTGGCACAATCAGCAATAATGGCATGACCATCGGCAACCAGTTGCCGGGTGATTTTGTCGCGACCGATATCAGCCTGGAAATTGTGGGCACAATCGGCGGCGGCGGCTCCGTCAACGTCATCAAGGGCAGCGCCCGTGTTGGCAATACCAATAGCGTCGCATTCACCGCACCCAACAACCAGTACACCGTCAACGGTGTGCGCCTTTTCGATATGTCCCAGGGCAACAGTGGCGCCAATGTTGCAGTAGACAGCGGGCTGGCAAGCAAACAGAGCCAAATCGCCGACACGCTGAATGCGGCATCGAGTCTGCTGGCCGCTGCGCCCGCCAACAATACCGCCACCATGCCCGGTTCCCTCGGCCCGTTGACCCTGGTGGTCAACAACAAAGACGCCAACGGCCTGGCAGTCTTCAATCTGAGCGCGAGCCAACTGCTGGGCGCGACGGTGCAAAGCATTGAAATTCAGAACAATGCTAATGCCGAAACCATTCTTATCAACGTTTCGGGCAGCTCTGTCAACTGGCCCGGCGGCAAGAATCTGCTGGGAAACTGGCTCAACGATGCCAGCGAAGATGGCGGGCGCGCCCGCACCTTGTGGAATTTCCACGAAGCCACTTCCATCAGCATGGGTGTCAACTTCAAGGGCGCGCTGCTGGCCCCCAAAGCTGCACTCAACGCCGGTAGTCAGAATCTGGACGGCGCGGTCGCCGTCAAGTCGCTCACCAACCCCGGCGAAGTCCATCTGCCCGTTTTCAGCGGCAACGTCACCAGCACCTGCCCCGAAACGGGCGGGTTAAACCTGGTCAAGACCGATGACGAAGGCGAACCCATCGCCGATTGGGAAATGTGTATCTATACCGTCGGCGCCCAAGACACACTGGGCGATCTGATCGACTGTAAAGAGACCGATGCCAACGGCAAGGCCAGCTTTGCCGGTCTGGCGCTGGATAACTACTATGCCTGTGAAGTTCTCGAAACCGGCTGGACCCTGGTCGACCCCGCATCGCCCGACCTGGAGACCAGTGCCGACGGCAACGATCTGGCCTGTCAACTGGTAGAGGTCGATACGCCCTCAGTCGTCGCCGGACCCGAATCGGTAGAACTGACCATTGGCGGGAATACCTTTACAGTAGAATTTGAAGGCGTCTCTAACAACGGCCTGACCTGGACCTACCATGTAGACGACGACGGCGGTTCGCCGGATTTGAGTCACTGGGTACTCGGTTTAGGTCTCTGCATCGAACAAAACGACATCGCCAATACCTCACCCACATACGAGTCATTAGGTAATGATGGCTCCACCGGCTTCTACGGCCTCAAGTGGGATACAGACGGTGGGCTGCCTGGCGCGGGAAGCACCTTCTCGATTACCTTCAACCAAGTCTACAGCATCGGTACCATCGAGGCGCTGGTCAAGGCCGGTCCTAGCGATAATCAGGGCTTTATCGCCGGCCCCGACTGCACGCCGCCCAGCGATCCGATTGTCTTCAAAAATCAACTGGACAGCGTGCCCCCTCTGGACATCACAAAAACCGCTGAAACCGCCTGGGAACAGGAATACACCTGGGAAATTGTCAAGAGCGTCGATCAGAATGAATTCT
>JBBDIO010000119.1:0-5530 GCA_040880365.1 Litorilinea sp.
GCGCTGCCGGACTGCGCTACTCCCCGATGAATGTACATTGTACTAGAGGGCGGCGCGTCCGGTCAAACGCGCGGACTTGTTCAATTGCGTTCGATTACTGCCCCAGCAAATAAAGGCGTTGCCGTTTGAACGTTGTTATCTCTGCCGGAGGCGTTTTCTACAATTTGCGATAGGCGTCCCCGCGCGGGCTTACCTCCACAATCACAATCAACAGAACGTCATCTTCAATTGAATAGATGATGCGCCAGTCCCCTACGCGGATGCGGTAAAAGGTTTCGAATCCGCTTAGTTTACGGCTCCCCTGGGGTAGGGGATCATAGGCCAGGGCGTCGATCGCTTGCTCAATCCGCCTATACAGCGGCTTGGGCAGTCGCTTTAATACCCCGCTCTACCTGGCGCTTCTGTTGGATGCGCCAGGGCGGCTTATTCATCCGCTAAGCCGTCCGCTCGCATTTCGGCCTTGAATTCTTCCCAGGGGCGAGCGGTGGAAGGGTCGCGCTTCCATTCCTGGTAGGCGGCCTGGGCGCGCTCCCCTAATTCGGCATCTTCCAGTTGTTCCAGGTATTCTTCGAGCGCATCCCGAATGATTGCGCCTAACGTCCGATTGTGTTCGGCGGCGGCAATCCTGATTCGCTTGCGTAGCTCTTTGGGCACATGCACAGTCATTTGTACTGTATCGCTCATTTCATACCCTCCCCCCATTTTTGTAAATGTGTATATTTGTGCAATATACAGGCAGTCGATACGCTTGTCAATAGCCTGTCGAGTATTCCAATCTGCCCGGCTTGTTGTCATTTGAGCAGCGCGCGCGCCTGACAGATGAATGTAGTTTGTAGTTGGAGCACGGACAATTCAAGCTTTTTGAATAGTCATACCCTTGCCCCGCATGTAATAATTTCATGCGAATGTTGTAATCTCCAGACTAGAAAATAAAAACACCGGCGCATAGCTCCAGGGCTATTGCCGGTGTTTGTTAATAGGTGTTGTAGAGAGTCTATCGGGTTAACTATTCGGGTTGAACTGTCCGGTCTACGCGCTTTCTTCGGCGGTGGCGGGTTCTTGTGCGCCGTTGCTCTTGGCAACGCTTTCGTCGCGGAATTTCTTGCCCTCTTCGATGAGCATGACGGGGATGCCGTTACGAATGGGATATTTGTAGCCATTGCGCGGGTTGAGCAGGAATTTGCCGTCATCCACCAGCTCCAGTGGGCCTTTGTCTTCCGGGCAGACCAGAATCCGCAGCAGTTCGTCGCTGATGGCTCCGCCCAGGGGCGCTTCATCCAGCGATTGCACCGGCTCGTTGGGCAAGACCCCCGCGCCACTGCCGCTGGGCGCCGGCGCCATGATCTTTTTCAATACGGTCACGACCAAATAAATGAATCCGGCAAAAATTGCCAGCCGGAAAAGAAAGCCTATAAACTTCTTCATGCTGTTTTCTCCACTTTCGCCAATTCTTGCAGATTCGCCACTACCTGCAAATTCGCCAAGACCTGCAAACGTTTGCAGGCAGTTCTGATTGAGAAATCAAGTGTTTGGCAAAGACTCGGTTTCCCAGACACATGCGTATAGATTCGCGTCACGCGGGTTGATGCCAGTGGGTGTGCCCGCACGGGCAGCATCCCAATACAGCCCCTGTGTCGCGTGTCTGCTATGGTAACATAGCCCGCAGGAAAAAAACAATCTTTTTGCCCGCTGGAAGTGGCGGGTATTGAACCGTTTTGGGTGGCGAATGGGTGAAAGGCGGGAACACCGCGAGTGGCGCGGCGCAGCGTGCGCAGAGCCACTCGGCGCAGGGGAGTACACAGCAGGTTCAACGGCGCGGGTTGAGGGGGGCCGGGTCAGGCCTGCGCCCGATTGCGATAGAGTTCCGGGTTGACCACAGCCGCCATAGCCGCACGATCCAGAGGGCGATCCAGAAACTGGACGATGGTCGCGATGTGGGGTTCGGGATCCAGCAATAGTTCGTTGTAGTTGATGTCCAGCACGGCGAAATTGGGCTGTTGTTCGAGCCATGAAGTCGTTTTGGCAACGTGCTTGCCAAAAATTTCCTGCATTTCGGTGTCACCGACTTTGGGGTTGGCCTGCCCGCGGCGTTGGATCATCTTCTGTTGCGAAGCCAGCACTTCATCAATGCGCCGGTGCATGAAGATGACCCGATAGGCATGGCCCTGGGGCAAATGTTCCAGCAGGGCCGAAATTACTTTGACCACTTTGCCGTGGGCATCCTTCACCCAGGCGGTGTCGCCCTTGTCCAGCCCTTTGACGCGCTCAAATTCATAATAGCCTTCGGGATTGTCGGCGTCGGCGGTGCGCTGAAAATCGCTGAGCACAGCCAGCCCGCCCGCTTCCAGCATTTTCATCATCATGGATGTGCCCGACCGCGGCAGACCCGATACGACAATCACAGGGGTGTGGGGATCGCTGCCCCGCCCCAGCAGTTTATTCAGTAAATTTCGCATACCCAATCGCCTTTGTGCTTTGTGCTTGTTGCGGTTGGCGGTGACATACCCCTGACTTACCTGCGACGTGTTTGCATTCGTGTCCAGGGGGACACGTTGTGCATCCGTGTCCAGGGGGACACGTTGTGCATCCGTGTCCAGGGGGACACGATGTGCCGCCTACTTCTCGCCCGTGGGGTCGTTCACCAGCAACAGCTTTGCCATATCATAGGCCAATGCGTGATGCACACCGTTCACATCTATCAGCAATGGCCCTTCGAAGGGCGCCCGTTCTAACAGGGTGACTACCGCATTGGGAAATAACCCCAGTGCGCCCAAATAACGAAGACGATCTTCCTCTTGCATAAGTACGCGCGCTAGACGATAGGGGCGGTTTAGCTCCGCCTCGCTGAGCAACAAGCCCTGGATGGTGTCAATTTTGCCTTTTTTAGACGGGATGGGATCGCCGTGGGGATCGACTTCGGGATGCCCCAAAGCCAGCGCGATGGCGTCTTCCAGGGCTTCGCTGATCACATGCTCCAGCTTTTCGGCTTCGGCGTGGACCTGGTCCCAGGGCAGTTTGAGTTCCTGGTGCAGATAGAGTTCCAGTAGGCGGTGGTGGCGCAAAACTTCCAGCGCGACCCGTTCTCCGCCCGTGGTCAGGCGTATGCTCTGATAGGGTTCATAGTGGAGCAGCTTGAGATCGGCCAGCTTTTTGACCATGTTGGTGGCAGATGCGGGCGAAACCCCCAGATGATTCGCCAGGGCCGAGTTGGTTACATCTATGCCCTGCGACTGTAGCACGTAGACCGCTTTGAGATAATCCTCGTGGGCCGAAGACAGGGGCTTGCGCTCGCTCCTGCCATCCGTGGCGCGCGGCGCGGGAGATGGGGTGGTTGGCTTTGTGGTGTGAGCCGCGCGGTTTGGTGCTGGGATGTTCTCCCCGATGCCAGTTTTAGTCATGTATAAATCCTAACAGCCAAGGCCAGAGGTGTCAAGCGTTTTACGGTTTTTCTACATCCCTTCCATTAAGTCGTGACAAACTTTTTCGCACAGGGTCAGCAGACGCGGTCGCCAGCGTTGATAGAGGTGCAGGGGGTCGATCCACTGCGCGGCATAGGGGGCCTGTGCCAGCATATCCAGATCTTCCACATTGTCATCGACCACGCGCAGTTGCGCATCGCGGCCGGGGATATGCCCAAAATGGGAATGCAGCGCCAGCAGCGGCGGGATGCGGTAGACAGTTTCGCCCTGCCAGCGCATAATTTCGGAAAAAAAGAGGCGCAGGGGGTGATAGCGGCGATGCACCGCGGGCGCGAGCAGGATGAGCTGGTGCCAGAAATCGTGATTGGCAAAGCTGCGTTCGCTGCGGCTCAGGGGCAATTCGTAGAGATGTGCCAGCGTGACCGCACTGCTATCCAACAGCCCGCGGCACGCACCCAGAAAGCCCAGCATGAACGAACGGGTGACGATGGCCGCGCGCTCGTCTTCGGCGCGATCCAGGCTTTTGCGCGTGCGCGTATCTTCCATGAGGAAGGTATACATTTCGATATCTGCCATGCGCCCACAGACAGATTCGGCCAGGAGCACCAGGGGGTGGACACAGATTTCGCCGCGTTCGGCCAGGCGGGCGTCGAAATGATCGTCCAGGGTCAAAAAGCAGGCGGGCACCGGCTCGGACGAGAGTTTGTAGGCCGTGCGGTCGTAAAAAAGGGTTTTCATGGTAGCAATCTAGGGTTGGACATGCGCATTGGGCGCATGGTTGTCGGGCAGAGTCTGGTCTGCGGGCGTCTTTGTCGGGCGACGCCCCGCGCGCAGCCAATAGAAATGCAGTGCGCCGCCGGTGAGCAGCCCAATCGCGACTTTGAGCAGCCAGGGCGCGCCGCTGGGGCTGATGAAGCCTTCGATGATTCCGCTGAAGACCAGTAGGGGGGCACACCCCAGAATGAGCTGTACACTCTGGCGGGCACGCCGGACCAATGCCGCGCGCCGGCTTTGCAGACCGGGTCGCAACAGGCCGTCGCCCACATAGAGTCCACAACCGCCCGCGGCAAAGATGATACTCAATTCGACCGGCCCATGCGCCGCGACAAACTCTGCCAGCCCCAAAGCCAGTCCGTGGAACTGGAGCAGCCCAAAAATGCTGCCAATGTGCAGCCCGTTGAGCGCGAGAATCCACGCGGTGAAAATCCCCGCCGAGATGCCCCCGGCAAAGGTGATGAACGTGACCTGGATGTTGTTGGTGAGAATGGTTGCCGAAGCAGCCGAGCGGACGGCGGGCGGGATGTCGGTCCACAGGTTGCCCGCTTCGACCTGGCGCACCAGAGGTTCCACGGCTGCGCCCTGGATCACATAGATAGCATGGGGGTCGCGCCAGACCAGGACGAACGCAATCAGCGCGGTGAGGAGAAACAGGACAAATGCGACAGTGGTATAGGGCAGGATGGCGCGGTATAATTGGGGAAAGCCTGCCGTGTAGAACGTGGCAAGCGCACGCCGGGAAATCGGCCCGCCGCCATAGATGACGCTATGGGCGCGGCCTGCCAGCTGGTTGAGATAGTGCGTGACCTGTTGGGTGGGGAAATCGCGCTGGGCCAGGGCCAGATCGGATGTCACCATGCGATAGAGCCGCCCCAGTTCATCCAGTTCGCCGGCAGAAAGCTCGCCCAGGTTGCGCGATGCACGCTGCAAAAGCGTCTCCAGCGCCTGCCAATTCGGCTTTCTCTGCTGTAAAAATCGCTCGAGATTCATAGATAAAATGACCATTCCCACAGATGCCCTAAGCGAAGAGTATACCATCGACACGCCCGAAAATGTAAGCATTGGCTACAGCGTTGCGGGCATCGGTAATCGTTTTATCGCCGCGCTCATAGATAGCGCGCTGCTGGGCGCGGCGTTGATTATGATCCAGATTCTGCTGCTGGTGGCGCTGGCGGGGTTGGGCGCAGAGGCGTTTTTGTTCGACGACGCGGATTTGGGATGGGAGCAGGGGCTGGTGGTCGCGCTCTATGCGCTAGGTTCGTTTAGTCTCATCTGGGGCTATTTCATCCTCTTTGAATGGCTGTGGCGGGGGCAGACGCCCGGCAAACGGGTGA
>JBBDIO010000120.1:0-5507 GCA_040880365.1 Litorilinea sp.
GGCCGGCACCTTGTTGGGCTTGAGCGCAGCTTTGTTTGTGCTCTTTATCTTCCGCTTTCTGCCCCTCATGCTGGATATTCCCAATCAATTGCGCGGCCCGGCCAACACTGCCGAAAACTTCCGCCGCCTGATGGCCGAAACTTTTCTGTCCACTACCGTGCAAATGCCGCTTTGGGCGGCAATCATCACACTGGTGATCGCGCTCGTGCTCATGTCGCGCCTCGTTCGCATCCGCAGCAAGAATAGCCATCGCACGCCCGACAACCATACCGGCGCCTTTGCCGGCAGCACAATCATGTTGATCGGTGGGGTTTATCTGGCCTGGTTGACGTGGACCGAAGTGCAAAACGCCTATGCAGAAGCATTTGAAGCCGGCGAAGGGCTGGATCTGTGGACACAGATCATCACCCTGAGTGCCGGTTTTTTGTTACTGGTCGTCGCCTGGTTCCTGTGGCGCAGTGCAGATGATCGCTCCTCCACACGCGCCATGTTGTTGCGCCTGGGTGGGGCGGCGCTGCTTATGGTCGGCGCGTGGTTCCTCATCGGCGAATTGCCCGCCGCGATGGCTGCGGGCAACAGCACCTGGTGGACGGGCCTGCTGGCGACCTTCTACTATTCGCTGGGCACAATCCCGGTGCAACTTGGGCTTGCGCTGTTGCTGGCCGTGCTGCTGTTTCAGGATATTCCCGGCAAATCCGTCTTTCGCATCATCTACTTCATCCCCTACATTGCGCCTTTTGTGGGCACAGCCGCGGTCTTTCGCATCATCTTTTCCAGCCGCGCCAATGCGCCCGTCAATTCGCTGATGCAAAACCTGGGCATGGACACCCTGCCCTGGCTCAACGACCCCACGGGCATCTTTCAACTCCTGCTGGGCAATGCCGTCAATCTGCCCCAATGGGCAGCCGGTCCCAGTCTGGCCCTGGTCGTCATTATTATCTATGGCACCTGGACATTTGTGGGCTTTAACACCGTGATTTTTCTGGCAGGTCTGGGCGCTATCCCGCGCGAGCTGTATGAAGCGGCGGCCATCGACGGCGGCGGACGGTGGGCGCAATTTCGTAACATCACGTTGCCCCTGCTTTCGCCCACCATGTATTTTCTCACGCTCTACTCGGTCATTGGCACCTTCAAAGCCTTCAATCACATCTATGTGTTGCGCTCGGCCGCGGCGCTGGGCACCACCGATACGGCAAGTGTGGTCATCTTCAACGCGTTCCAACGCGATACGCGCTATGGCTATGCCTCGGCGCTGGCAATTCTATTACTGCTTATCATCATCGTATTGACACTGGTCAACAATCAGATTGCAAGCAAGCGGGTTTTCTATGGCTAGTCAGGTCTCGATTTCCAAACCGCCAGTCGCCCCCCAACCCAAAGTGCGCCGCCCCAATCCGCTTGGGCGCATATCGGGGATGGTACTCATCTACGCCGTGCTCATCATTGGCGCAATTCTGGCCCTGGTGCCTTTTGTCTATACCGTGAGTGTATCGCTCATGAACCTCACCGAGGCTTCGGGTGGACGCTGGCTGCCGATTACGCCGCAGTGGGGCAACTATGAACAAGCCTGGAACGAGGCGCAATTTTCGCGCTATTTTATGAACAGCGTCAAGCTCACCGCCATCACGGTCAGCGGCGAAATGATTTTTTGCACGCTGGCAGCCTATGCCTTTGCGCGCATGGAATTCCCTGGCAAAAACTTTCTGTTCGCGGCGCTGCTCTCAACGCTCATGCTGCCCGAAGCGGTGACCTGGGTCCCCAATTTCATTACAGTTTCGTGGCTGGGGCGTGTCGGTCCCATCCCCTGGATGAACAATTGGCCGGCGCTCACCATCCCCTTCATGGCGGGGGCATTTAGCATCTTTCTCTTGCGCCAGTTCTTTTTGCAGATCCCCAAAGAACTCTGGGATTCGGCCCAGATCGACGGCGCAGGCCATCTGCGCTATCTCACACGCATCATGATTCCGCTTTCCAAAGCGCCTATGATGACCGTCATTCTGTTCAGCTTCATTGGTTCATGGAATGCGCTGGCCTGGCCGATCCTGGTGACCACGACGCCCGACTGGCGGCCCATCTCCTATGGCTTGCTCACCTTTCTCGACGAGGCCGGTTCATTCTTCCATCTGCAAATGGCCGGCTCGATTATCACCATGGCCCCCATTTTGCTCGTGTTTTTCTTTACCCAACGCCAGTTCATCGAAGGCATTGCGACTTCGGGGTTAAAGGGCTAGAGGGGCTGAAAACCAGACCCACGTCATGCCCGGAGGTGTGACTGACAACGAATGCAACTTTCAAGTGGACCGTGTACTGCGTCCCTGCAAAATCGCGAATTACCAACTACCTGTTACGACAGTTATTCATATTGACAGTTACCCGTTATTACCGAATCGGTCACAAACAAAGCAGCACAAGTTAGAAGGAGATAAAGTATGCTTCGAAAACAGATTTGGGCACCAGTGTTGTTGCTGGTGTTGGCAATGGTATTGGCCGCGTGCCCGGCTCCGGCCCCTGCGCAGCCTTCGGCTCCCGCGGCCGAACCTGCCGCAGAGACAACAGATGCAGTTGCCGACGACGGTGTCTGTGCCCCGGCAACCGAAGGTGAATGGGCGGGTGTAGACCCGCGCGGCCAGACGGTCGTCTTCTGGCACCAGCACAGCGGCGCACGCCAGGATGCCCTGAGCGAGCTGGTCGGCGAATTCAACGCGAGCAACGAATGTGGGATCACGGTAGACGAACAGAACCAGGGTGGCTATGATGACATTCGCGACAAGATGAATGCCAGCATTGTCTCCGGTGAAGTGCCTGCCAACATCATCGTCGGCTATCAGAACGACCAGGCCTTCTATCAGCTGAACGACGCTCTGGTCGATTTCAATCGCTTCGTGGACGATCCCCACTGGGGTCTGACCGCCGAGGAACGGGCCGACTTCTTCCCCAGCTTCTTCGACCAGAGCGTGCATCCCGTCTTCGACAACCAGCGCCTGGGCTTCCCGCCCAATCGTTCGGTCGAGGTGCTGTACTATAACCAAAGCTGGCTGGAAGAACTGGGCTTCGATGGCCCGCCTGTGACCCCCGATGACTTCCGCGAAATGGCCTGCGCCGCGACAGAAGCCAATGGCGACGGCACCGGTGGCTTTATCCTGCGCGACGACGCCTCGGCAGTTGCCGCGTGGACCTATGCCTTCGGCGGCGATGTCCTGGCCGAAGACGGCACGAGCTATGTCTATGACGGCGAAGCCACGGTCGAAGCCATGACCTTCCTCAAGCAACTTTACGACGACGGCTGCGCCTACTTCTACACCGATGGCCCGGCCTCGCCCGAATTTGCTGCCCGCCGCGCACTCTTTGCCATGGGTTCCAGCTCCGGTCTGCCCTTCTATCGCGCCGACGTGGAAACCATTGCTGCCGAAGCCGGCAACGAACCCGATGAATGGGGCGTCAGCGCGATTCCCCACACCACCGACGAACCGGTCATGAATGTCTACGGTGGCGATGTTATGATTCCTGTGACGACCCCCGAAGCCGAACTGGCCGCGTGGGTCTTCGTCGACTGGTACACCTCGCCCGAAATCCAGGCCCGGTGGAACGTTGCCAGCAACTACTTCCCCACCCGTGCCGCTTCCGGTGAATTCCTGGCAGACACCATCGCCGAAAACGCACAGTATGGTCAGGCCTTCGACCTGTTGGCCTATGCCACCTACGAACCCCAGCTGATCTCCTATTCGGCCGTGCGCAACCGCACCGCCGAAGTCTTCAACGAGATCATGCAGGGTGCCGAGGTCGAATCGACACTGGCCGATCTCACTGCCTTTGCCAATGAGACCGAAGAAGAACTGATGTCGGAAATCGAATAACTGATTTCTGCACGCACATCAAAAAGGGGGGTGAGCCATTTGGCTCACCCCCCTTTTTGATCACACCGTTACAAGTTTTTTAACGAAAAGTCATGCACTTAAAGCGTTCCGTATAGCGCATACTGCCGTCTTCCTGCTTGCTGCCCCAGTGTTCTTTCCACAGGGCAGGCGCTTTTTTAGGTTCAGGAATCTGGCTGGTATGGCAAAGAATCGCCTTAATCTTGGTATTGATATCTTCGGTGATATCAATCTCCACGTTTGGTTCTTCATCGCCGGTGATATACAGATAGCTAATCTTATGCGGCAAATACCCCTCATCTGCCATTTCGGGATAGAACATGGGGTTGTCGGTCGCGGGGAAAATGGCTTCCAGCGCAACCAGCCCGGCATTGCGGTGATCGGGGTGGTTGATATAACCAAGTCCCCCGAAATAACGCGCCGGATGGGGGCAGATAATCAGCTCGGGGCGAATCCGCCGAATCTCACGGGTCACGCGTTCGCGAAGTTCAGGCGTTGGACGCAAAAAACCATCTTCCTGGCCCATAAACAACACGGCTTTGACGCCGCACAGCTCAGCAGCCGCGCGTTGTTCGATTTTGCGCATGGCAATCAGTTGATTGCGCGTGATTTCGGGATTGTGGTTGCCTTTGTCGCCATTGGTCAAAATCATATAGGTAACTTCGATCCCCTTGCGCGCCATTTGGGCAATTGTGCCCGAGCACGAAAAATCGGGATCGTCCGGGTGGGCCATAATCACCATGACCCGCTTGACTTCGGTCCAATCTGGACCGGGCAGGCGTTCTGCTTCAGTCATGCCAATACTCCTTCGCACTGACTTATTATAGGGTCTTTATCCGACATCGCCCTGTCGATTATCCAGCGCGCGAGCGTGTGAGGGCGCTGTGCCAGCAGAAAACGCCAACTGCTGCACAGTCGCTGCACAGTCGCTGCACAGTCGCTACGCAGTCGCTACACAGGGCAGAAAAAGAAAAACCTCTGCCGCGCGGCAGAGGTTTTGATGACAAACGCGCGGATCTAGCTCATCTCCAACGCGGCGTAGCCAGGTCCTTCGGTGAAGAACAGCGCGTTCAGCTCCGTCGTATAAGCCTGATCTTCGGGCAGATCTTCCTCGGGCAAAATGGCCTCGACCGGGCATTCGGGCACACACGCGCCACAGTCGATGCACGTATCGGGATCGATGTAGTACCAGGGCCATTCGTCTTCGGGCTGACCGGGAATAATGCATTCCACAGGGCACACTTCCACGCACGCCCCGTCGCGGATGCACAAATCAAAAATCACATGCGTCATGTAGAAAACCTCCTAGTAAAGGTAAGGAACAGTGGTGTAGGGTTAAATGACTCTAGATCCATTCACAAGCTCGACCGGCGGGCAAAATTGCGCACAACTGCGGAGGAATTATCCTCCAGTGCATTTTCACCCGGCGCAACCTCTGGCCTTCAACCTAGCGTATCCAACCGATTGTGCGCGCAAGTTCATCTGTTACGCATTGCACAATTGTTTTCTGGAATGATTCTACAGAGCTTTTCGCCAATTGTCAATTGCTCACGCTAAAATGCACCACACCATCCTGCAAATCTGCTTTATGACTCTGCGACTTCTGCCAGCCCTTCGCTATCGAGGATGCTGATA
>JBBDIO010000121.1:0-5498 GCA_040880365.1 Litorilinea sp.
GCGCTGGCGCGGCTGGCATTTCCCACCACGTCCGGCCTGCCCGAACTGGCCGCGGGGCTGCTGGCCTTTATTCCCCAATTCACCTTTCTGCACGCATATATCACCAACGATGGACTGGCGAATCTGGCGGGTGCGCTGGGCCTGTGGACGCTGGCGCGCGTGATCTATGCGCCCGATGCGCCCGATGCGGGCGTGCGCCGGGCCTGGCTGCTCGCGGGGCTGGCCGCCTCGTTGACGCTGGTGGTCAAGATGACGGCCTGGTTTGTGCTGCCCCTGGCGGGTTTGCTGTTGCTGGATCGCTGGCGGCGCGGCCTGCGCAGCGGCGCGCAGACGGGTGGCGATCTGGCGACCTGGCTGGCGGCGTTGTGCATGGTGCCGGTGCTGGTGGGGCTGATCTGGCCCGATTTTGCGGCGCGCTTGCTCAATGCGCCCCACACGGGCGGCATTCGTCCGGACTATGCCACGCTGGAGCATCTTTGGGGGCTGGCGCCCATGACCCATGCCTCCTTCTGGGGGCGGTTTGGCTGGGTCAATGTGCCTGTCCCCAGGCCGCTGCCCTGGGCGCTGGATGCCATCTGGGCGGTGGGGCTGGGGGGCGTTGTCTATGGGGTGGCGCGCGCGGGGCGCGCGCTCGATCGCATACGCGAGGCGAGGCGCGGCCCGATGTTTTGGCAGATACTCTGGCTGTGTCTGGCTGCCTGTGGGTTTGTGTTCATCCTGTTTATTGGGTTTAATCTGACAGTGATGCAGCCGCAGGGGCGTTTTTTCTATCCGGCAGTGGCCGCGCCCGTGCTGTGGGTCGCGTGGGGGTGGAGCCAGTGGCTGGGCGCGGGTCGTGGAAGTCATCGCGGGCTGGGTGTCGTCCTGCTGCTGGGCCTTTTGGTAGGCATCAATTTATGGGGACTATGCGCCGGTCTTGGATCGGCCTATTGGGGATAAAGGAACTGTTATGCCAGATCGTCATTGGCCGCGCGCCATCGAACGCCCGTTAACTTTATTGCGCGGTCTGGTTGCGCCGACTGCGACGTCTGCGGCCACATCTGCGGCCACATCTGCGGCCATCGGGCAGCGGTCGATTCTGGAGGCGTATGTTACATCTGCCCCCACGGCGCAAAACGCGATTGATATTTTCAAAGGTGAATGGTCATCGGAATTGCCCGCGCCCTTCCAGCAGGTGCAGGCGGGCACAATCAAATTGTTCGAAGATTTTCGCATGCATTGGGCGCTGAAAGCATTGGGCGGGGTCGCCGATCAGACTGTGCTGGAACTGGGGCCGCTGGAGGCCGGGCACACCTATATACTGGAACAGGCTGGCGCAAAGGCGATTACCGCGGTAGAAGCCAATACGCGAGCCTATCTCAAATGCCTGGTGATCAAAGAGCTGGTAGGGCTGACGCGCACCCGCTTTCTCTGTGGCGATTTTGTAGAATATCTGCGCGCCACGCCGCCGCGTGTGGATCTGTGCATTGCCAGCGGTGTGCTCTATCATATGCGCAACCCGGTAGAGCTAATCGAGCTGATCTCCCAGGTGGCGGATCGGGTCTTTATCTGGACTCACTATTACGATGCGGCGATTATCCAGGCCAATCCCCGGCTGGCGTCCACGTTTTCGCCACCAATTACCCAGGTGCAGGGTGGCTTTGCGCATGAACTCCACCGTCACGACTATGCCGCAGCGTTGGATCGGTCGGACTTTTGCGGCGGGAGCAGCCACTATACCCACTGGCTGACGCGGGCGCAGTTACTGGAAAGCCTGGCGCATTTTGGCTTTTCGCAGATCCAGATAAATTTCGAGCAGCTCGATCATGTACATGGCCCGGCGTTGACGTTAATCGCCACCCGCGGCTGAGGAGCGAGATTTCTGTATGGGCGAAACAGCCCGCAGCTTAAAGGTGACAAAATTAGATCAATACCAATTGCGCCTATTATTGGTACAGAAAGCAGGTAGATAGTCAATGCTCAATAAATTCTTAGACCAGGTGAGGAATTGGAGAAAGTCTGTAGATTCCCACGAAGCTTTTGGCAATCGACTGCGTACCTCAATCGTTGGGATGCCCTGGTCCCTGGATCAATTCAAATACCAGGATGGCAATCTCGAATTTTTTGGCTGGGCTTTGCCATATAAAGGTGATATTGAGCGGATTGTATTCAAGGTCAATGACTATGTAGTTAAGCCCACCCAGCAAGGCGTGAATCGAGAAGATATTGGCAGTATGTATTGGTTTTGGCCCAACTCAACTTACAGTGGATATCAGTGTGTATTAGAAATTGACTATGAAAATGTCTTTTTGGATGGTATTGCCACCGTTCAATATATTGATGTAGCAACCAATCAACCATTTCATCGACAGCATAATTATTACTTTTTGGATAACAAAGTCAATCAGGAAGTACCCATTCCCGAACCGAAAAGACGGAAACGTGTACATGGCGGTACCGATGAAAATCAATTTCTGACTGAAGGTTTTACCTCCTATACAAAATTACAGGATGTGTTGCAACAATTTTTCTCTAAGAATTTTGGAGACTATAACCATATACTCGACTGGGGATGTGGCTGTGGGCGTGTCATGCGGTACTTGAATGGACTTACCTCCACTAGCGTGACAGGCATCGATATTGATGCAGATAATATTAGTTGGTGTCAAGAGAATCTTTTATTTGGCAATTTTCAATCTGTGCCGCTCTCCCCACCTACCGCTCTCGCATCGGAGCAATTTGACCTGATTTTCGGTATTTCAGTCTTTACTCACCTTACACCGCAGATGGAAGTTGCCTGGTTAGCCGAATTGGCGCGAATCGCATCACCGGGCGCGACCTTATTGATGAGTGTGCATAGCGAACAGGCTATCTGCCGGATTCCACACCTTACACAACCTACGTATGATCAGTGGATGTCCGACGGATTCATGGATATTGGTGTTAATACTGATCTGGATGATGTGGTGGAAGCGGAGTATTACCGCAACACTTATCATACCCACGAGTATATAAACCAATTATGGACAAGGTGGTTTGATATCGTTGGCATCATCCCAGGCTATATCGGGAATTATCACGATCTGGTTGTGATGCAGAAGCGTTAGTGTGAATATCGGTTTAGAAGGTGAACATAAAGAATTGGTAGATGCGGTCGATGCAAATCTTCCGGTTTACAGCCGGAGATTACCTGTTGCTACATTAGTGGTGCTCAACTACAACGGCGGCGCGCACATGGTGCCGCTGGTAGAGCATCTGGCCGCGCAGACTGTGCGCGATTTCGAGCTGGTGTTGGTAGACAATGCTTCGCACGATGGTTCTACGACCCAGGCCGAAACGCTAGCGCGCGCGCGCGGGCTGGATATTCAGGTGATCCACAATACCCGCAACCGCGGCTTTGCGCCCGCGTGTAACCAGGGCAGCCGCGCCGCCGCTGCGCCCAATCTGGTCATGCTCAACAACGATACCCGCCCCTATGCCGACTGGCTGGAGCGGCTGCTGGGCGGTCTGGAACAGGCGCGGCGCGGGGGGGATCGCCAGGTGGGCATGATCGCCTCGAAGCTGCTGCGCGCGCATCGCCCCGCGCAGATCGATTCGGCGGGCATTGCGCTGGATTGGGCGGGCATCGCCTGGGATTGGCAGGGCGGCGCGCTCGATGATCCGGCGGATAATACCCCGCGCCCGATCTTTGGCCCGTGCGGCGGCGCGGCGCTCTATGACCGTGCCATGTTCGAGACGCTGGGCGGCTTCGACGACGACTTTTTCGCGTATATGGAAGATGTGGATCTGGCGTGGCGGGCGCGGCTGGCGGGCTATGGCTGTCTGCTGCAACCCGACGCGCGGGTGCTCCACGCCCATTCGGCCACGCTGGGCGACGGCTCGCCCTTCAAACGCTATCTGCTGGCGCGCAATAAGATGTGGACAATCATCAAGAACTATCCCAACCCCTGGTTTGCCGGGCTGCTGCCTGTGATGCTGGGCTATGATGGGCTGGCCGCGGGCTATGGTTTGCTGCGGCGGCGCGATCTGGCTTCGGTGCGCGGACGACTGGCCGGGCTGGCCCACTCTGCACCTATGTGGCGCAAGCGCCAGGCAATCCAGCGGCAATGGCGCGCAGTTGACAATTGGCGGGCGCAGGTCGCCCCTTTGGATCTGCCGTGGGATGTGCCCAAACGCTATGCGCATCTGGCAGATGGGACGCAATAACGTATGTGGTTGAGGCAGTTTCTGGTCTGGGCGCGCCCCTTGTTTGTGGCGGTGGGGATCTATCTGGCCGTGGCGGTGGTCTATCTCCAGGTCGTGCCCCCGCTAGAGGGGTTCGATTCCATTCCCCATCAGAACTATGTGAATTATCTGCGCAGCACCGGCGATTTACCGCGCATCGAGCCGGAAGCCGCGATTTTCTCCTATCAACTGGTGCAACATCCACCCCTCTACTATCTGGTGGCCGCCGCGCTCACGCTGCCCTGGGACTATGCCGAGTGGGATACGCATGTGCGCGCCCAGGAAAATGTCTACTTTGGCACATTGAGCAATCGCTGGTCGCTGGATCTGCCCAATCCGCCGCCGGGGCTGGTTGCCAGCCAGTGGATTGCGCGTCTGCTGTCGCTGCTGGGCGGCGCGTTGGCAGTGGTGGGCGCGTGGCTGTGGACGCGTACCGTGCTCTATCGCGTGGGCGCAAACCTGCCGGAAGATGATACGGGCGGCATGGGTGGCTTTGGGCTGGCGGTGGTCATGCTCTTTGCGCTCAATCCGCTGTTTCTGTTTATCTCCACCACGGTGACGAATGATAGTTGGGCGATTATGGGCGCGGTGTGGGTCATGTGGCTGACGACTGTTTTGGCGCGGCATCCCCAGAGTTCGCTTTGGCGCTGGGTCGCGTTGGGGCTGGTCGCAGGCGCGGCCGCGCTGATTAAATACAACGTGCTGGTGCTGATTTTTCCGGTGGCCGCGGCGCTGGTGTTCGCCTATCGCCATGCGTGGCGCAGGCTGGCGCTGGGCACGGGCGTGGCGGTGGTGAGCGCGCTGGCGGTGGCGGGCTATTGGTATTTCCGCAATCTCTATCTCTATGGCGAACTGATTCCCTGGACGCGCCTGGGCGAGGTGATCTCCACCATCGAGCGCGAAGATGCGCTGCCCTGGGGCGAACTGCTGCGCAATCTGGATTGGCTGTTCTATTCCTATTGGGGCGTCTTTGTATCAATTTTTGCGCCCGAACCCTTCTTTGCGTTTTGGAAGTGGTTTTGCCTGATCTGCGCGCTGGGGCTGGTGGTCGCGCTGGGACGCGCCTCGACCACGGCCTGGCGGATGCGCGTCGGCCCGGCGCTCATCTGGCTGGTGGGTGTGGTGATTGCGACTATCTATTGGGCGCGCACCATCTCTTTTGGCGAACAGGCGCGGCTGGCGTTGATTGCCGGCCCGGCGCTGGCGTTGTTGTTGAGCCTGGGCTGGCGCGCGCTGGTGCCCAAGCGCCCAGTCCCACCGCAGGCCTATGGGCTGGTGGCGGTTTTCGTCGCGGT
>JBBDIO010000122.1:0-5485 GCA_040880365.1 Litorilinea sp.
GCTATCCGCATGTGGACGGCGCACCCGTGGGCAACACTTTTCAACTTTACAGGGCGAACCGCCCCCAAACCGTCTAGAACGGGATATCTTCCTCGGTGACGTTGCCGCCACTGTTGCCACCGTTCCCTGCGTTGCCGCTATTCCCCGCGTTCCCGCCAGCATTGCCGCCGGATTCATTGTTATAGTTGCCACTGCCACCGCCACTACCGTCGCTGCGACTCCCCAAAAACTGAATAGAATTGGCAGTGACATTCAACGATGCACGGGCATTGCCTTCTCGATCCGTCCAGACTTCGGCTTCTTCAACTTCCCCGACGACCAGAACCTGACGGCCCTTGGTGAGATATTGGCTTGCCAACTCGGCCTGACGCCGCCATGCCGTGACGCGAAACCAGGTGGTCTTTTCC
The DNA here is from genome assembly GCA_040880365.1 of Litorilinea sp. Lineage (GTDB taxonomy): Bacteria > Chloroflexota > Anaerolineae > Caldilineales > Caldilineaceae > JBBDIO01. The sequence continues at coordinate 408 of JBBDIO010000122.1, forward strand.
TGTGACTGTCCATCCTGCCCCGTCCAGCGTCTGCTCACAGCAACATTAAAATTCGTCACTGGCACGCCGCTGGGTGTATATCGCATCTCGGGATCGTTCCCCAAATTCCCTACGAGTGTAATCTGTTGATACATGGTGATTGCCTTCCTCCAGCGGGCCGAAGTGCGAACGGCTTGTGCGCAGACCCAATCCACACAGCCGCCTGAGTAAGCACGACTCAGACTTTGATTCTATTGTACGTCGATTATCCACCCGCTGTCAAAATTCCCGACACACAGAACGCGCGTTCTGAATCAGGCATCCTTCCCCTGTGAGCGCACGCGCATCAATATGCCTGAACACAATTCTCTCCAACGATTGGATGATTGATTGGGGACATGCGATAATGAAGTATCTTGTCTGGGATACCGTCTTTATGCTGAAGATGTCTGAAATCGGGATGTCTACGCTACAATCACACGGCCCAGTCATGCGACCGTTACACTATCCTGACCCTAAAAAGTCTGGCTGTCGGATAATCAGCGCGGCGTCGGCTTTGCCGCATAGAAGCGAACAATTTCTGCTATGATCCAACGCAAAACGTTTAGCGAACGACCCCGCCGGGTGGCGCTCTTTGTTACCTGTATGGTGGATATGCTCTATCCCCAGGTGGGGATGGCAACCGTGGAACTGCTGGAACGCCACGGCGTGGAAGTCATCTTTCCCGAAGAACAGACCTGTTGCGGACAACCGGCCTTCAACGCCGGATTTCGCGATGAGGCGCGGGTGCTGGCCCGCCGCTTTCTCGATGTGTTCGAACCGCTGGTGCGCGCAGGCAAGATCGATGCCATTGTCGCGCCTAGTGGCAGTTGCACCACCATGACCGCGCATTTTTATGCCGATGCGCTCTTTGAAGATGTAGCCAACGCCGCCGACCGCCATCGCGCCGAACGTGTGGCCGCAGTGACCTTCGAGCTGACCGAATTTCTGGTCGATGTGCTGGGCGTGACCGATACGGGCGCCGATTTCAACGGCAGAGTGACCTATCACGCCTGCTGCCATCTCCTGCGCGAGCTGCACATCGACGCCCAACCGCGCGCCCTCCTGGAAACTGTGCAGGACGCCGACCTGGTGGAATTGGCGGGCGCCGACGAATGTTGCGGCTTTGGCGGGCTGTTCTCGGTCAAAAATGCAGGCATCAGCACGGCAATGGGCCAGCGCAAGTGCATCAATCTGGCACAGAGCGAAGCCGATGTGGTCGCGCTCAACGATGTGAGCTGCATGACCCATATCAACGGGCTGTTGAGCCGTCAGGCGCAACACTGCCGCGCGGTGCACATTGCCGAAATCCTCAACAATCAGGTAGCCCAAAGCGCAGATGCGCCTGCCGAACAGCCGACTGCGCCCCTGCCCGCCGCCCGCCCCCGACGCTGGCAGGGAGGATAGCCAAAACCTATGACTACACCTACAAAAATACCCATAAACACACCGACCCGCACGCCTGCCACCACGCCTGCCACCACGCCTGCCACCACACCTGCCAACGCGCCCACGCGTTCGCCCATCGATCTCTACGCCCCCTACGACAAGCGGGTGGCGACCGCATTGGGCAACAAAAATCTGCGCACTGCGCTCAGTCGCTCTACCATACGCCTCAGTTCGGCGCGCGTCGGTGCGATGGGCGCGATAGAAGGCGAAGAACTGCGCGACCAGACCCGCCAGATGAAAGAGTATGTGCTGCGCAACTGGCCCGACCTGCTGGAACAGTTTGAAACCGCGGTCATCGCCAACGGTGGGCATGTACATTGGGCCAAAGATGCCGAAGAAGCCAATCAGATTGTGCTGGAGCTGGCCCGACAGCACAATGTGCGCAAGGTCACCAAGGCCAAATCGATGGCAACCGAGGAAATCCACCTGAACCGTGCGCTGGAAGCTGCGGGCATGGTGCCCATCGAAACCGATCTGGGTGAATATATCATCCAGCTTGCCAACGAACCGCCCAGCCACATTGTGGCCCCGGTCGTCCACCGCCGCCTGGAAGACATTAGCCAGATTTTGCAGGAAAAGCTGGACATGCCGCCCACGCTCGACCCGGAAATTATGTGTAATGTGGCGCGTATGCGGCTGCGCCAGGAGTTTCTGACTTCGGAAATGGGCATCAGTGGCTGCAACTTTGGCATCGCCGAAACGGGCACAGTCTGCATTGTGACCAACGAGGGCAATGGGCGCATGGTGAGCGGGATGCCCAAGGTCTATGTGGCGATTATGGGCATCGAAAAACTGGTGCCCACCGTAGAAGATGCGTTTCTCCAATATCAGGCATTGTGTCGCAGTTCCACAGGCCAACAGTGTACTGTCTATCTTTCGCTCACCAGCGGGCCACGCCGACCGGGCGATCCCGATGGTCCCGAAGAGTTTCATGTAGTGCTGCTGGATAACGGGCGCAGCGATATGCTGGCGCGCAACTATGGCGAGGCGCTCATGTGTATTCGCTGTGGCGCGTGTCTCAATGTCTGCCCGGTCTATCGGGAAATTGGCGGGCACGCCTATGGCAGCACCTATAGTGGTCCGATTGGCGCGGTGATCAGCCCATTGTTGCCCGCGCATATCACCGACCCCCAGAAGCTGCCCCATGCCAGCAGCCTGTGCGGCGCGTGTCGCGATGCCTGCCCCGTGAAGATCGACCTGCCGCGCCTGTTGCTGGATCTGCGCAACGACTATGTGCAGGAGGGCGACGCCTCGATCTTTGACCGCACCGCCATGCTGGGCTTTGTGCAGACCATGCAAAGCCGAGGCCGCTATGAAGCTGCGGGCAAAGTCGCCAGCTTTGGCAGCAATCTGCTGGCGGCGTTGAGTGGCGGGACCATTAAGGCCATGCCGCCTCCGTTTTCGGGCTGGACCAACAGCCGCAATTTTCCGGCTTTTGCCAAAAAGAGCTTTCGCGAACAGTGGGCCGCGCGCGTCAAATTGCGCAAAACCAGAGGCCGGATGCAGGTCGATCCGCCCTCTGCACCGCGCACAGATACAGACCGCCCAGGCCAAAAGTGAACCGACACTGCACGATTCGACATTGCATGATTCGACACCAAAGTAAGACACCAAAGTAAAGCGAAACCGGAATTCGCATGAACACACGCGACGAACTTTTACAGAAACTGCGCGCGACGCTGGAACGGTCGGATCTGCGCTTTCCCCCGCGACGGGTGGAACCGCTTACCGCGGCCACGCGCATGACCGTGACCCAGGCCAGCGGCAGCCCCGTAGAATTGGCGGAACGCTTTGGCGCAGAGTTACAGAAGCTCTATGGCACATTTGAAGTGCTGGAGACGCCCACCGAAGCCCGGCTCGCGCTGATCAATCGCCTGTTGGGGTGGATGCAAGAGGAAGAACAGACCCGCAAGGGCGCGATTGTGGGCACTGAACAGGCGCGCCAGATTCTGACCTGGGATGCGGGCGCGCTGCCCATTCCGGGGCTGGAAACCGCCCTTGCCGATCTCGAACTGGAGCCGGTCGCGCCCCCCGATCTGCGCGACCCGGCTGTGCGCGACCGCGTGCGCCACATTCGCTATGGTCTGACGGGTGTGGTGGCCGCCTTTGCCGCCACCGGCTCCATGCTGGTGACTTCGGGCGTGGGCACGTCACGCGCCGCCAGCCTGTTGCCCATCCGCCATATTGGGCTGGTGCCCTTCAGCCGGCTCTACCCGACCGCGGAAGACTGGCTGCGTGAACGGCGTCAGGCGGGTGAGTTGGAACACTTTTTCCGCAATCGAGCCAATGTGAGCATGATTAGTGGCCCCAGCAAATCGGCAGATATTGAAATGAACCTGACATTGGGCGTGCATGGGCCGAAATATGTGCATGTGATTCTGTTCGACGATGAGGTGCGACGCCCGGATTAGCCGCACACCCGTCTCGAAACCAGCCGTATAGCCAACAACCTACCCAGAGTGAGGAGACCATGCCAAATCAATCGGATTCTACAGGGAATAGTGCTGCGAGTTCTGCGGCAAGTTCTGCGGCAAGCAAAAGCTGGCGTGTCGGCTTTATCGGCGCGGGCGCCATCGTCCAGCGCGGACACATTCCCGCATTCCAGCGTGTGGCAAATGTAGACACGGTCGCCATCTGCGATGTGAACCGGGCACGCGCCCAGAAAGTCGCCGACGAGGCCGGGATCGACGGTGTATTTAGCGACTATGCGGAAATGCTGGCGCAGATCCAGCCCGATATTGTCGTAATCGCCACCCCCAATATCTTTCACCAGCCCATGACCCTGGCGGCGCTGGATGCGGGCGCGCATGTGTTGTGCGAAAAGCCGCTGGCGCTGACCCTGGACGGCGCAAAAGAGGTCTATGCCCGCGCCGAAGCGGTGAATCGCACCCTGACCGTGGGCACCCACTATCGCTGGTCTGGCCCCATGCGCGCCTGCAAAGCCCATGTGGATGCCGGTTTCCTGGGCGAAATCTATGCCGCGCGCACGGTCTGGCAGCGGCGCAGCGGCATCCCCGGCTATGGCAGTTGGTTCACCAACAAGGATTTGGCGGGCGGCGGCAGCCTGCTGGATATTGGCGTCCACGCCCTGGATCGCGCGCTGTATCTGATGGGCTATCCGCAACCGGTCACCGTGAGCGGCTCGACCTTTGCCAAGTTTGGCCCGCGCGGCCTGGGTCTGGGCGGCTGGGGCAGCGATATCCACGCGCCCAGCGAAGACGCGCGCTTCGATGTCGATGATCTGACCTGGGCCTATGTGCGCTTTGAAAATGGCGCGGTTATGCAGTTTCAGGTTGCCTGGGCCAGCCACTTTCCCGAACAGTTCTATACCGAGCTGTATGGCACCGAGGGCAGCGTCTATGTAGGCAACCGCGACAACATCGAGCTGTATACCAACCTGAATAACCAGCCCGTCACCATCCAGACCGAAGCGCCCCAGGACGCGGTTGGTTCCTATCCGCGCCTGGTTGAAAATCTGGTCGGCTATTTGGCGGGCGCCGAAAATGCCCAGATCGTCACGCCGCACCAGGCCCTGACCAGCGTGCGCATTGTCGATGGCATACTGCGTTCGGCGGCGTCGGGCAAGGAAGTGGACATCACGGGGTAGGTTA
>JBBDIO010000123.1:0-5474 GCA_040880365.1 Litorilinea sp.
CAATCGGTGGGGTCATAGACAAAGCCGTGATTTTCGGGGAAGTAGACCCACCCCATTGCGCTGCCGACACAGGAATAGACATTGACAATGGTATCGTCGGGTCCGATACGGAAATAGGTGTCGCGCAGATAGAGCAGGTAGTGGCCCATTTCGTGGGCCAGCACCATTGCCCAGTCTTCGCCTACATCAACCGGGAAGCCTGCGCTGGGCGCGGGCAGGTTGTAGCGGTTCCAGGCCGCGCCGATGCGCACATTGCCGGGATAGTAGACGATTTCGCCGGTGATTTCGGCGGGCAGTTGGTCATTGTCGGGGTCGGGCAGGGGGACAGGATTCACCCCGCCCAGGATGGCATTGGGCCGCATGTGGTTGTGGGCATGGAGCCGAATATCGGCGGCCTGCCAGCCTGCGCCGTCCTGGTTGATTGTGATTTTGCCCAGGGCGACCTGGCTGTTGCTATAGCGATAGAGATATTGGGACGCGGCTTGCAGGTTTTCCAGCAGCCACGCGCTGTATACGGGATCGTCCTCCACGCGCCATTGGGTACTCATGTCGATGTCGAATGTCATGAGTGGTGTTGCGGGCGAGACGTAGAGGACCATTTCGCCCAGCGGCGGTGCCGAGAATTCAGCATCGCCGACCACTTGCGGCGCGCCGCTGGTGTGGTAGACCGTGGCCTGGAGGTGCTCAACATCGGTGAAGTGGTGGCGCGCCCAGAGGGTAGCTCCATTCAGGATGCTATCCCGATCCAGCAGATAGCCATCTGCGCCTACGTCGTAGCTTGCGCCTGTGGTGGCGTCGAAAACTGCTACGTCGTCGGACGGCGCGCAGGGCGCATTGGTTGTAGTACAGATGACATGAATGGGGCAGGTGACGTCTTGTAGAGCGATGGTCGCCCACGAGGCGGGATTGTTGGGGCCGACCCGGCGCGGCCATCCGTAGTCATCGCCCGGTTTTTCATTGGATTGGTGATAGGCAGCCAGGCCGATTTGCTGACCACACACGCCGCGGACGCCAAGCGTCTCCAATGGAATTGCATATTCGGCACTGATGGTACCGATGGATGGGGGCGGCGGGGCGGCGACGGCGCGCCAGTTGTCGATGGATGCATCGCGCACCCAGGGGCGGCCTTCTTCACCCGTGCCGCGCACGGCCTGGAATTCGCCGGTTGCGATATCGACGCGCAGGCCAATTTGTGCTTTGCCGGGGATCTGGGGCGGGCGCGTGGTGGCGTGCGCGGGGTCGATATAGATGCCAAAGAAGCGATTTGCGTCGCCAAAGCCCCCGACACACATATAAAGAATTTCGCCATCGTGGATCATCATCACGGTGCCCGACAAGGTGTTATCGGCCCCGCGGAACGTGTAATTCGCGCCGTCTTTATAGCGGGAATTGTTGAGGAGGCAGTTCGGTTCCAAATCGACGGCGGGTGAATCGCCGGGAATTTCCAGCGGCGCAGGTGTGTAGAGAATGCGCAGTTCGGGCGGGTTGGGGCCGGTGCTGCTATCGTAGCGTCGAAAGGCCGATAGTTCCTGTCCTTGCCCAAAGCGCAACAGCACCCCATGATTGGCTGTGGTCGCAGGCGCATCACGCCATTCTGTCGCCAGTTCTGTGATATCCCATGTGACGTAGCTGGCGGCGGTCATGGAGGTGAGCGCCTGGGCATAATAGGCGGCGGTGTCGGGCTGGGTGTTCCAGGTGACTCTGGATTCGTCCCAGCGGGCGGCGATGCGGTCGAGGGCAATGGGAATGCTGCCGGCGATTTCGTTTTGGAACAGTCGCAGTTCGGCCTGTTGAATAATTGCGCCCTTGGGGAGTTGACCCAGATCAAACTGGAGCATGACGCGTTCTTCCACAACGGTTTTGAGCTGTTGCTGTTGCAGGCGCAGTTCCGCCGCTTGCCCGAAGCTGGTGGTCGCGGCCATATTGCTGACATAGGTATCCTGTACAGGGTTGAGCACTGCCAACTGCTGGCTTTGCGCGGTATACACAGTTTCCTGGCTATATGCAATCGGGATCGTGGCGAACCATAGCACGCAAACACCGAGCAGACTCGCCAGCAGCCTGCGCACGGTTAGGCGCGCCGGTAAGACTGAGAGTTGTGCCGACCGGGTGCCAAATGCAGGTCGATGAGCAGCTTTGAATGGTTGCATTTTGGATCCTTTTGTTCAGTGTGGGGGCGCGCGCAGTGGCGCAGCCCGTGCCGCGAATTTATCCAGGTCACCAGACATGTAAGTGCAAACATGTGGTGTAGATTGATTGTGGGGGCGTAGGGTTTGTAGGGCGAGACATTATTGCACAAGGGGCGCGTGAACTTATTCACACAATTTGATTTGCAGGGGGGCAGTTCGACATCATCACGGGGCGTAGTGGTGTGCGCTACTGTTGCCGCGCCAGCATCGTGTGTGCAAATTGCCTGTGCCGTCTCTGTGCCGTCTACCAGTCACCGCCCCCCAGATTGGCCTCGGTGCGGCTGTCGCGCTCGGCGATCACCGCGGGCATATCCAGAATCTGAATGACTTCCCGGTCATAGTCTACCAGTCCCCGTCGCCGCCAGTCGCCCATGATGCGATTGACCCATTCCCGGCGTGCGCCTACCATCGAAGCCAGATCGGATTGGCTCAGGCCCAGCTCGAGCTCGTAGGCGATTCCTTCACGGATGGGTTTGCCATAGCGTTGTGTATAGAGGATGAGAAAATGGAGCAGGCGTCCTGCGGCATCAAATTGCGCGATGGATTCGGCAAAGGCAGAAGTCCAGCGCAGTTTTTGTGATAGCACGTGGGCCAGGCCATAGGCCAGACCAGGTCGGGTGCGGGTATGGTGGTCGAATTGCTGCTGCGAGATCACCAGCAGCGAGACATTATCCACGCATTGGGCGGTGGCAGAACGGGGCAGATTATCGATTGCCGCCAGTTCGCCAAAGACATCGTGGGTCGAGAATAGCTCGATTGTGGTCTCACCCCCACCGGGACTGATTTTGAAAATCCGCACAATGCCTTTGAGCACAATATACAGTTCGCGGCTTTCATCGCCCTGGCGGAAGATGGTGTCGTTGCGGCTAAAAGTGCGCTGCCGCAGATCATCGACCATTTGGCGCAAATCGTTGCTGCTCATATGCGCTAGCAAGGGGATTTGCTGAAGAATTTCCAGCCGGCGCGCCAGTGCCGTGTCATCCGCGGCACTGGCAGATGTTGTCGCAGATGTCGTTGTGGGTGTGGAATCATACGTGCGTTTCGCCACGGGTCTTCACCGCCCTTTTGGGAGTTGTGGGAGACTGTACGCCTGTTTTTTGAATTGGTGTGCAAGCCCGCTATGCAAGCCCACTGCATTTTGCCGCGGAACTGGGCACAGACCTGTTAACTATAGCACATTTCTTGCGTATTTTACCGCACAGGCGTTGTACAGGTTGGAATGCCAAACTGGGAAGGTGCCGCCGGGCTTTGTCGCGGCCGGGGCGCAGGCACAATCCGCGTTACATTCCTGAGTATACCTTCCGGTCACGTGCATCTGCACCCTTCGCAACACTGCCAAGTATACCAAGAATGGTTTTATTCAAACATGATTCTATACGATACACAATTTCATAAGAGACAAAGAAGCGGGCCGACAGTGGACACATTTTCATGGTTGATTATCGGGCATTTGGTTGGCGATTGGTGTTTGCAAAATCGGTGGATGGCGGAAGGTAAGTTGCGCGGGGCGGCGAGTGGGCCGCTATTGGTGCATTGTTGCATCTATACGGTAGCGGTGAGTGGTGGGGCGCTGTTCGCGCTGGGGGGACAGGCCGCGTGGTGGGAGATCGCGGGATTTGGGGGCGCGGTCTGGGTGAGTCACTGGCTCATCGACGGGCTGAACCTGGCGTATCATTGGGGGCGTCTGACGCGCCAGAGTGATACCGCTGTGGTGCGTATGGGCGTGGATCAGACGCTGCATGTGGGGGTTGTGGGCTGTGCTGCACTGTGGATTGGATAAACGCGAAGATCGAAACAACGGCATGGGGTATGCGCGCAGCACGCCCACCCCATGCCAATTGGGGAACCGGCTAGCGCACAGTCAATTCTACAGTCAGAGCCTGACGGTTGCCCCCGCGCAGAATCTGCGCGGTGACCGGAGTCGGCGCGGTGATTTCTGCCAGCAGCAGTTGCAGATCTTCCACATGATCCAGGTTCTGTTCGTGCAGGGCGTAGAGAATATCACCTTGCAGCAGACCGGCCTGCGCCGCGGGTGTGTCTGCCTCTACCGACATGATCATGAGCGCGGTGGCGGCGTCGCGGTCGGGAATTAGCCCCGACTGGATCTGTACGGTTTGGACACCCACGCCCAGATAGGCGCGGGGGATGTGCCCATGCGCGAGCAGCGCGTCTACACTTTTTTGCAGCGTAGATGCGGGGATGGTCAGGTTTTTGCCGCGAGCCAGCGCCGAGCTGTTGATGCCGGCGAGTGTTCCATCGGCGGCGAGCAGGCCACCGCCCGAATAGCCGGGGTACATGGTCACATCGGCGTGCAGGTAGAGGTCGAAACGTCCGCCGCCCCGATGCTGCCACGGACCACCCACCCTGGCGAGCGCGCCGAGCGCAGCCTGGACTGTGCCATCGGGCCGGGCGACTGCCAGCACTAGCTGCCCAACGCGGAGGTCGCCGGGGTCGGTCCATTGGGCGGGGGTGAGTTCGGCCTGCTCGACGCGCAGCAGCGCGACGTCAATTGCGGGGTCGCGGCCCACCAGGGTCGCGGTCCGTTCTTCTCCAGCGGGTGTGACTACGGTGATGTTATCCTCGCGTTCGACAACGTGATTGGCGGTGACGACCAGGCCTTCGCTTGCGCCCTCGCCTGCGCCTTTGGTGGCCCACACTACGCCCGACGCACCGCGCCGTCTGCGACCGTGGACGGTGACCACACTACTTGCCACCGCCGCGACGGCGTCGGCAATGGCGTTGGATAGTTGGTTGAATGTTTGGTTCATAGACTTGCGCCTTTCTGATACTCATATCTTGCATACGACGGATCTGCCGCCTATGAGTATGCCAGAGTTGGCACAGCGAAGCCTCGCCCATTCGGTGGGTGCCACCCTACCCATTGGTAGAGGGCGGGTCCAGCGAGGCGCAAGGTTGTGGGGAAAGGGGAGTCGGGGAGATGCGAACGCTGCGCCTAGACCTGGATAATTCCCGCGCGCCCGGCGTTGACGACCGCTTCGGTGCGACTTTGGGCGTTCAGCTTGCTCAAAATGCTGTTCATGTGGAATTTGACCGTGTGTTCGCTGACAGCCAGCTCGCGCGCGATAGATTTGTTGGGCAAACCCTGGGCCAACAGTTGTAGCACGTCCATCTCGCGCGGGGTCAGCGGTTCGACGGTCTGCTCGGATTCGATGGCGTCGGGAGAAAACTCGCCCACGCGGGGTGGCAGGAGTTCGGGGCCGAGCACGCGCAGACCCACGCTTGCCGCGTGCAGGGCGGCGGTAAGTTGTTCCAGCGTGGCGGCGC